>NZ_JBSGIT010000009.1:0-204642 GCF_053605205.1 Gordonia sp. NPDC003950 | reverse complement strand
CGCTTCAGCTCAGCCGAGTACCGCTTCGATCCTGCCGCTGCCATAGGTTTCATTCTCCCTTGAGACGAACCCTCCGGAAACACCGGGACGGATCATTCAGCTAAAAGTGGTTGCTTCGAATGAGGATTGACCACCAACCTATGCCACCTGTGCCACCTATGCCGGACCTGTGCTGGCACAGGTTAGGGATGACCTGTGCCAGCCCCCGTAGGGGCACAGGTCACCCGGCCTGGCCCAGGTGCAGTGCGTAAGGCCCGGCATAGGTCACGGCACAACAAAATGGAGAAAGTAGGAGAAACGATGACAAGTCTGAACGAGAACGTCTCGGCCCAAGCGCAGTCCGCGCGAACCGAGTCCGTCGAGTCTGCGGAGGAGCTTGGCGGCCGATGGGTTGTAGACCCGAACGATCCAGAGTTTGAAGTGTGGGAGCCGGCGAAAGCAGAGGGCGACGGGTTCGCAGACACGGCACCTATGAAAACTGGAGTGACACCGCTGTGGAGCATGGAGGGCCGTCCGAACCAGTGTGTGGGACACAAGAAGGACGGCACGAGGTGCAGGCGAGCAGCGATAGCTGGCGGCACGGTTTGTCGCGTGCACGGGGGTGCGGCCCCAGCAGTGAAAGCTGCCGCCCGTGCCCGCCTGGAAATGGCCGCCGACCGCATGGCCAAGAACCTGCTGAAGATGGCTGTCGATGACGACGTGGCTGACGGGGTTCGCCTTGCCGCTACCAACAGCGCTCTAGACCGCGCTGGCTTGTCGGCGAAGACCGCCGTAGAGGTGGAGGTCGGCCCGAGCAAGGGGTTTGAGCAGATCCTCAACGCGATGATTACCGGCGGTAGCCGGGCTGAGAGTCGTTCGCGGCGAGGCGAACCCGCCGACCCCAACACCGCCGACAGCCCCGACGACGACTGGACCGAAAGCGAAGTGATGGACGCGCAGGTAGTGGAGGACTACGAGGTACTGCCACCCCCGCCTCGGCCTCGTCCTGACGAGCCGCCCCGTCCTGCGGCGGCCCGGAGTGCCGAGCCCACGTCGGGACTGATGGACCTGGAGGACGCACTGGACCAGCTGCATCGCACCGCGCCACCTCCGCAGACCCCGGCACCCCGCCGCAACCGGCAGGGGTAACCACACAGCAGGGGTTCCCGGTAGGCCAGCAGCCACACGGACGGCCCAGCACACCCCGGCGCACGCCCACCCACCCTACGGCCATCTCAAAGGCGCAGCACGGCGAAACATCAACTCCGACAACACTTGTCGAATAGTGATGTGCATCACAGTGCGGTAGGGTGGGGGTGCAGGGGCGCAAGGTGCAGTGCGCCCCTCGGACCCCACAAGACCAGGGAGACAACATGACTGAGTTCCACGGCGGCACGATCCCCGCCACGCGCGAGGTGTGGACGGTGACGTTCGGCTCGGAAAGCGTTGGCTACGAACAGATTGACGTGATGGTCCCGTTGTTCAGTGACGACACCACCGTCCGCGCAGCCGCTCAGGCAATCCTCGACGACGACTACCTGCCGGGGCTGCCGATCGTGGACGTGAGCCCGTTTCAGGGTGTGACGATCTGGGGTGCGCGATGAGGGTTGTTGGGTATGTGCGGGTGAGCACCAAGGACCAGGGCGACAGCGGCCTCGGCCTGGAAGCGCAACGCGAAAGCCTGGAGCGGTGGTGCGAGACACGCGGCCACGAATTGCTGACCGTCACCACCGACGTGGTCAGTGGAGCCAAGACCGACGCGATGTTCGGGCGCGAGGTGGCCATCGCGGCTGTGGAGTCGGGCGTGGCGCAGGGCCTCCTGGTCCGCGCCTTGGACCGCGTCACCCGCGACCAGCTGGACGCCGCGCAGATTATGAAGCGCGCCAACGACTACGGCTGGCGACTAATGGACTGCGAAGGAGCCGACAGCGGCGACCCGAGCCAGCGTTTCCAGGCCGACATCCGCCTGGCGGTGGCCGCCGAGGAACGCCGCAAGATCAGCACCCGCACCCGAGAAGCCCTGGAACAGAAACGTAAACGCGGCGAAGGCAAGCTCATCAGCACCACCGCCCAGCGCCGCATCCAGGTCCTCTCGTTGCAGGGCCTCGGGGCCAAGGCCATAGCCAACCGACTCACCGCCGAAGGCGTACCCACCGCCACCGGAGGCGACGCGTGGTCGTATTCGTCGGTGCGGCGCGTGCTCGCCCGCCTCACACAGGAGGTGGCCTGATGGCCTACATCCGCAGTCACGAGACCAGCCAGAAGCGCAAAGGCCGCGCTGTCAAACGCTACGAAGTGGTGTGGCGCGAGCCCGTCCGCGACGACTACGGCCTGCCAGTGGTGCAGGCCAACGGCAAGACCAAGACCCGCGCCCGGCAGGAGTCCTTCGCTACCCGCGAGGACGCTGAAGCCCGCCGCGACGAACTGAACGCCGCCAGGCATTCCGGGCAGACCAGCGCCCTTGCCGAACAGAAGAAGGCCGGCGATTTGCCGTTGGGTCACTACGCTCAGGCGTGGATCGAGAGCCAACAGGTCAAGGTTGCTCAGGGGCGGTTGAAGCAGAAGACCTTGGACGGCTACGCGAAGATCGTGCGGCATTATCTGCTCCCGGCGTTCGGCAGCAAAGCGACGGCGGCGATCACGCCAAAGGACTGCGAGGACTATCTGACTTCGTTGGTACGCAAGCAGTCGCGGCAGAACGGCGGCGAGCCCATCAAGCCGGGCACGGTCAAGCACGCCTGGAATGGACTGCGCCGCGTGATGAAGTACGCCATGCAGCATGGCGCGATCACCAGCAACCCGTGTGACCGGGTGGACTACGACGGAGGCCGCGCCACTGGCGATCGCGAGAAGTTTCAGCACCGCCCGTTGTCGGCTGAGCAGGTGGCGCAGCTGAGCGCTGCCGTCGCCGGCAAGGCTGCTGACGCCAACGGCCAGACGCTCCCGGCGTACCCGGAGTACGCGCTGATGGTGGAGTTCTTGGCGTATAGCGGTCTGCGCGCGGCAGAGAACAGCGGCCTGGAAATCGGCGATCTCGCGTTCACCACACGCCCCGGCCCCGATTCCACAACGGTCACGCGCTGCTCAGTGAGCGTTCGCCGGACCAAAGACCGCAAGGGAGGCGAGTGGATCACCACCACGCCCAAGTCGCGCAAGTCGCGGCGAACCGTGCCCCTACCGCCTTGGCTGGCTGAGAAGCTACGACAGTACGTGGCGGCGCATCCCCGCGCCAACGAGCCGTCAGCGCCGCTGTGGCCCAGCCGGAAGAACGGTGGCGGCTACCGCGCCAAGGGCACGCGGTACGCGGTGCCGCTGGACTGGACGCAGCCCGTGTTCATGGGCACCTTCTACGACACGATCCTCAAGCCCGCGTTGGAGGCCGTCGGGCTCCCGGCGCGCCGCCCCGCGACCACCGACTGCCCGGCCCAGCACGGCGTCCGCCTGCACGATCTTCGGCACACCTTCGCCGTCATGCAGCTGATGGCGGGCGTCCACTTTATGCAGGTGTCGCGGTGGATGGGCCACAGCACCTTTACGCTTACTCTGGACACCTACGGCGACTGGATTCCTGAGGAAGATGGCGGCGCGCTGAACGACCTCCCCGAGCCGACCGCGCCGGAAAGCGCTGCGGCCGAACCGGACCTGGGAAACGTCGTGCAGCTATTCGGACGGTGAGGCCGCGTGGTCATCCTCTGGGGTTTCGTAGGGATTTGCGGCTTCTCCGGTGAGTGGATTGCTCAGCTTCGCCTTGAAAGGCATCTCGTACAGATTGATGAAGAGCTGGAAAGTGAACGTTGCGATATTAGTGGCCTCGTCGGCCTCTATATGAGGTAGCTCATGGTTGGCTCGGTTGCCGAGCTGCCTGATTTGGTCCACCCAGGATTTGTGCGACGCGAGAATCACGTGCTCGTCCTCCAAATACTGAATGGCTTTAGCGAAATTACGGAACGGCTTCGCGTCGGGATCTGCCGCCCGCTGGTGTGTGTACGCGACATGCAGTAACAGCTTTCGGCAGATCATGGCCGCACCCGAGTACGCGCCTACAGACAGGCTGGCCCGCACTTGCTCCCACAGTGCTGCTTCTTGCGGAGGGACGCCCTCTGGTGTCGAAAATGGCAGCGGCGAGGGAGAGGGCGTTCCGTCATTCATAACGCTGCCCCGCAGGCATCTTGGGCACCGCATCCATGAGACCGGAGCGGACGCACTGCGACTGTCCTGCTTGACACGCGCTACCGTGAACAGTGAGACTGCGCCGCAGAATCCGCAGGTTGTGTCCTCCCAGGCGTCAGCCGCCGTTGGTTGAAACGAGCCGCCGTGGCCGATGTTGTTGACCGTTTGCAGGCCGTCCGCGACGTTACCCATTGAGTGTCCTTCGCTGATTTCGGATTTCTCGCTGATTCTCGCAGGAGTGTCCGACAAATTAGACGCCGCCACGCCGGGGTAATGCCGGGGCCGGGCGCGCTATCGCAAGTACCCCCAGGGGGTATGTGGCCAAAAATGGGCATCTACCAGCGGTTATAAGTGCCCCCAGTCGGACTCGAACCGACACTGTGCGGATTTTAAGTCCGCTGCCTCTGCCAATTGGGCTATAGGGGCCGCGCTGAACAGCATGCCAGACCTGGCTGCACCGTCGATCGTGTGGTCCCGACGGAGTACCCACCGTTGACTTGGTGACTTAGTGGCGTTAACTTAACGACGATAAGTCACTGACTCCTCGTGGGGGAACCATGCTGACCCGAATCACCACCATCGCTGTATCCGCGCCGAAACGTGTTCTGGCCGTGCTGTTCCTGATCCTGGTCGGATGCGGACTCTACGGGGCATCGGCGGCCGGGCATCTGCTCTCGGCGGGATACGAAGACCCGAACTCAGAATCCGCACGGGCCACGGCCGTGGTCAACGAGACCTTCCACCGCGGCGGCCCGCAACTGGTGTTCAAACTCGACGGCCCGGCCGGCGTCGACATGTCGCGCGACCCCGCGGCGGTCGCCCTCGGGCGCCAGATGGTCACCGACCTGGCCGCGACCGACCATGTGCAACAACCGATCCTGTCGGTGTGGCAACGACCGTCGCTGGCGCCGGCGCTGCTGAGCGCCGATCGCTCGTCGGCGTTGATCGTGGCCACCATCGATGGCGGCGACGCCAACGCGCCGTCCTACGCCGAGGACATCGAGCAGCGATTCGTCGGCGAGCACGATGGGATCACGGTGCGCGCGGGTGGGCAGGCACTGGTGTTCGGTCAGGTCAACGAGCAGACGACGAAGGACCTCGCGATGGCCGAGGCGATCGCCATCCCGATCAGTTTCCTCGTCCTGATCGTGGTGTTCGGAGGTCTCGTCGCGGCGGCCCTGCCGATCGTCGTCGGAATCATCGCCATCGTGGTGACGTTCGCGTTGCTGCGTCTGGTCGGGTCGATCACCGACGTCTCCATCTTCGCGCTCAACCTCACCACCGCACTGGGTTTGGCGTTGGCCATCGACTACACGCTGTTGCTGGTGACGCGCTATCGGGAGGAGGTCACCGCGGGCCGGGACCGGCGGACGGCCATCTTCATCATGATGAACACCGCCGGGCGCACGGTCGCGTTCTCCGCGGTCACGGTGGCGCTGTCGATGTGCGCGCTCGCGGTGTTCCCGATGTACTTCCTGCGGTCCTTTGCCTACGCCGGTCTGGGAGTTGTGGTCATCGCAGTACTCGCGGCGCTGATCGTGACGCCCGCCGCGCTCACACTCCTCGGTGCCCGTATCGACGCGCTCGACGTGCGGCGCGGTATCCGCAGGCTGCGGGGCCAGGGCGAACCCGCCCCGGTGCCGATCGAACAGGGCCGGTGGTATCGGTTCGTCGGGTGGGTTCTGCGGCATGCCGCCCCGGTCGCGGCCGCGGTCATCGCGTTTCTCGTCATCTTGGGCGTGCCATTCCTCTCGATCACCTTCGGGTTCCCCGACGACCGTGTTCTCCCGCAATCGGCGAGCACACACCAGGTCCAGGAAGAGATCCGCGATCAGTTCACCGACGACCTGAGTTCGACGCTGACCGTGGTGATCTCCGGGCCGGTCGACGACCAGGCGCGTGCACGGTACGCATCGGAGCTGTCCCGAGTGGACGGGGTGACCTCGATCTCCGGCGGCGTGGGAAGCTTCGTCGACGGCAACCAGGTCGCGCCGCCCGATCCCGCCGACAACCGGACCGGCGCCGACGGCCAGGTGACCTCACTGGTGACGATCTCCAGCGAGGTGCAGCCGCTGACGCCGCAGGGGGCCGACCAACTCGAGGCGCTCCGGGCGGTACCGACACCCGCGGGCCTCGATGTCGGCATCACCGGGTTGCAGGCGGCCAACACCGACACCGTCGACTCGATCTACGCCCACCTGCCCTGGGTGCTGCTGATCATCGCCGTGGCCACATTCATCCTGCTGTTCTTGTTCACCGGCTCGGTGGTGCTGCCGCTGAAGGCGTTGGTGCTCAACATCCTGTCGCTGTCGGCGACCTTCGGGGCGATGGTCTGGTTCTTCCAGGACGGGCACCTCGACGGCCTCGGTACCACCGCGACGGGATACCTCGTCGCCACCATGCCCGTGCTGATGTTCTGCGTCGCGTTCGGGTTGTCGATGGACTACGAGGTGTTCCTGCTGGGACGGATCCGGGAGGAATGGTTGTCCTCGGAGCGCACCCGGACGGCCAACGATCACGCGGTGGCCGTCGGTATCGCGCGGACCGGACGAGTCGTCACCGCCGCGGCCCTGCTGATGAGCATCGTGTTCGCCGGGATTGCCGTATCGGAGGTGTCGTTCATGCGTATGTTCGGGGTGGGACTGACGCTGGCCGTTCTGATGGATGCGACGATCATCCGGATGCTGCTCGTCCCCGCGTTCATGCGTTTGGCGGGCCGCTACAACTGGTGGGCGCCGCGCCCGCTGCGGGCACTGCACGATCGCATCGGATTGTCCGAAGAGGGGGCCGCCGGACAATTCGACCAGCCCGGTTTCGATGAGCAGGAGAACAGTGACCAGGTCCCACCGACGAAGTCGGTCGCCCCGCGGGTCGGGTGAACTCCTCGCCGAGGAGATCATCGACGCGGCCACCGAGCTGCTGCTCGACGAGCGGGACGCGGCGGGCGTGTCGATCCGTGCCGTGGCGACGCGGGTCGGGGTGACGCCGCCGTCGATCTATCTGCACTTCGCCGACAAGGACGCGTTGCTCGACGCCGTCTGTGCGCGGTACTTCGAACAGCTCGATGATCGTCTGGTGGCCGCGACCACCGGCGTCGACGACCCGCTCGAACGGGCGTTCTGCCTGGGCATGGCATACGTGCGGTTCGCCGTGTCGACCCCGGTGTTGTACCGGCAGGCGTTCTCGGCGACCACGATCGACACCACCACCAAGGTCGACGAGGTGCTCGCGGTCTCGGCGTTCGTCCGGGTCACCGAGACCATCAACGAGGTCGCCGAGGCCGGGATCTTCGATCCTGCGGACGTCGGCGACATCGTGCTCGAGTTGTGGTCGACCGCCCACGGTCTCGCCTCGCTGATGATCGCCAAGCCCACGTTGAGCTGGGGTGAGGACTTCGACCGTGCCGAGGTCACGCTGCGCGCGGTGTGTCTGGGTCGAGCGGTCATGGGGGTCACCGGATGTGAGCAGCCCCACGAGTTGCGACGGCTGCTCGCCGCTCTGCGACGCTGATCGCGGCCCATACGGACATATCGGTCAGGTGCCGACTCGCCCCATGATGGTCAAGAGAAGGTAAAGTCGGAACTCGGGGGGCGACTTCCGCGTTGGTCACAGCAGAACAGTCCCGTCCACACACGATGTGGCACGACGTCCACTCAGGTTCAGATAGGGAGCAGCAGTGCGAGACAGTAGCAATCCGGTGATGCGCGGAGTGGTCCGCGACAATCAGACCGCCGGCGGCTATGCGGGCTTCGGGACCGGCGCCGCCGGAGCCGGCCAGGCCGCCATGTTCAACCAGTACGGACAGCCGACCCAGCCGTATACCCCGGCCCCGCCCACGACACGGCAGTTGACGATCGACGATGTCGTCACCAAGACGGCGATCACGCTCGGCGTGCTCTCGATCTCGGCGATCGTGGCCTACTTCCTGTGCGCGTCCAACGAAGCCCTCGCCGGCCCGTTGGCCGGCGTGGGTGCGATCGTCGGCCTGATCCTGGTTCTCGTCGCGAGCTTCGGCCGCAAGCAGGACAATCCCGCCATCGTGCTCGCGTACGCGCTGTTCGAGGGGCTCTTCGTCGGCTCGATCTCGTATGTGTTCGGCAACTGGGTCATCGCCGACAGCGCCAACGCCGGTGCGCTCATCGGTCAGGCGGTGCTCGGTACCTTCGGCGTGTTCTTCGGCATGCTGGTCGTCTACAAGGTCGGCGCGATCCGCGTCACCCCGCGATTCACCCGCATGCTCTTCGCCGGTCTCATCGGTGTGATCGTGCTGATGGTCGGCAACCTGATCCTGGGCCTGTTCACCCACAGCGCGGGCATCCTGCGCGACGGTGGCCCGATCGCCATCATCTTCTCGTTGATCTGCATCGCGATCGCAGCGTTCAGCTTCCTCATCGATTTCGATGCCGCCGATCGGCTGATCCGGGCGGGTGCACCGTCGCGTGCCGCGTGGGGTGTGGCGCTCGGTCTGACCGTCACGCTGGTCTGGCTCTACGTCGAGATCCTGCGACTGCTGAGCTACTTCCAGTCCGACTAGTCACCAGAACGACAGAACCCCGCGTCCGGATTCCGGAGGCGGGGTTCTGTCGTTGATCGGGTCTGGTCAGCTCAGCCGCTCGAGCACCATCGCCATACCCTGTCCGCCGCCGACACACATCGACTCGATGCCGAAGGTCTTGTCGTGGGTCTGCAGGTTGTTGAGGAGGGTGGTGGTGATGCGTGCACCGGTCATGCCGAACGGATGCCCCAGCGCGATCGCCCCGCCGGATACATTCAGCTTGTCGTGGTCGATGCCGAGCACGTCGGCCGATCCGAGAACCTGCACTGCGAAGGCCTCGTTGATCTCCACCAGGTCGATGTCGGACAGTGCCATGCCCGAGACGGTGAGCACCTTGCGGATCGCCTCGATCGGGCCGAGGCCCATGATCTCCGGGGACAAGCCGGTCGCTGCGGTGGCGACGACACGTGCGAGCGGGGTCAGTCCGAGTTCTTTGGCCTTCGTGTCACTCATGATGACCAGCGCCGCGGCACCGTCGTTGAGTGGGCAGGCGTTACCGGCGGTGACGGTGCCGTCGGGACGGAACACCGGCTTGAGCTGGCTGATCTTCTCGTAGGTGGTGCCGGCGCGGGGACCGTCGTCGGTGCTGACGACCGTGCCGTCGGGGAGCGTGACCGGATCGATCTCACGCTCGAAGAAGCCCGCCTTGATGGCCTCCTCGGCACGGTTCTGACTGCGCACACCCCACCGGTCCTGATCCTCGCGGGAGATGCCGGTGTAGGACGCGACGTTCTCCGCGGTCTCGCCCATCGCGATGTAGACGTCGGGCAGGACGCCGTCCTCGCGCGGATCGTGCCACTGGGGAGCGCCGCCTTCGGCGGTCTTGGCGGTGCGGGCGATGGCCTCGTCGAAGAGTGGGTTCTTCGAATTCGGTGCCCCGTCGGCTGCCCCGGAGATCCCGAAGCTCGACACACTCTCCACCCCACCGGAGATGAACACGTCGCCCTCTCCGGACCGGATCGCATGCAGTGCCATCCGGGTGGTCTGCAGAGACGATGAGCAGTAGCGGTTCACGGTGACGCCGGGGATGTGGTCGTATCCGAGTTCGACAGCCAGAACGCGGCCGATGTTATAACCGCCCTGTCCACCGGGCTGGCCGATGCCCCAGTGGATGTCCTCGATGTCCTTCGGATCGAGTTCGGGGACCTTCGCGAGAGCGGCAGCGATCATCTGCCGGGACAACTCGTCCGGGCGGATGTCTTTGAGGGATCCCTTGGCGGCGCGGCCGATCGGGGAACGTGCATGGGCGACGATGACGGCTTCAGGCATGCGGCTCAGATTACGTCACAGCGCCGGGAGCCCTGTGCACGAGGTCCGTGACAACTCAGTCGACGTCGCGCACACGCCGCAGCAGGCGATCCATGAGTCTGCTCGACTTGACCGTCGGCGACACCTCGGGAAGCTGCGGGAGGGGAGCCGGTCCCCATTCCCCGATCGCGGCAAGCGTTTCCGGGAGCAGGATGTCGGCAGCCAACTCGTACCCGTCGGCAGAGGGATGGAAGCGGTCGACGGAGAACATGCGATCGGGGGATTGGCGGAAATGGTCGGAGAGCAGATCGGCCAGTGGCACCGGCCGCCCACCGGCCCCGCGGACCGCGGCCTTCTGCCGGGCGGCCAGTCGGGCGCCCCACAGCCGCAGGACGGTGCGCAGCGGCTGGGGGATCGCGGTGATGGCGCCGAGGTCCGGGCAGGTACCGACCACGACCTGGGCGTTGACGGCACGCAGCCGCCGCACCGCCTCGCCGAGTCGGGAGGCCGAGGCGCGGATCCCGTTGCGGGCGGTCACGTCGTTGGCGCCGATGAGGATGACCGCGATGTCGGGACGATGACCGGCGATCAGCATGGCGTCGATCTGGGCGCCCAGCCCCTTGGACGTGGCCCCGACGATCGCCTTGTTGCTGTAGCGCACCACATTGTCGGTGTCGACGGCGATGCGCCGTGCCAGCCGGGCGCCGGGCGTCTGGTCAGGGGTGTCGGCGCCGAGTCCGGCGGCCGTCGAATCCCCGAAGACCGCCAGATTCAATTCGACGACGTCGCGGTTCTCGCGGGTCACCCGATACGGCCCGCTGCCATCGGGGCGGTAGATGCCGTCGCCGTTGGGGGCGTTGTCGGTGCGGCGCGGGATGACCGTGCGAGCCTTCTGGGCCTGCCATACCAACAGGTTGTAGCCACCCCAGGTGATCCCCGCCGCAGCGGACGTCGCAGCCGCGGTGGCGCCCAGATCACGCAGGAGTCGGTGGTCGCTGGAGCGGGTACCGGACACGTCAGCCAGCTTAGTGGCACCACGAGTGGCCCCTGCCCCGATGTCGGTTTCCACGGCGCCGAGCGACTCTGGGACGATGGAGGCATGCGCATCGCCAATTCTGTCGTCGACCTGGTGGGCAACACGCCCCTGGTCAAGCTCAACTCGGTGGTCACTCCCGGTTCCGGGCTCGTCGCGGCCAAGGTCGAATACCTCAACCCAGGGGGCAGCAGCAAGGACCGGATCGCCCTGCGGATGATCGAGGCCGCCGAGAAGTCCGGTGAACTGCGCCCCGGCGGCACGATCGTCGAACCGACCTCCGGCAACACCGGCGTCGGTCTGGCGCTCGTCGCGCAGCGGCGCGGTTACAAGTGCGTGTTCGTGTGCCCGGACAAGGTCGGCGAGGACAAACGCAACGTCCTGCGCGCCTACGGTGCCGAGGTGGTGGTGTGCCCGACGGCCGTCGCGCCCGATCATCCCGACAGCTACTACAGCGTCTCCGACCGCCTCGTCCGCGAGATCGACGGCGCATGGAAGCCCAACCAGTACGCCAACCCGGCCGGACCGCAAAGTCACTACGAGACCACCGGACCGGAGATCTGGGCCGACACCGACGGCAAGGTGACCCACTTCGTCGCCGGTGTCGGAACCGGTGGAACGATCACCGGCACCGGCCGCTACCTCAAGGAGGTGTCCGGCGGCGCGGTGAAGGTGATCGGCGTCGATCCGGAGGGCTCGGTGTATTCCGGTGGAACCGGCCGGCCGTATCTCGTCGAGGGTGTCGGCGAGGATTTCTGGCCCGAGGCCTATGACCCCAGCGTGCCCGACGAGATCATCGCGGTCTCCGACGCCGACTCCTTCGACATGACGCGTCGGTTGGCCCGTGAGGAGGGACTGCTGGTCGGTGGGTCCTGCGGCATGGCCGTGGTGGCGGCACTGCAGGTGGCCGAGCGTGAGGGTCCCGACGCCGTCGTCGTCGTGTTGCTTCCCGACGGTGGCCGCGGCTACATGGCCAAGATCTTCAACGACGAGTGGATGAGCAGTTACGGATTCCTCCGCACGCCGCTGGACAGCACCAGGCCGGAGTCGCTCGTCGGCGACGTGTTGCGCGGCAAGACCGGGGCATTGCCGGATCTGGTGCACACGCATCCGTCGGAGACCCTGCGTGACGCCATCGAGATCCTGCGTGAATACGGCGTCTCCCAGATGCCGGTGGTCGGCGCCGAGCCTCCGGTAATGGCCGGTGAGGTGGCCGGTGCGGTCACCGAGCGGGATCTGCTCAGTGCCGTGTTCGAGGGGCGCGCCAGCCTCGCCGATCCGGTGTCGGCGCATATGGGAGAACCGTTCCCGCTCATCGGTTCGGGTGAGCCGGTGTCGGCGGCCACCAAGGCACTCTCGGATACCGACGCTCTCATGGTGGTCGAGGACGGCAAGCCGATCGGCGTCATCACCCGCCACGATCTCCTGTCCTTCGTCAGTACCCACCCCACCATCACCGCCGGTTAGTCCGGCGAGTCCACCAGCTCAGCGAGGAGGAGTTGCACGTGAGTGACAGTCAGCGTCGAGACACCGAGCGTCGCAGGGGGTTCGCCACCGATGCGATCCATGCCGGGTACGAGCCGAACCCGCTCAACGGCGCCGTCAACGTGCCGATCTACGCGAGTTCGACCTTCGCCCAGGACGGTGTGGGCGGCATGCGCGACGGATTCGAGTACGCCCGCACCGGAAATCCGACTCGTCGTGTCCTGGAGGCGAACCTGGCGGCCATCGAACGCGGCACGTACGGACGGGGTTTCGCCTCCGGTATGGCCGCCACCGACGCGCTGCTGCGGGCCTCGCTGCGTCCGGGCGATCACCTGGTCATCCCCAACGACGCCTATGGTGGCACCTTCCGCCTGATCGACAAGGTCTTCACCCAGTGGGGGATCGACTACTCCGTCGCGCCGGTGACCGACGTCGATGCGATCCGTTCGGCCATCACTCCCGCCACCAAGTTGGTGTGGGTGGAGACCCCCACCAACCCGTTGCTCAACGTCGGCGACATCGAGGAGATCGGAGCCGTCGCCCACGATGCCGGGGCGAAACTGGTGGTGGACAATACCTTTGCCACGCCGTACCTGCAGCAGCCGCTGACGCTGGGCGCCGACGTGGTACTGCATTCGACCACGAAGTACCTCGGCGGACACTCCGACGTGGTGGGCGGGGCGCTCATCACCGATGACGCCGAACTCGACGAGAAGATCGCCTTCCTGCAGAACGGCGCGGGCGCAGTTCCCGGACCGTTCGACGCCTATCTGACGATGCGCGGCGTCAAGACCCTGGCGGTCCGGATGGAAAAGCATTGCGACAACGCCGAAGCCGTCGTGGACTTCCTGTCGAACCACGATCGCATCGAGCGGGTGCTCTATCCCGGACTGCCGATGCACCCCGGCTATGAGGTCGCGGCCAAGCAGATGAAGCGATTCGGCGGCATGGTGTCGGTCCTGGTGAACGGCGACGTCGACGACGCGAAGAAGTTCTGCGCGCGGACCGAGGTGTTCACCCTCGCCGAATCCCTCGGCGGCATCGAATCACTCATCGAGCATCCGGGCGCGATGACCCATGCCTCGACGGCCGGGTCGTTGCTGGAGGTTCCGTCGAATCTGGTGCGGCTGTCGGTGGGTATCGAGGACATCGACGACATCATCGCCGATCTCGAGCAGGCCCTGAAGTAAGCCGCCGCGAGACACCTGCACAGGTAACCGGCGATGTTGCTCACCCCGACCGACATCAGTGCGGCCGCAACCGCGCTGAGCGGTGTCATGCGGCGGACACCGATGGTGGCCTCGCGGGTGCTCTCCGAACGGGTCGGCGCCGACGTCTGGATCAAATGCGAGAACCTGCAGCGCACCGGCTCGTTCAAGCCGCGCGGCGCCTACTACCGGATCTCGCGACTGTCGGAGTCACAACGACGCCGGGGTGTCGTCGCGGCCAGCGCCGGTAACCACGCCCAGGGGGTGGCGTGGTCGGCGGCCCGACTCGGCATCGCCGCCCGGGTGTACATGCCGGTGGGTGCGGCCCTGCCCAAGGTCGTCGCCACCCGTGCCTATGGCGCCCAGGTCGAGTTGGCGGGAGCGACCGTCGACGAATCCCTCACGTACGCACAGGAATACGCTGACCGCACCGGCGCGGTCCTGATCCATCCGTTTGATCATCGCGACATCGTGCTCGGGCAGGCCGGCGTGGGCGTCGAGATCCTCGAACAACTCCCCGACGTCACCACGGTCGTGGTGCCGCTCGGCGGCGGCGGTCTGCTCGCGGGGGTGGCTGCCGCGATCAAGCCCGACCATCCGGGGATCCGGATCGTCGGGGTACAAGCGCGTTCGGCCGCTGCCTGGCCGGAATCACTGCGCGCCGGTCATCCGGTGGCGGCGCGGGAGATGTCCACGATGGCCGACGGTATCGCGGTCGCGCTGCCGGGCGAGGTGCCGTTCGCCCACATCCGGGAACTCGTCGACGACGTCGTCACCGTCAGCGAGGAATCGCTGGCGACGGCACTGCTGTTGATGCTCGAGCGGGCGAAGCTGCTCGTCGAACCCGCCGGCGCGGCCGCGGTGGCGGCATTGATGGACGGCGCACTCGGGGACGTGTCGGGGCAGGTGTGTGTGGTGGCATCCGGCGGCAACATCGATCCGCTGGTGCTGAGCCACGTCACCACCACCGGTCTGAGCGCGGCAGGTCGATTTCTGACGATCACCGCGTCGGTACCCGATCGGCCCGGCGGGTTGATCTCACTGCTGGAACTGCTCCGTGAGCAGGGCGCCAGCGTCGTCGACGTGGTGCACTCGAGGGTCGCCGAAGGGCTGTCGCTGGGCGAGGTCCAGGTGACCGTCAGCGCCGAGACCCGCGGCCCCGACCATCAGGTCGCCGTGCGTGCGGCGCTGTCGCAGGCCGGGTTCGTCCGCTGACGTGCGGTGCCCGGCACTGCGTGCCCAGACCTGGTGCTCGGGCCTGCGGTGCTCAGGCCTGGTGCTCAGCCCTGCGGTGACAGATGCGCGAAGTGGCGCAGGGTATCGGCCTCGATGGTGCGGAACACCGGTGTCGACGCGGGATTGGAGAACGCGTTGAGGGCTCGCGAGGACGGCCCGAGTTCCAACGCAAAGGTCCACACCAGTCGTGAGCCGACTGCGGCCGGCGTGATCTCGGTGTACTCGCCGAAGCGTCGCAACCCCGGGACATTGACCGATTCCACCCGAAAAGCGTTGTGGTACTTAGTGGTCTCCGGATCCTCGGTCCAATCGAAGAAGTACTCGTTGAGGGTGAGATATCCCGGGGCGAGCACCGCCCGCCGCGTGGTGCCGACGCCGTAGGGGGCCGGTGAGGTGAAGTGGATCGACTTGATGGGCTTGCACCAGTCCAGCGTGTTCTGCCGGGTCAGCTCCGCCCACGCCCGTGCGGGCGTCACCGGGATGTTCACATCGATGCGAAACCGGATCGGGGCGGTGTCGAAGAAGTCGAGTTCGAACGGTTCGAGGTCGTAGCTGCGCGCCATGACACGACAGTAGTCATGACGAGGTTCTCGACGAAGCAGATTGCGGTGACGGTGTGCCGTCGTCCACTACCCTGGCGGGGTGGGGCCGGAGCAACAGACGATCATCGGGCTACTGGGTCCGGTGGCGGTCATCACCGTGGCCGGACCCGAGAGTGGTGCGCTGCCGGAGGATTCCGCGATCACGGTGGTGCCCGGCATCCGCGCCAAACGCCTGCTGACCTCGCTGGCACTGGCCGGCGGCCGGACCCGGTCGGCCGAGCGACTCATCGACGATGTGTGGGGCGATACCCCGCCGCGGTCACCGGCGTCGGCGCTGCACACCCAGATCTCGCGGCTGCGAGGCCTGCTCGGTGCCGCGCACATCGAGGCATCCGGCACCGGATACCGACTGGTGGGATGCCGGACCGATCTCGATGTGGTGATGGCCTGCGCGTCTGATGAGGATGCGACGTCGCTCGCGGATGCGATGGGCTGGTTCCGGGGTACGGCCGGCGACGATCTCGGAGCGGAGGGTTCCGATCTGATCGGGCAGCTGCGGACTCGTGCCACCGAGGTCGCCGACGCCATCGATCGTCGGCGCGGTGGTGTCGCGATGGCCCGGGGGAATTTCGATCTGGCGCGATCGATCGCCGAGAAGCGTTGCCGGAACGACGTCCTCGACGAATCTGCGCATCTGGATCTGATGCGCGCGCTGGCGGCCATGGGGCGGGGCGCCGACGCGATCTCGGTGTACGCCCGACTACGGCGGGCGCTCGCGGCCGAACTCGGCGTCGACCCGGGTCCGCAGATCTCGGCGTTGCATGACGAACTGCTCGCCGGCGCTGCACCCGACGGCCTCACCCCGGCCGGTGGCACCGCGAGTCCGCGGCGTGGCCGCTCATCCGGGTTATTCTCCGAGACAACAGGTCTGATCGGTCGTGCCCGCGACGTCGAGGCGATCGACGCACTGCTGGGGACGCACCGGTTGGTGACGGTGCAGGGTCCCGGTGGCGTCGGCAAGACGCGGGTGGCCAACCGGGTGGGGCATCGGCGCGTCGGCGCCGGCGACAGCGTGCACTTCGTGCCGTTGGCGCCGATTCGCAACGAGGACGATGTCGTCCCGGCCATCGCGGCCGCACTCGGCGTCGGCGAGGCCGAGTTGACCGGCAGCGGCCGTCCCCGACGGGCCGTCGGCGACCTGCAGGAGCGGTTGCTCGACGCGCTGCGGGGCCGGCGGGTCCTGCTGATCCTGGACAACTGTGAGCAGGTCATCGACCGTTGCGCCCACCTCGTCGCTGATCTTCTCGCCGCCGATCCGACGCTACGGGTTCTGGTCACGAGTCGTTCACCGTTGATGCTGCCGGCCGAGCAGATCTACCTGCTACCGGTGCTCGACGTCGAGGGTGGCGGTGCGGCAATGGAATTGTTCGTGACGCGCGCGGTCGCGGTCCGGCCGGGCGCCGACCTGGATCCCGCAGCGGTGGCCGAACTCTGCCGTCACCTCGACGGCTTGCCGTTGGCCATCGAACTGGCCGCCGCGCGGATCCGGACGATGACGGTGGACGAGATCGCCGGCCGGCTGGCCGAGCGGTTCGCGTTGTTGCGCGGAGCCGATCGCAGCGCACCGGACCGGCACCGCACGTTGTACGCCGTGATCGACTGGAGTTGGGATCTGCTCGACGACGACGCCCGGGCCGCTCTGCGTCGTCTGTGTCGGTTCCCGGCGGGGTTCACCACCGATGCGGCCGAGATCGTCACCGGCTTCCGGGGAGTCCGCCTCGACGACGCGCTGGCGTCGTTGGTGAACCAGTCGCTGTTGACCGTCGCTGAGGAGGGCGGTCATGTGCGGTATCGCATGCTGGAGATGGTGCGCGAATTCGGTGAGGGCAAACTCGCTTCCGACGCCGGCGAATCCGAGGGCGTCCAGGCCGGGATGCGCCGCTGGGCGCGGTCGCTGGCCGCTGACGTGATGGCGTCGTACGAGGACGGCGTGGACGAGGAGTTGATCGGCGCCGTGGCGGCCGATGCGGAGAATCTCGTCTGGGTGCTCCGCGTCTGCGTTGACGTGCTCGATACCTCGCCGCCCGATCCTGCCCTGCAATCCGACCCGGCTCTGCAGTCCGATCCCGTGCAGTCCGGTGCCACGCCCGATGCCGACCGCGCGGTCGACACCGTGGTCGTCAACACCGTGGTCACGGTGTTTCCGGTCCTCGCCGGCTTCTGGATGGCGCGAGGTCTGCACGCGGAGGTGATGAACTGGGGCGGAAGGCTTCTCGGTGTGCTACCGCCTCCGCCTGTGCTGGTCGACGATACCGCGGTGCGCCGGGCCTGGCAGGCCACCCTGCTGATGTCGATGGCGCACCGGGTGCTCCAGCACGATCTGCGCGCACTGGCCACCGGCCGCTACTTTCTGCGGAGGCTGTTCCGAAGGGATCTGACCTATCGGTCGACGACGGATCTCGTCACCGCATGTGTGCTCAGCCGCACCCCGATCGCGGCGCTGCGCCACATCGTGCGGGCAACCCTCTCGCCGGATGCCTCGGTCTCGATCGCCGCGCTGTCGGCGCGAATGAACCTGCGGGAGAACCTCGGTCAACTCGACGGGGCACTCGCCGACGCGCTGAGGCTCCATGCGGTGGCCGCCTCGCGGGATGTCTGGCTGTCCGGAATGGCGCAGGTGCGGATCGCGAGTATCCATGGCCAGCAGGCACACTGGCGAACCGCCGTCGACTGCTATCGGGTGGGCGTGGTCGACCTCATCCGGCTCGGGGCGTACGAGGACGAGATCCAGGCCCGCGTCCACCTGGTGATCACCCTGGTGGCTCTGGGTGAATTGGACGATGCGGCAACGGAGTTGGCGATCCTGTCGGAGGGATGGACGCCCGCCGATCCCGACCCTCAGGCCAATCCGGAGATGGCCGCGGGAATTCTGTTGTCGCACGCGGAGTACGAGCTCGCCCGCGGCGAGGTGGACGTGGCCGGTGACCTCTACCGGCGCGCCTTGGCGGTGCTGCGCCGAGATTATCCGATCAGTGCCGGTGATCCGAGTGTGGCCATGGTGGTGGCGATGGCCCAGGTGGGACTGATGCGATGCGGGCGGGCGAAGCAGGCGCGGGAGTTCGTCCCGATGATCGTCGAGGGGATGATCTCGACCTACACCGGGGGATGGTTCGACGTGCCGCAGGCGGGGAGCATCGTCCTCGCCGCCGGCTACGTGCTCCTCGACGATCCGCGCACCCACGACGACGGGGTACGGCTGCTGATGCTGTCGCGGCAGATGGGGGCGCGCCGTGACAGCCTCGGACTCTACCTCGTCGATCGCGACATGCGTGAGCTGTCAGAGGTGGATTCTCTCCGGTGGGACAACGACATTCGTGACGTCGAGCGGATACGACGACGCCAGGCGGCCGCGGAGGTGCGGTCCATCCTGGCGTCGTACAGCGATGCGGATCAGGCGTTACGCATATAGGCGCGCACCGCGAGCGGGGCGAAGATCACGGTGATGACCAACGCGCCCAGCAGGGCCCACACGACGTGGATGGTCGCCTGTCCATTGGCGGTCAGATCACGAACCGCGGTGACCAGGTGACTCACCGGGTTGGCGTTGACGAATCCCTGCAACCACCCCGGCATGGTGCTCACCGGGACGAAGGCATTGGACATGAAGGTCAGGGGGAACATAATGAGCAGCGAAATGCCCTGCACTGCTGAGGCCTTACTCATCAGGCAGCCCATCAGGGCGAAGATCCAGGACACCGCGAAGCTGCAGATCATGACGAGCAGGGCCGAGGCGATCGCGCCGAGCGCGTCCGGACGCCAACCCAGGATGATGCCCATCACGATGGTCAGCGTGCTGGCGATCAGGTAGCGGATCACGTCGGCGAGCAACGCCCCCGACAGGGGAGAGATCCGCGCGATCGGGAGCGAGCGGAATCTGTCGAACACGCCCTTGTCCATGTCCTCGCGGAGTTGGGTGCCGGTGACGATCGACGTCATGATCACGGTCTGCACCATGATGCCCGGAATGATCACCGGCAGGTAGGCGTGGACATTGCCACTGATCGCCCCGCCGAAGATGTAGGTGAACATCAAGGTGAAGACGATCGGCTGGATCGTCACGTCGAAGAGTTGCTCGGGGTTGTGGCGGATCTTGAGCACGCCGCGGTAGGCCATCGTGAATGACTGACGGATCGCCTCGACGAGGCTGACCGAGCGTTTGGCCTAGCCACGGACGTCGCGGGTGGTGATGGCCTGGGGAACGGATGTGGGTGCGACGGTGGTGGTCATGCCTGATTCTCCTCGTTCGCATCGTGATCGGAGGCGCCTTCGTTCTCGGCGGGTTTGCCGGTGAGGGTGAGGAACACCTCGTCGAGGCTGGGTTTCTGGACGGTGATCTCGTCGACGCTGATGCCGTCGGCGCGCATCGCGATGAGGACATCGGGAACGAGGTCGGGGCGGTGCAGCGATGCCGAGACCCGACCGGCCTCCGCCGAGAGAGCGGCCGGTTCACCGAGAACGCGTTCGACGATCTCGGCCACCCGCGGCGCCGCGGTGCGATCGGCGGGCCTCAGCTGCAGGGTGGCCGAGCCGACCGAGTTCTTCAGTGCGTCGGCGGTGTCGTCGGCGATGACGCGACCGTGATCGATGACCGCGATGCGGTCGGCGAGTTGATCGGCCTCGTCGAGGTACTGGGTGGTCAGCAGCACCGTGGAGCCACCGGCGACGAGGTTGCGGATGGTGTCCCACATCTGTGCCCGGGTCCGTGGGTCCAGGCCGGTGGTGGGTTCGTCGAGGAACAGCAGGGGAGGAGTGTCGATGAGGCTGGCGGCGAGGTCGAGTCGTCGTCGCATGCCGCCGGAGAAGTCCTTGAGCGGACGGTCGGCGGCCTCGGAGAGGGAGAACTCTTCGAGGAGTTCGGCGGCGCGTGCCTTGGATGCCTTGCGGGACAATCCGAGGAGTCGGGCGAAGACGACCAGGTTCTGGGTCGCGGTCAGGTCCTCGTCGACAGACGCGTACTGCCCGGTGACGCCGACGAGCGACCGCACCGCGACCGCGTCGGCGACGACGTCGAAACCGAAGACCTTGGCGGTGCCGGCGTCCGGTTTGAGCAATGTGGCCAGCATGCTGACGGTGGTGGTCTTCCCGGCGCCGTTGGGGCCGAGGACGCCGTACACCGATCCGGTGGGGACGACGAGATCGACGCCGTCGACGGCGCGGTTCGATCCGAATGTCTTGACCAGCCCGTGGGCCTCGATGGCGAGGTCGGTCCCGAAGGTCCCGTCACTCACCCGGGCCGGGCCGGCAGTGGTTGCTGATGTCATGTCAACCACTATGAACCGTGCCGCTGTCGTCGTCCTTACGTTGGCTTACGCGCGCTGACAAACGGTGTAATCGCGGTGCCCGGCAGGTCAGCGCAGGTCAGGCGGCGGTCGGCAGCGGGCTGGTCGGCAGGTCGGCGCCGTAGCGGATGACAGACCCGACCGTTCCCAGTCGTCGTTCGACGGTCAGGATCGCCGCGGCGAGTTGTTCGGGGTCGTCGACATCGGCGACCAAGGCGACCGTGTGGCCGTTGTTGCCGAGCATGTACGGGACGACGTCGGAGTAACTGGCGCTCACGATGGCCACCGGGACATCCGCGTCGAACAGGACGTCGGCGTAGCCGCGGACTGCGGGATCGTCGGTGAGGACGATCATCGGGATCTCGGGGGTGTGCTTGTGAATCCGCATCGGGGTCTCCTTTCGTTACGGGACCGATAAGTCCGATGAGTCCACCATGAACCCGCAGGTTGATGGTGATCTGGACCACGCCTGTGGGTTGGCTGTGTGCGGGTGGCGGGCCTGTGGAATTTGCCGGCTGGGGTCGGGCGAATCGGCCTTACGCTGCCCGGCATGGGACGACGACACCACACCACACCGAAGAAGAACCGAGGCCGTCATGCTGGCCGTGACACCGACCGACGGCGCCACGCCGCCGACCACTGCGACGTACGGCGCGTGCCGTGGGCGGTGACGTCGGTCGCCGAGATACAGGCCCGGCTGGCCGGCGCGCACGACGAACTGGGCGAGGAGTGGTACTCCTACCTGCTCCCGTTGGAACGACGGATGTCGTCGGTGGAGGCGATGCTCGAAGACCTCGACGAGTCGGAGTTCGGGGCGCGCGACGATCAGGAACGGCTGATCGGAGAACTCGGCGACATCGTCGAGATGATTCGCCTGGCGTCCTTGCGCGCGGTCCACTCGGTCAATGCGGTCGACACTCTCGAGCGCATCATCCCGATCTGGGTGCCCGAGCAGGTGATCACGTGTCTCGGTGAGGCACCCCGAGGTGAGCCCGGCGTGGACACGGCCGTGGCGGAACTCGGGCCGGCGGGCCTGCTGCTCTTCGAGAAGTCGCCGCTGCGCTTTCGCGAGATCCTGCCCGCCGACGCTCCGGAGATGCCCGAGGTCGACGTCGACGGAATCCTGTGGTGGACGAAGGAGAAGGCACCCGTGGTGGTGCTCGCGCCGCTCACCCGCAGTCGTGACCTGGACTGGATTCGCGGTGAGGGATGGAAGAAGTCCGTGCTCGTCGAGGCCACCTGTTTCGACGTGCCGTTGGCGGCACGGCGTCGCCTCAAGGGTGGCGACGCCTCGATCGCGGAGCTGATCCAGAGGATTGGAAAAGCATTGCAGGACAACGTCATCTCGGTGCGCTCCGATGGCGATTCCGATGCTCTCGGCGACAATGCGACGACACCGCCGCTCCGGCTGCTCGACGTGGCGTGAGGGTACTGCGCAGCCCACTCGGCGAGGGGTGCGACACGACGTGGGAGCTGCGGGCGAACGAGACGCGCGGGCGCTTTGTTCTACAACGAAGCACATGTCGGAAGTGGGGATCCGTGCCCTGAAACAGAACGCGTCCGCGGTGGTGGCCGAGGCTGCTGCGGGTGAGACCGTCACCATCACCGACCGCGGCCGGCCGGTGGCACAGACGACGGCGATCCCCGCACGGTTCTCGATGTCCCCGATCTGGTGGTCGGCAGCGCAGGCTGTCCTGTGTGACCGTGTCCATAGGTCCCGTCCGTGCCATATCGGCCAAATCGGACACAAGCCGCGTAACGTCATGAGTGCGGTCGATTCGATCGGACGCTATCAAATAGCTCCGAGTGGTGGCTCATTCGGTCGAATGATCGCGTGGTCGGTTCTGTCGGACCTCCTGAGCAGTGTGTGACGCCAGGCGGAGCCGACTTCCGGGCGCCGCACTGAGATGGAGGAACTCATCATGACCGATCCCCAGAATCCCGTTCAGCCCCAGCAGGGTTCGGAGCCGTATGTGCCCGCGCCCCAGAATGGTGTGCCGCAGGGTGGTATGGCCCAGTACGGCGCACCCCAGTACGGCGCACCCCAGTACGGCGCACCCCAGTACGGGGCGCCCCAGTACGGTGCGCCCCAGCAGCCGATGCCCGTGCCCCGGAAGCGGAAGCGGAAGTGGCCGTGGATCGTTGGTGCGCTGGTGGTGCTGTTCATCATCATTGTCGCGGCGGTGGCGGCGGGCGGGTCGGACGACTCCGCGTCGTCGGGCACCTCGGGCGGTGCGGGGACCGCCACCGAAGAAAACGGTGACCAGGCCGCCGGTCTGAACACGCCGGTGCGTGACGGCAAGTTCGAATTCGTCGTCACCGGCGTCGAGAAGGGGCTGGCCAGTGTGGGCGACAATCCGTATCTGACCGAGCAGGCGCAGGGGCAGTTCGTGGTGGTGACCATGACGGTCAAGAACATCTCCGATCAGGCCTACGGGTTCTCGCCGTCGGATCAGAAGTTGTTCGACAGTCAGGGTCGTAGCTTCGAGCCGAGTACGGCGGCGCAGATCGCGCTCGGCGGATCGGATATCCCCGTGTGGGACAACATCAATCCCGGCAACACGGTGACCGCAAAGGTGGTCTACGACATGCCCAAGGATGCCGTGCCGGCGAGTATCGAACTGCACGACTCCGCGTTCTCGGGCGGGGTGACGGTCAATCTGGCCTGAGCGATGCTGTCGTCGATGGCCTTCCATTCATGATGGATGGGAGGCCATCGGGCTTGTGCCGGTGACCTTCGCTTCGTGTACGACGATGACTACCGCTCACTCGCCGACGCGACGCTATCTCGCTGTCGATGCGGCTGTCCATTGCAGAGCACCGCAGGCGAGTGGTGTTGCCGGGTTTCAACGGGTTCATCACCGACAATGCCGCTGCCCGCGAGGCGATCGCGCGTCGATTCGGCGTCGCCGCCGGGAATGCTTTCGCGATCCTCAAGCGCACCGGGGAACGCGCAGCGGGGTTCGGGCGAGGTCGACGGCGCGCCGAGATCGACGCGGAGATCGACGGCGGCGGATCGTGGAGGACGCGGTGTGCGTCGCTGGGCGGGTGTCAACGAGTGAGATCCAGTGCGTCGACCGTGATGGTGGCCAGTTCTCGTTCGCCCAGGGCATTTGGGTGGACCGGGACGATCTGTTGATCGGAGACCAGGGGTTCGACCCACCGGCCGCCCACCGGTTGGCAACTGTCGTGACCGATTGACGGGGTCGCGGCATCGATGTAGGTGACACCGGTCTGCTGTGCGGCCCGCTGGATCGAATCATTGAGTGCCGCGTGGATTCCGTGGGTGTAGGCGACGTCTCCGGTGGCGACGGGGAAGGCCGGGCAGGGTTGGTATCGAGCGGGCATGATCCACGGATAGCCGATCACCGCGACGCGTGCCCCCGGGGCCCTGGCGCGGACGGCGGCCATCGCGCGGACCAACTTCGGGTAGGTGTCGGTGGTGATCTGCGCAATGATGCTGTCGCCGTAGGTGTTTGCGCACGGCGATCCCTGGCCGCCGGTGGTCGCCGCTGCGGCGACGCACTTGGCGACGGTCTCGGCGAAGACCATGCCGTCGTTGCCGCCGATCATGAAGGTCACCAGGTCGGCGTCCGGGGTGACCGCATCGAGTTGCGGTCTCAGGCCCGGATATTGGGCGGCGAAGAAATCGTCGGTCTTCGCGCCGCCGCAACTCACGTCGGTGAGGTGATATCCGAACTGGCGGGCGATGAGGTGAGCGTAATTGGCCTCGGACTGCGCGCACAGGGGCGACGTACCCGGGGCGGTGGGCATCACGCCTGCCCCGGAGGAGTAACTGTCGCCGATGTTGACGTAGGCGACCGATGCCGGGGCGGGTGTGGCGGAGGCAGAACCGGCGCCGGCGATCGCGGCCGCGAACCACGCGGATACGACGAGGACCCCCGCTCTGCGCGCGTATGCGAGCAGACTCATACCCCATGTGTAACACGTTCTAGTTTTGCGTGGGACCGATTGGGCATCGGGGCCCACTACGCGACGATCGCGGCCGCCCGGGTGGGGCGACCGCGATCGAGGGCTCGTCGATCAGATCAGCTGTGGTACGGCTCCGCCTTGACCAGGGTCACCTTGACGGTGGCTCCGCTGGGCACGGTGTACTCACGGGTTTCGCCGACCTTGGCGTCGATCAGTGCCGCGCCGAGCGGGGAGCTCGGCGAGTAGGTCTCCAGCGAACCGCCATTGGCGCCGCCCTCTTCGCGGGTGGCGATCAGGAAGGTCTCCGAATCGGACTCGTCGCCGTCGTAGTAGACGGTCACGACCGAACCGGGCAGTGCCACACCCGACTGGGTGGGTGCCTCGCCGACCTTGGCGTTGTTGAGCAGCTCCTGCAGTTGCCGGATGCGCGCTTCTTGCTGGCCCTGCTCCTCGCGGGCCGCGTGGTAACCGCCGTTCTCCTTGAGATCGCCCTCTTCGCGACGCTCGTTGATCTCGGCGGCAATGACCGGACGATTGGCGATCAGGGAGTCCAACTCGTCCTTGAGACGGTCATGCGACTCCTGGGTCAGCCAGGTCACCTGGGTGTCGGTCATCGGTCACTCCTTTGTGTTGTCCGCGCCCCGAGCGTTGGTTTCAACCGGGACATATGGACTGCGGTAGAACTTGTCGGGAACTCTGTCGTCCGCTCTAAATGCAGCAACACGACCCCTCGCGGAGCCGTGTTTCAGTACAGGATAGCAGTGATTGCCATGAGGCGCACATCACGTGTCGGCGGAATGAACCCGTTCCAACGCCTCGGCATACGACGGTTCGGCACGTTTGAGCCAGCCGACCACCAGGTAGGTGATGGGCATGACGACCACCTCGACGAGGGTCTTCCAGACGAATCCGACCGCGGTGTAGTTGATGAAGTCGCCCCAGGTGGAGATGCCGAGGGCGGACGCGGCGACCGAACAGAAGACCAGGGTGTCGGCGAACTCGCCGACGACCGTCGAGCCGATCAGCCGGGCCCACAGGCGACGCTCGCCGGCGCGTTCCTTCATCTTCACCAGCACAAAGGAATTGAGGAATTCACCGGCCAGATATCCGAGCAATCCGGCGAGCAGGAATTGGGGGACCACGCCGGCGACGGTTTCGAAGGAGTCCTGGCCGGAATAGAACGGCGCGGCGGGCAGGTGAATCGTCAGCCAGAAGCAGGCGGAGGCGATCAGCAGGACGACGAATCCGGCCAGGATGACCCGGCGCATGGCGCGGAATCCGTAGACCTCGCTGATGACGTCGCCGAGCACGTAGGCGAGCGGGAAAAGGAAGAACGCGCCGTCGGTGACGAGGCCGTTGAGATGGATCGGACCGGCGTCGAGATGCAGCCACTGGTCGAACAGCAGCACGCCCTTGGTGCCGGTGATGTTGCTGATCAGCATCACCCCGACGAACAGGGCGGTCAGCATCGGCAGGTACGGGCTCGAGACGGTGGCGAAGATCGCCCGGGATTCGCGCGGTTCTGTCTGGGTCACCGGTATGCGTCCTGTCACTGAGTTGCGCGTCACTGGGGTGATTCGGTGAGGTACGCGGGCACATCGGTGGTGCACCCGAACACCTCGCCGATCACCGGCGGTTCCGACGTCGACACGTTGACGCGGTGGCCTTCTTGCACCTCACCCGGGCCGATCAGGACTTCGCGGCGACCGGTCTCCGAGCCGTCCTTGGATCGGGCGCGCACCACGCAGGCGACCGGGCGTGACGGATCGGCGCGGTTGACGGTGAACTGCACGGCCACCGTCGAGGGGTCGAGGATCTCGTAGCCGGTGGCCGATCCGGAGACATCGGGGTCGGCGAACTTCTGGTAGCCGATGACCGCAAGGACGACGCCGGTGATGACGACGAGGGCCGACAATCCGAGGAACCAGAGCCGACGACTCGACGCCGATTGTGTGACGGGGTAGGTCGCCCGCGGCCCACTGTGGGGGCGATCATGCAGGTCGGGGTCCGATGGGCGGCCCCCGTCTGAACTGTTCACGCGTCAATACCTACCATGAGAGGAGTAACGACCCGAAGGCGAGGAACTGTGCCCGAGACCCACACCGCCGGACCCGACGTATCGTCGCCGTCGGTTCCCTCGACATCTGGGGCGCGTGGCGGATTCCGTCTGATGGCCGTGCATGCGCACCCCGATGACGAATCGAGCAAGGGGGCGGGTACCTCCGCCAAGTACGCCGCTGAGGGCAATGAGGTCCTCATCGTCACCCTCACCGGCGGTGAACGCGGCGACATCCTGAACCCGGCGATGGATCGCCCGGGGGTCAAGGAACGGATGAGCGAGGTCCGCAAGGAGGAGATGGCCAAGGCCGCGGCGGCGCTCGGCGTCGAGCAGATGTGGCTCGGGTTCGTCGACTCCGGGCTTCCCGAGGGCGATCCGCTGCCGCCGCTCCCCGAGGGTTCGTTTGCGACGCTGCCGCTGGAGGTGCCCACCGAGGCGCTGGTCAAGGTGGTCCGGGAGTTCCGACCGCACGTGATGATCACCTACGACGAGCACGGCGGATATCCGCATCCCGACCACATCATGTGCCACAAGGTGTCGGTCGCCGCCTTCGAGGCCGCCGGCGACCCCGAGGCCTATCCGGGAACCGGTGAACCGTGGACGGTGTCGAAGCTGTATTACACGCACGGCTTCATCCGGGATCGGATGGTGCTGTTCTCCGAGGAGTTCGAGCGGCACGGCCAGGAAAGCCCCTTCAAGGAGTGGCTGAGCAAATGGGACCCGAGTCGCGGCGACCTGATGGGGCGGGTGACCACCCAGGTCGAATGCGGCAAGTACTTCCCGCAGCGTGACGACGCGCTGCGCGCCCATGCCACGCAGATCGATCCGAACGGAATGTTCTTCGCGGTGCCCCTCGAATGGCAGCAACGACTGTGGCCGACCGAGGAATTCGAACTCGCCCAGACGCGGGTGACCACCTCGATCCCGGAGAACGACCTGTTCACCGGCGTCGACGCGACCAGTGAGGTGCCGCGATGACCTCCGCGCTCTACACGACGATCTTGGCCGCGCAGGAACAGCCGCAGGGCCCTGAGTTCGGCAAGGCGTCCCCACTCGGCCTGCTCATCATCATCCTGCTGCTCGTCGGCACGGCGCTGCTGATCTGGTCGATGAACCGCCAGCTCAAGAAGCTTCCCAAGACCTTCGACACCGATCACCCCGAGGCCGATCAGGCCTTCGACGAGGGAACCGATTTCGACGGCGGCAGCGGGCCCGGGTCGGTGGTGGCGCGCGGTGCGGCCGGCGAGCAGGTCGGCACCGAGCAGGTGGTCCCCGGAAAAGTCGTGACCGACAAGGGAATCGGGCGCTCGTCGGAGTCCTGAACGTCTCGCGTGACGCGTTGCCAGTCCTCGGTGCAGATGAGTATCGTGTAGTCGGGCAGCGAAGCGGCGAGGCCGTCGTCGAAGGTGGCGAGCATCCTCCAGGCCTGCATCCTCCAGGCCCGCGGACACGTCGTCGGAGGTGATGCGCGGGCCAAGACCGACGAAGGGGGAAACCGGACACCGGATCGATTCCGATGCCCAACGGCTCATCGAGTTGCACGAGTCCGCGCGCCGTGAGTTCGGCCGGTGCGTCATATCTGCATCACGTGTGATGCAGCAGGTCACGGCGACCAGGCGATGATTGCGGTGCCACCCGTGCCACGCTGGAGTCATGGCCAACCTGCTCGCCGCGTCCACGAGTCCCTATCTGCGCCAGCATGCGCAGAACCCGGTGCACTGGCACGAATGGGGTGACGCCGCGCTCGACGAGGCGCGCCGTCGTGATGTGCCGGTGCTGCTGTCGGTGGGTTACGCCGCCTGCCACTGGTGTCACGTGATGGCGCATGAGTCCTTCGAGGACGACGCCACCGCCGAGCAGATGAACGCCGACTTCGTGTGCGTGAAGGTGGACCGGGAGGAACGTCCCGACATCGACGCGATCTACATGAACGCCACCGTCGCGATGACCGGCCAGGGTGGCTGGCCGATGACGTGCTTCCTGTTGCCCTCGGGGGAGCCGTTCTATTGCGGCACCTACTTTCCGTCGACACCGCGATCGGGGATGCCGTCGTTTCAGCAGCTGCTCACGGCGATCACGCAGGCCTGGACCGAACGTCGCGAGGAGGTTCGAGATGTCGGGGCCAAGATCCGTGATCACCTGACTGCCAACGCATCCGCTCTGCCCGCAGCGGCCGTTCCGGTCGACGATCGGTTGCTGGAGCACGCGGTCACCAGCGCGCTCGGCGACGAGGACCGCGACTCGGGCGGATTCGGTGGCGCGCCCAAGTTCCCGCCGTCGGCCCTGCTGGAGGGGCTGATCCGCCACAGCGAACGCACGGGGGTGCCCGACGCCGCCGACGCCGCGCGTCGCACATGTGAGGTGATGGCGCGAGGCGGCATCTATGATCAGCTCGGTGGCGGCTTCGCCCGGTACGCCGTCGACAACGACTGGGTGATTCCGCATTTCGAGAAGATGCTCTACGACAATGCGCAACTGCTGCGGGTCTATGCGCATCTCGCGCGCATCGACGGTGATGCGTTCTCGCTGCGGGTGACCGGTGAGATCGTCGAGTTTCTCGTCCGGGAACTCCGGGTGCCAGGGGGCTTTGCCTCCGCCCTCGACGCCGACGCCGACGGAACCGAGGGCTCGACATACGTGTGGACGCCCGCCCAGTTAATCGAGGCCCTCGGCGAGGCCGATGGGCGTTGGGCGGCAGACCTTTTCGGAGTGACCGCGGCGGGCACCTTCGAGCACGGTACGTCGACGCTGCAACTGCGGATCGATCCCGACGATGCGCGACGCTACGCCGCGATCCGGCGTCGCTTGCTGGAGGTGCGCGCCGGTCGGCCACAACCCGAGCGTGACGACAAGGTGGTCACCGGCTGGAATGCTCTGGCGATCACTGCGCTCGTCGAGGCCGGCGCGGGACTGGGCCGCCCCGATTGGGTTGATCTGGCCGCCGAGGTGGCACGCGAGGTGGTCGACGGCCACATCGTCGACGGGGTGCTGCACCGCTCATCGCTGGGTGGTCGGGTCGGCGCTCCGATCGCCGCACTGGACGATCATGCCGCGCTGGTCACGGCGCTGCTCGCGTTATACCAGGTGACCGGCGAGAAGCAGTGGTACGACACCGCATTCGCTCTTCTCGAGGTCACGATCGGCACGTTCGCCGACCCGGCGGAACCTGGCAGTTTCTACGACGCGGCCGCCGACGACCTGATCGCCCGCCCACGCGATCCGATCGACGGTGCCACACCGTCGGGTACCTCGTTGATGGCGGAAGCGCTGCTCGTCGCGTCGACACTCGCCTCGGTCGATGCGGCATCACGCTACTCCGAACTTCTCGATGCCACGCTGGCCCGGGGTGCGGTGGTGCTGGCGAAACTGGCTCGCTCGGGCGGTCATTGGCTGGCCGTCGCACAGGCCGTGGTGGCCGGTCCGCTGCAGATCGGGGTGTCCGAGGCGCAGGGGAGTGCGGGGGAGTTGGCCGCGCGTGCTCGTGCGGTCGCTCCCGGCGGGACGACAATTGTTGCCGGGACACACGATTCGAGCCCGTTGCTGGCCGGTCGTGGGACGGTCGGAGGTTTCGATGCCGCGTACGTGTGCCGCGGGACGGTGTGTGATCTTCCTATCACCGGTCTCGATGATCTGACCGCGGAGTCCTTCCGGCAGCCGTGAACGACGAGGGTCTCATGCGCGCGGTGTGACCTGCAGGTCGACGTGCGCGCCGACGGTGGAATCGAGTGCCGCCATGCACATCTGGTGGTTCTCCGACGGTGTGATGGTGCCGTCGACGAGGGAGGCAACGGTGGTGGCCCGAACGAAAGCCACCCAACCCGCGAATCCTGCTTCGGCGAGTTCCCGCCTGTGGCCAGTCGCGTCGGCCGCGTCGAGGAACGAGGACCACAGTGCGGACATGTCCCTGTCGATGGGACCCCGTACGGCGGGATCCGCGGATACCGAACTGCGGTTGGCGATCAGGACCAACGGGAGATGGGCCGCGTAGAAGTCGAGATAGGCGCTCAGGGCGAGATCGATCCGGTCACGGACGGTAGATTGCGATGCAAAGAGGTTTCGAGATATGGCTGACGACGTTCGGGCTGGTCGTTGCCGGCATCGGGTTGGCCCATCTGTTCTTCGGTCAGATGACCTATATCGGAGGAGGTTCGGTCAACGCGACCATGGATTCGGACCTGAGATTCTTCAACGTCCTGTTCACCGCGTACGGCCTGGCGTTTGTTTGGGCGGCACGTGACGTGCGAGCGCGCGGACGGCTGGTCGACCTGCTGGGCCTGCTCTTTTTCATCGGCGGGCTCGGGCGTCTGCTCGCCTGGATCGCCAGTGGAGCACCCAGTGCGTTCTACATGATCATGGTCCCCGTCGAACTGGCCGTTCCGATCGTCAACTGGGTGGTGCTGCGGTCGATTCAGAAGTCGCCACGGCCTCGGTCACGTAAGCCGGCTGAGCGAATCGAGGCCGTCCTCGTATCCCAGAACTGCTGCCACGCCCCGAACTTCGGGGTCGAACGGATCGGTGCCGAATCCGACGACGGTGCGCTGCGACGGGGTGATCACGCCGGCGGCTGCCAGCACCGCGGCGACCGCCGGTGTGGCGTTCTGCGGATCCTCCGGCACCGGTGCGAGCACCAGTGTCCGCGCATTCGGTTCCGCCAGATCCGCATTGGTGATCGACAGGACGCCGCCGTCGACATAGGTGGCGTCGCCGATGGTCACCGCGGGCCACAGGCCGGGTACCGCGCAACTCGCGGTGATGGCGTCGACGAGGTTCACCCCATCGGCGGCGGTGAACACCACGCGGCGGCCATCGGCGCGCATCGCGGTGACGGCCAAGGAACTCGGCCAGGTGTCGTCGGTCAGACGGGACTCGATGGCGGCGCGGCGTGCGTCCGGTTCGACGCCCGCCATCGATCGGGACAACTCGACGAATCTGGCGACCTTGCCGTCGTCGGAGTCGGTGGAGGTGGAGATCTCGACGAAGGATGTCAGGGTGGTGACCACATCGGCCGTCGGAGTCAGTTCGGCGGATCGGCGTGAGCGGCGCACCATGGTGTCGAATTGTGTGGTGGCCGAACCGGATTGCAGAATCGCCGCAGCGGTTGCCGAACCGGCCGAGGTTCCGATGACGCGGGCGGCGTCGGTGAGGCGGAACCCGCCGCTTTCCTCCAGCGCGGCGAGAACCCCGGTGAGCCAGCCGATGCCGGCCAGCCCGCCACCGCCGAGGACGACGGTGGTCGGCGAGATCGACGGCACCATCAGATCGCCGACGGCGAGGCCCACTGGCCGGCCGGAAGCAGTTCGGACAGTCGCCGGTCTCCCTCGGTGTCGGCGAGCAGTGCCGATCCGGCGGGGCGCAGGTCGATGCTGGCGCCCTGGGCGATGGGCCAGTGCAGGAATCGGCAGATGAACGACCGGGAGAAGTGTCCGTGCGACACGATGATCACGTCGCGGGACTCCCACATCTCCTCGACGTGGGCGACGGCGGCGTCGACACGTCGGGTCATCTGCTCCACCGATTCGCCGCCGGGCGCGCCCGTCGTCCAGATCGTCCAGTCCGGATCGTGCTCGGCCTGAATCTGAATCCGGGTGAGCCCCTCGTACTGTCCGTAGTCCCACTCGGCGAACAACTCGCTGGTCTCGTCGACTCTCAGTCCCGCCAACTCGGCGGTGCGTTGGGCGCGACGTCGCGGGGAGGCCATCACGAGCGGTTCGACGAGGCCGATACGGTCGGCGATTCCCCGCAGGCTCGTCGCATCCTGCTCACCCCGTGGCGTGAGATTGATGTCGGTCCGGCCGGTGTGCCGGTCGGTCAGCGACCACTCGGTCTGGCCATGACGGATGAGCAGGACGCGACGACGGATACGTTCGGTGGACACGCTCGTCAGCGTAGTCGCACCGGACGTGTCGCGGCGGGAACCCGACGGCCTATGCGGCGGGGCTCAGGCCTGCAGGGCGTCGGCGAAACGCCCGATCATCCAGTCGATCTCGTCGTGGGTGATCACGATCGGCGGGGCGAAACGGATGGTCGAACCGTGGGTGTCCTTGGCGAGGACGCCGAAGTCGGCCAACCGCAGGCAGATCTCCTTGCCGGTGCCGAGCGCCGGGTCGATATCGACGCCCGCCCACAGTCCCTTGCCGCGCACGGCGTGCACGCCCTTGCCGATGAACTCGCGCAGCCGGGTGTGCATGTACTCGCCGAGTTCGGCGGCGCGGGCCTGCCAGGTGCCCTCGGCCAGCATGCGGACGACGGTGTGGCCGACGGCGGCGGCCAGGGGATTGCCGCCGAAGGTCGAGCCGTGCTGTCCTGGATGGAGCACGCCCAGCACGTCGGTGTTGGCGACCACCGCCGACACCGGCAGGATGCCGCCACCGAGGGCCTTGCCGAGGGTGTAGACGTCGGGCACCACATCCCAGTGCTGGCAGGCGAAGGTCTTGCCGGTCCGGCCGAGGCCGGACTGGATCTCGTCGGCCATCATCAGCACGTCGTTGTCGGTGCAGAGTCGACGCACGGTGGGCAGGTAATCGTCCGGCGGCACGATGATGCCGGCCTCACCCTGGATGGGTTCGACGAGCACGGCGGCGGTGCGCTCGGTGATCGCGTCGGCCAGCGCGGTGGCGTCGCCGTAGGGCACGCGTACGAAACCCGGTGTGAAGGGCCCGAATCCGCCGCGGGCATCCTCGTCGTCACTGAAGCTGATGATGCTGATGGTGCGGCCGTGGAAGTTGCCGCCGGCGACGATGATCTCGGCCTGCCCGTCGGGCACCCCCTTCACGTCGTAGCCCCACTTGCGGGCCACCTTGAGCGCCGACTCGACGGCCTCGGCGCCGGTGTTCATCGGCAGCACCATGTCCTTGCCGCACAGGGTGGCCAGCGCGGCGCAGAACGGCTCGAGCTGATCGGACTGGAAGGCGCGGCTCGTCAACGTCACCCGACCGAGCTGTTCCATGGCGGCGGCGGTGATCTCGGGATTGCGGTGCCCGAAGTTCACCGCCGAGTACGCGCCCAGGCAGTCGAGGTAGCGGCGTCCGTCGACGTCGCTGATCCACGCGCCCTCGGCGGTCGCCGCGGTCACCGGAAGTGGTGAATAGTTGTGGGCCACATGGGGTTCTGCCGTCGCAGAGTGCATCGTTGCCTCCCTCGCATCCGTTCCGGCCGCCGGCGAACCGGTGTCGGCGAGCCGCACCTCCAGTGTGCAACACTTCACACCGCCGCCGCCCTTGAGCAGCTCGGACAGATCCAGGGGGATCGGGTGGTATCCGGCGTCGCGCAGCAATCCGGCCAGGTGTGGTGCGGCGTCGGTCATCACCACGTGATGTCCGTCCGACACGAGGTTCAGGCCGAGTACCTCGGCATCGGCGGCCGAGGCGATGATGGCGTCGGGGAACAGCTCCTCGAGCAGGTGCCGCGACGATTCGGAGAATGCGGCGGGGTAGTAGGCCACGGAGTTCTCGTCGAGCACGCCGAGCGCGGTGTCGAGGTGGTAGTAGCGCGGGTCGACGAGATCTAGGGTGATCACCGGCAGCCCGGTGAGGGCGGCGATCTCGGCGTGGGTGTCGGGATGCGTGCGGAAACCGGTGCCTGCGAGGATGCGTTCACCGACGACGAGGAAGTCACCCTCACCCTCCTGGACACCATTGGTGCGGTGCACCTCGGTCAGGCCGGCGGTCTGGAACCACGCGGCGTAATGATCGGCTTCGGCCGCGCGTTCGGGGAAGGTGAAGCGGGCCGCGATGGCACAGCCGTCGACGACGAGACCGCCGTTGGCGGCGTAGACCATGTCGGGCAGCCCCGGCTGCGGATCGACCAGATGCACGGTGTGACCCAGCGCCTCATAAGTGCTGCGAAGCGTGTTCCATTGGGCGAGTGCGAGTTCGGTGTTCACCGGGATGCTCGGATTCATCCATGGATTGATCGCATAGCTGACCGTGTAGTGGGCCGGCGGGGTCATGGCGTAGGTCCGGGTGCGCGCGGACCGGATCGAGGGCGCGGAGCAGTAAAGCGTCGTCAGCGTCATAAAACCAGGGTAGAAGTGCTCCTGGATGCAATCAATCACTGTACATTGCGCAATGACGAAATAATTCGTTGTTCAACCGTAAGTGAAAGGCGATCCGTTGCGTGGACTCGATGATCTTGATGAGAAGGTGCTGGCATGCCTCACCCGCGACGCCCGCGCGACGTACGCGCAGATCGGCGACGAGGTGGGACTTTCCGCGCCCGCGGTCAAACGACGGGTCGATCGGCTCCTCGACGATGGGGTGATCAAGGGCTTCACCACCGTCATCGACGCGGCGGCCATGCAATGGACCACCGAGGCCTACGTCCAGGTGTTCTGCCGGGGCAACATCTCGCCCGAGGTGCTCGCCGCGTCCTGGGAACCGATCCAAGAGGTGGTCAGTGCCGCCACCATCACCGGCCAGGCCGATGCGATCTTGCGTTTGATGGCCCGCGACGTCCACCACCTCGAGCAGGCGCTCGAACGGATTCGGCAGGCCGGTGGGGTGGACCGGACCGAGTCGATCATCGTGCTCAGCCACCTCATCGATCGGGGTCATCCCTGATCGGTACCCCGGCCCGGTCGCGCCGTCGCGCCGTGGTGACCGCCGGGCGGCACGCGGGGCGTCCCTCTACTGGTCGGGTGCCTCGTCCCATGGTCATCGGGGAGACCGAGGCGTTCGCGGTCGTCTGATGTGGTGGGGTCCGCCCGGGGTCTTTGGGCACCCGGGCGGGTCCGTGGTAGCCTCGCTGACGTGATCAGCACAGTGCGCGCCTATTGGCGTTTCTTTATCGAGGCTCCGGGTGAGCCTGCGATGAAGCGCTGACGCGTCGCACAACCTCAACCCGGAGCCCCGAGCAGTGACCATCAGGTCGCTGCTCTTGTCATGTCAAGGGCTTTCCGGCGAGAACGAGGCGGGCGGGCCCGAGATCCACGACAGGCCCCCACCGCGAAAGGCACCCACGTGACCACCCTCGGAGATCTGCCCCGAACATCGGCATCGACTATCGCTGCCGAATCCACCTCGGACCGCAGGATCAAAGCGTTCCGGGCGATTCCGTCGCCCGACAGCATCCGCACCGAACTGCCGCTGACCCCGCGGCGGGCGCTGGCCGTGCAGCGTGATCGCGACGAGATCGCCGCGATCCTCGTCGGCACCGACGACCGGCTGCTCGTCGTCGTGGGGCCGTGTTCGGTGCACGATCCGATCGCCGCCCTCGACTACGCCCGACGGCTCGCGCCGCTCGCGCAGCGTTACGCCGAGAAACTCAAGATCGTCATGCGGGTGTACTTCGAGAAGCCGCGCACCACGGTCGGCTGGAAGGGCCTGATCAACGATCCCGGGATGGACGAGACCTTCGACGTCGAGCGGGGCCTGCGCACCGCGCGGTCGTTGCTGCTCGACATCATCGACCTCGGCCTGCCGGTGGGATGCGAGTTCCTCGAACCGACCAGCCCGCAATACATCGCGGACGCGGTGGCGTGGGGAGCCATCGGTGCCCGCACCACCGAGTCGCAGGTGCACCGGCAGTTGGCGTCGGGTCTGTCGATGCCGATCGGTTTCAAGAACGGCACCGACGGCAATGTGCAGGTGGCCATCGACGGTGTGAAAGCGGCTGCCGCACAGCATGTCTTCTTCGGCGTCGACGACTTCGGGCACGGCGCGCTGGTGGAGTCGGCGGGCAACGCCGACTGCCACATCATCCTGCGGGGCGGCACCCACGGGCCGAACTTCGACGACGATTCGGTCACCACCGCGGTCGCCGCGCTGGCGAAGGCCGGTCTGCCGGCACGCGTGATGATCGATGCGAGCCATGCCAATTCGGGTAAGGACCACGTCCGTCAGGCCGAGGTCGCCCGCGAGATCGCGGCGTCGGTCCGGGCGCGGCGCGCGGCAGGCCAGGAGTTGCAGGTCAGCGGTGTGATGCTGGAGAGTTTCATCGAGGCGGGCGCGCAGTCACCCGACGCCACGCCGCTGGTGTACGGCAAGTCGGTCACCGACAAGTGCATGGACTGGGAGGTCAGCGCCGCGGTGCTGGCGGAGCTGGCGCAGGCCTGATCATGGTGGCGCCCACGCCGATCGGCTGACCCGACCTCAGATCACGTCGATGTCGGGTCGGCCGTCGGGGATGGTGACGAGCGCTCGACGATGGAGCGGCGCGCCCCGATCGCCGATCGAATCGGTGACGCGGAATTCGGCCTGCCACTGAGCGTGGGCGATCCGGTGCAGCACATACCCGCGTTGGGAGCTGCCGAAGCGGATGTGCGGTGACCCGGCCTTGAGTGCGCGGTCCTGATCGTCGCTGTCCTGCCCGTCACCGCCCGAGGCAATCGAGGTGCCGGCGAGTTCGACCCCGACGGTGGGGGACGGGCGAGTGTAGGTGGATCGCAACTCCGACACGATGTTTCGGTGGATGTCGCCGACGATGGACGTGAGGTTTGTCACCTGGCGTTGGCGGGCGCCGTCGAGGATTCGGGCGCGCGACGCCTCGTATCCGCTCCACCCGTCCATACTGACGGCGCGAATTCCGTTGTCGTCGTGGGCCAAATCTCCGATGGGTGTCTGGTGGGCGAGTACATTCCAGCGGGTCCGGCTCGCCGATAGCCCGTCGAGAATCCAGCGTTCTTGTGTGCCGCCGGTGATGGTGCGACGCGCGTCGGCGGTGGCGGCGTTCTGGCCGGTGTCGTTGTCGCCGTTGACCTGATCGCTGCGGTAGGTGCGGGTGTCGAGCACGCTGACGGTGGCGAGGTCACCGTAGACGAATCGGCGGTAGGCGCGAAAACCGTTGCCGAGTACCGCGAGACGAAGGGGCGTGTTCTCCCACCAGGCTCTGATCGCCTGGGCGTGACGGCTGACGAACTGCGGTATCGGTTGATCGTCCTCCGGGATGTCGCCGGCCCAGTTGTTGTCCACCTCGTGGTCGTCGAAGATCGTGATGAACGGGCTGGTGGCGTGTGCGCGTTGCAGATCGGCGTCGAGTTTGTAGAGCGCATACCGGTCGCGGTAGTCGTCGAGGGTCGCACATTCCCGATGTGCGGAGGCCGGCATGGCCGTCGTTGCTCGGGCACCGCCGTCCGGCGGGATGGGCTTTTCGTAGATGTAGTCGCCGAGATGGGCGATCACGTCGGGCGCCTTGGCTGCCATGTCGGCGAAGGCGTTGTAGAAGCCGTCGGCCCACGACTGGCACGAGGCCATCGCGACGGTCAGGTGCCCCGCCGGTGATCCCGCGGCGGGTGCGGTGCGGGTGCGTCCGACCCGTGACGTCTCACCAAGAGCCCGGAATCGGTAGAAGTAGTCGGTCGCGGGCGAGAGTCCGCGGACGTCCACGTGCACACTGTGACCGCCGCGCGCGGTGGCCGTCGCCGTGCCGCATCGCAGGACGATCCGCATGCCCTCGTCGGCGGCGAGCTCCCAGTCGACCCGATGTGATGCCGCGCCCATGCCGCCGGCGCGGGCCAGGGGATCGACGGCGAGGCGGGTCCACAGCACGATGCCGTCGGGCAGTGGATCGCCGGAGGCCACACCGAGAGTGAACGGATGTCCGCCGGCTCGTGGTGCGGGCGCCGACGCCGCGTCGGTGGCGAAAAGGGTCGGTGCGGTGGCGAGTCCGGCGGCGACACCGGTCCAGGTGAGGAATCGGCGACGGGTGAGGCCGCCGCAGACCACCTTGTCGGGTCCCACGCGCAGGGTCGAAAGCTGTGCACCGGGCATGCCGCTCAGCCGACCAGTGCCGGATGACGCGGAACCGGCCCGCCGTCAACCGTGGGGTGAGGACGAGGTGAAGACGCGTGTCGGCGTGAGAGCGGCTTTCGGATCTGCCGTCAGATCGCGTAGGCCAGCACCAGCCACACCGCGATGTAGTGCAGCAGCGCGGCGACGGCGGTGCAGGCGTGGAATACCTCGTGATGTCCGAAATGGGTCGGCCACGGGTTGGGCCAGCGCGCGGCGTAGAGGATGCCGCCGACGGTGTAGAAGACGCCACCCAGGGCAAGCAGGACGATGACGGTGATGCTCGTGTGGGCCACGAGGGTCGGGGCGACGGCGACGATCACCCAGCCGAGTAGGACGTAGAGCGATACCCCGAGCCATCGGGGAGCGGCCGGCCAGGCGAGTTTGAGGATGACGCCGCTCAGCGCCCCGGCCCAGACGATCCCGAGGACCCACCATCGGGCCGGGGACGGCAGGCCGACCGCGCAGAACGGAGTGTAGGTGCCGGCAATGAACAGGAAGATCATCGAGTGGTCGGCGCGCTTCATCCGGATCTGCGCGCGCGGGGTCTTCCACGGGATGCGGTGATAGCTCGCCGAGACCGCGAAGACACCGAACACGGTGAGCGCGTAGACGGCGCAGGCCAGCGTTGCGGCGGTACCGCGCAGAAAGGCCGCACCGAGGATCACGGCGACACCGCAGATGGCGGCGACGTAGGCGGAGTACTGGTGGATGACGCCGCGTAACCGTGGTCGGTCGGCGATGTGTGGTGGCAGCGTCGAGGTCACGAAACCTACGATACCGTAACTTAGTGTGCGGACGGGGTGATCTGTCGATCACCCGCACGCCGTCCGGTGCCCGTGGTCACTGTGGTGGGAGCGGGTCGGAACCGTTGTACCTGCGCAGCAGCAAGGCGAACTGCTCGATGTCATGCGTCGGCCAATCGGTCAATCGGGAGGCGATCTCGACGCCGCTGCGGTGCCGGATCTGATCGAGGACTCCGCGCGCGGAGTCGGTGATCTCCAGCGCCTGTATGCGCGGCGACTCGTGAGTGTCGCTGCGGGTGAGTAGTTCACGGCGTCGCAGTTCCCCGAGTTGTCTACTCGCCGTGGACTTGTCGATATGGGCGGCGCGCGCGAGGTCGGAGGCGCTGATGCCGGGGTTGTCGGCGACCAGGCTGAGCAGCGAGTACTCCACGAAGGTCAGCCCGGCATCGCCGTAGATCTCCCGGGCCCCGTTCCGGAGACGTCGGGACAGGGTCACCAGCTCGTGGGCGACCTGCTCGGCGGTCGTCGATTGCGACTCGGCATCCATGGTTGTATTCTACAACTCATACTGAGTTGCATAATGCAACTACGCTGACATCTGAGGAGAGAGTGACATGTCTGCTGCGCCCACGCCACCACTGCCGATCAAGACGATCGCGTCGCATGTGGCGGTGCCGTTCGTGATCGGCATCGTCATGGCCCTGTGTTATCTCGGTGGATTCCACAAGCCCGATCCGCAGGGCCTCCGCGTCGACGTGGTCGGCTCGGGTGTGCAGACCGCGGTGGCGGCGCAGCAGTTGCAGGAGAAACTCGGTGACAAGGTGTCGGTCCGCACCATCGACGATGTGGACGCCGCCCGCGGCGCGATCGAACGGCGCGAGATCGTAGCCGCGTTCGTTCCGGATCAGTCGACCGCGCAACTCATGGTGTCCACGGCGGCCGGCGACCCGACGGCCGTCACCGTCGAACGCATCTTCTCCGCGATCACCATCACCCGTGATCAGCCGCTACGGATCGTCGACGTGGTGCCCGTGGATGCCACCCGCGATCCGTCCGGGCAGAGCATTTTCTTCTTCCTGGTCGCGCTGACGGTCGGGTCGTATGGCACGGGTATCGCGATCGCGGTGGCCGCGGGCGGCCGCGACATCCGAGTCCGCGCGGGGATCGCCGTCGTGGCGTCGGTGCTGGTGGCTGCGGTGATCTCGGCGATCGCGGTGTGGGGATTCGACGCCCTGCCCGGTGCCGAGTGGCAGATGTTCGGGTTGGCGATTCCGTACGCCCTGGCCACCATGCTCTTCGCGGTCGGCCTGCACCCGCTGATCGGGCGTTTCACCACGCTGGCGATGGTGACGATCTTCGTCGGATTGAACTTCACCAGTTCCGGTGGTGTGTTCCCGCCGCAGTTGCAGCCCCGGTTCTTCGGAGTCCTGCATGACTTCTGGATCGGAGCCGGATTCCAGGAATCGGTGCGTGACCTCGCCTATTTCCCGCAGGTCGGCGTGGCCGGTGAGGTCGGCAAGATCATCGGCTGGCTGATCGCTGGGGTGGCGCTGGTCGGCGTGGCCGCGACCGTCGAACGTCGTCGGCATCCGGCGGTCGCCGCACCCGGGGGTCCGGCCGGTCGGCACGAGCGTGCGACCCTGTCGCCGGCCGCCGAGGAGGAACTCGCCGAGGACGTAGTTGCCTGAGCGCGACGGCGCTGTCAGCGTCGAGCGCTAATCTGGTCGCGATGAAACTGCTTCCCGATCGTCTGCGCGGACCGATGCTCAGCGTCTACGAGCGACGGCTGGTCCAACTCATGGACACCACCCGGCTGCCGCACCACGTCGCGATCATCTGTGACGGCAACCGACGCTGGGCGCGTGAGGCCGGCTTCGAGGATGTCAGTCACGGTCACCGCGTCGGGGCCCGACGCATCGCCGACATGCTGGGCTGGTGTTCGGAACTCGACATCGAGACCGTCACCATCTACCTGCTGTCGACCGAGAACCTGCAACGCGAGTCCGAGGAACTCGACGCCCTGATGGAGATCGTGCCCGACATCGTCGACGAGATCTCCGGGCCCGTCGGCGACGAGACCGACGATGACGTCCCGGCGGGCGATTGGCGGGTCCGTATCGTCGGAACACTTGATCAGTTGCCCGAGGCGGTGGCCGAGCGACTGCGGGCGGCGTCGGAGCGGACGCAGGGACGCACCGGGATGAATGTCAACGTCGCCGTCGGGTACGGCGGGCGTCAGGAGATCGTCGACGGGGTGCGGGCGTTGTTGACCGATGCCGCCGATGCCGGTGCCACCCCGGCGGAGATGATCGGTGCGGTCACCGTCGAGGGGATCGACCGCAATCTCTATACGAAGGGGCAGCCCGATCCGGATCTGGTGATCCGGACCTCGGGGGAGCAGCGGTTGAGTGGTTTCCTGTTGTGGCAGAGCGCGTATTCGGAGATCTGGTTCACCGACGCGTACTGGCCGGAGTTCCGGCGGGTGGATTTCCTGCGCGCACTTCGTGATTACGCGGCCAGGAGTCGTCGATTCGGGAAGTGAGTTGGGCTCCCGTCGGAATCGAGCTCACGCAGGGCCGTGACGCGAGGTGTCGTCGTTTGACCCGGTCGGGCCGGCATTCGCGATGAGTTCGGTCAGTGCGTTGACGTCGGTGTCGAATGTCGATGCGGCCGGTGTTCCGAATCCGACGAGGATGCCACCGCCGGAGTTGCCGTCCGCGTCGATGACCGCCGGTGCGTCGGGATGGCGGAGCATGTCGAGTCCCACCACAGAGAAACCCTCTCGCCAGGCGGCATTCAGCACGCGCGTCTCGGCGTCGTGACCCATTCCGACCACGGCGTGCAGGCCCGCCGGAATTCCGCCGACGGTGATGTCGTGTTCGGCCAAACGGGCGATCAGCGTGTCACGGCGGCGACGATAGAACTGTCTGCTGCGCCGGATGTGCTTGTCGTAAGCCCCCGTGGCGATCATGTCGGCCAACACCAGCTGATCGACAATGCTCGCATCGGGTTCGCGAATTCCCTTGGCCCACATGACCGTGTCCACCAGGCGAGGCGGCAAGACGATCCATCCGATCCGCACCGCGGGGGACAGGCTCTTACTGACCGAGCCGACGTAGATCACCTGTTCCGGCGCGAGCCCCTGCAGGGCTCCGACGGGTTCGCGGTCGTAACGGAGCTCGCCGTCGTAGTCGTCCTCGATGATCAGTGCATCGCTGTGGCGTGCCCACTCGATCACCTGGCGGCGGCGGTCGGGTTCCAAGGCAACGCCCAGTGGAAACTGGTGGCTCGGTGTGAGCAGAACAGCGGACACATCCCGGCCGACGAGATCCTCGACGACCGCGCCGTGATGATCCACAGGGATGGGATCGATCGAAACACCTTGACGCGCAATGATGTCGCGGTGGAACGGTAGTCCATAACCTTCGACAGCGATGCGTCGGTCGGCGACGGTGCGTCCGAGGAGTTCGAGCGCACTCATCACCGAGGTGGTCAGCACGATGCACTCCGGTGTCGTGCGCACACCGCGGGCCCGGGACAGATAGTGGGCGAGTTCGATTCGTAGGCGTTCGCTGCCGTTGGGAGCCGACGGTGCGAACGACGAATCAGGAGCCTCGGCGAGCGCACGACGCGTTGCGGCCACCCACTCGGCTCGCGGAAACAACGACGCGTTGGGCTGACCCAGTGAGAAGTCGTGCGTGACAACGGCAGTGACCGACTGGGCGTGACTGCCGGCGTCCTCCACGGCCCGCGTGGCCCCGGCAGCCACTTTGGTCCCCGATCCCTGCCGTGCGATCAGGCGCCCCTCGGCGACGAGTTCGTTGTATACGGCGGCCACCGTGCCGCGCGACAGGCCGACGTCGGCGGCCAGCGACCGATACGGAGGTAACGTCGTGCCGGCAGGGAGTCGGCCGTCGGCGATGGCATCGCGCAGCGCATCGGCGAGTCGGTGCCGCAACTGGGCGCCTCGGCCGCGCGTCGTCGTGGACGGATCCGGCTGCAGGTCCAGGAAAAGGTCGGTGCCCAGCCGTGCCGCCAGTTCATCCCACGGATCGGGCTCGCGAATGGCCTGTTGATCTGTCACCGAATTGACCCTCGATTCTGATGCACTCCGACGGTACCCGGATCGAAGATAGTCCGCCGGTGAGGGTTGCAGTCGAACGGCGAGAACCACGTAAGACGGGCGAAACCCGAGGGAAGAATGGTTCGTCCCCGGGGGTTCGTGATCGTCCGTGGGGAATTGCTGGGGGACGAATCTGTCAGTGGGGGAGGAGCTCTCGGCGCAACGATCTGACCGACCGGGGTTGTGTCCAGTCTGATCTGGTGCGGTTGGTGGGCGATCCGGTTTTGTCGGTGGTCGGGTATAGCGTGTGGGTCAGAGGGTTACAGATGGTTCTGGCGGTGCGATCACCGGATTCGGATCGGCTGTGAGCCAATGATTATCCGGTATTCCTCACTGCGTGGGAGGGGGTGGTGTCGGTGTTCACCTATGACGTCGATGCCGATCTCGCGCGGGTGCGGTCGATGTCGTTGACCGAGTGTGGGGAGCAGGCGCGGTCGGCGTTGATGCGGTCGCGTCGCGAGGAAGCACGTGCGGTGCTGTTGGCCGGGGAGATCGGTCGGCGCTCGTACGAGGAGGCGCTCGCGGGGTTGCCCGGGTTGCGGCAGATGATGGTGCGGGATCGGGCCGTGAAGGCGGCGGTGGGGGATGTGTCGTTGGCGTTGGGGGTCACGCGGTCCAGGGCGCGGCAGTGGATGAATCTCGAGGATCTGTTGCTGGATTTCCCGAAGATCCGGGCGGCGTTCTTGGAGGGGCGGTATTCGACGCATCGGGTGAAGATTCTGGTGCAGGCGGCTGAGCGTGCGGCGATGAACGCCAAGGCCGAGCCGAGCACCGGAGGCGGGGAGAGTGCTGGTGGTGAGGACAGCGCCGACGGTGACGGCAGCACGGGTGATGGTGATGGTGTGCCGCAACCGGATTCCGATGATACGCGGGGTCAGGCTGGTGACGGCGCCGCCGACGATGGTGATGCCGGCGAGGCTGATCGTGTCGACGGCGCTGATTCCGAGCGTGACGCGGAGGTGGATGCCGAGGATCGTGACGTCGACGTAGATGACGCCGATCCCGATGCCGATCACACTGACGCCGAGCGGCCGTCGTTTGAGGATATTGCGTTGGAGCTGGGTGCGCGGGATACCGCTGATTCGGTGTTGCGTGACGATCTGGATGATGCGTTGATCGCTGATAACGCGGATCGGGCGACGCGGGCGCGGGAGGAGTTCGAGCAGGACTGGGCGGATGTGATCGTCCGCAATGATGTCGATGGTCACGCCACGATTGCTGCGTGCGTGCTGGCGCAGGATGGGATCTATCTGCGGGAGCGGATGGCGAAGTTGATTGCGCGGCGGGTGTGTCATCAGGATCCGCGGTGGGTGGGATTGTTGCGGACGGTCGCGTTCGGTGAGTTGCTCGGCGCGCCGGGGGTGCGGTTGGGGTGTCAGTGCGGGTTGGACAATTGCCCTGCTCCGGCCGCCCGTCGGCAGCGACGGCACGAGGTCAAGGCGGCTGCGGGCCGCACTGCCGGCAGGTCCACGCCGTCCGAGTCCGCACCGTCGGAGTCCGGACCGTCCGAGTCCGGCTCCTCGACCGAGGTGGTGGTGTTCGGCGAGGCGTCGTTCACGGTGTCGGGTGCCGACGAGGTGCTCGCTCCGAGACATGACGATGTCGAGGAATACTTGCCCGACGACGACACCGCGCCCGAACCCGATGACCCGCACGCTCATCACGACCTGCAGTGGGACCCCGATGACAATCGTAATGTCAATGGCAACTACGACATCAACGACACCAATGGCGACAACGACGACCCCGAAGCCCAGACCGCCGGCATGGACGCCGCAGGCGCGTCGACGGCGGTGGTGCCGGTCGACACCTCTCCGGTGCCGGTGATGGTGGTGACCTCCCCGATCGTGCCGGCCCCGCCCGTATCGGGGGAGGTCGTGCCGGTCACCCCGGCGCAGCCGCCGGCGTTTCTGCTGGTGCGTGACGCGAGTGGGCAGATCCCGGACCGGTTGCACGGGTACGGCGCGATCGATCCGGTCCAGGCCGAACACGTCGCCGCCCATGCGCGGGTGATCTGGGTACCCGACCACGCTCGACCGGCCCTGCAACGCTTACAGAAGGTGGTGGATCGGGCGCAGGCGCCGCCGGTGGATCCGACCGGTCATGGTGGCTACACGTCGCCGCCGCCGGGGGCGTTGACCTATGCCCCGTCGCAGCGGATACGCGATGAGGTCTTGTCCACCGACCTATGGTGCCGGTACCCGTTCTGCGGGATGCCCGCACACCTCTGCGAACTCGATCACCTGGTCGCGTTCGTCGGTGCCAACCCCGTCGAGGGCGGCTGGACCGTGGTGGAAAACCTTGCGCCCCTGTGTAAACCGGACCACCACCGCAAGCACGTCGGACATTGGCGTGGCGTCATGCACATCGACCGGTCCATCACCTGGACCAACATCCACACCGGACAGATCCTCATCACCTACCCCAGGTGATCGCGGGGTAAGGGAGAGAGTGACACGGTCGGCGGACCGCAGTCGATACCGCTGCACATATCGACACCACTGCACAATTGGCACAGAAATCTACACCCTGATTGCACCGCATTTCCGATGCAATCAGTCGGTACCGTCGAACTACGCCACTGGCGGAGGATGACACAAGGAGGCAGTGATGAAGGTTGTGGTGTTGGGGTCCGGCGGGATGATCGGACGTCATCTCGTCGGGGAGCTTGCTGCGAAGGGGGTCGATACCGTTGCGGCGCAACGGTCGTCAGGTGTCGATGCCTACTCCGGTAGCGGGCTCGAGGCTGCCTTCACCGGCGCCGATGCCGTGGTGGACGCGACCAATGTCACCACCACTCGGGCCAAGGTCGCCGTCGACTTCTTCGGCACGGTCGCTGCCAACGTGTCGGCGGCCGCACGTTCTGCCGGAGTGTCGCGGGTGGTCTGCCTGTCCATCATCAACGCCGCCGACCCGGAGGTGAACGCCAAGTTCGGCTATTACCAGGGAAAAGGCGAGCAGGAGAAGGTGTATCGCGAGCGCCTCGACGCCGAGACGCTGACCGTTGTCCGATCGGCCCAGTGGTACGAACTGGCGGCGCAGATGATCGAACGCACCCGGTTCGGGCCCGTCGCCGTCGTTCCGCACATGCTCAGCCGCCCACTGGCGGCCGCGGATGCCGCACGGGTCCTCGCCGACGCCGCAATGGCGCCCACCGCCGGCGACGTCGAGGTTGCCGGGCCGGCCGAGATGGATATGGTCGATGTCGCCAAATCCTATGCGCGGCAAGAAGGTAGCCCGCGCTGGGTGATGGGGGTCAACATCGGCGGGTCCGCCATGCGCAGCGGTGGACTGCTGCCACACGGGGACTGCGAGACGGCGTCGACGACGTTCGGCGACTGGCTGGAACATCAGACCACGGACGGGGCCCGACGATGACTCCACCGACGATAACTGCACCCGGCGGTGTCCGGTACTGGTTGCCCGGAGAGAACCCGGACATCTACAAGGCGCTCGTCACGCTGCAACGGGCCGCCGGACGGGGTCTCGACCCAGAACTGGTGGAGCTCATCAAGATCCGGGCCTCGCAGTGCAACGGCTGCGCCTACTGCCTGCACATGCACGCCTCCGACGCGCTCGCCATGGGCATCGCAAATCTGAAGGTGTCGTTGATCTCGGTCTGGCGAGAAGCGGGCGACCACTTCACCGTTCGCGAACGTGCCGCCCTCGAACTCACCGAACACGTGACGAAGGTGGGTGAGCGGGGCGTCCCCGACGACGTATTCGCCCGTGTACGAGCCGAATTCGATGATGCCGATTTCGGGCGCGTGCTGGCGTCGATCGCGATGATCAACACCTGGAATCGCATCGCACTGACCGGTGGCTACCCCGCGGGTCTGGACGAGCGGCGCGCCTGAGCCCGCATCGTCCGCGCGGCCGCGGTCGTCGTCAGTCGGCCCACGCCCCTCACAGCTTGCGCAGCCGCACCCGATTGATCGAATGGTCGGTGTCCTTGCGCAGCACCAGCGTCGCGCGCGGCCGCGTCGGCAGGATGTTCTCCCGCAGATTCGGCAGATTGATCGACGTCCAGATGTCGCGGGCCGCGATGGTGGCCTGCTCGTCGGTCAACGAAGCATAGTGATGGAAATGCGAATTCGGGTCCGAGAACGACGTCGACCGCATCTGCAGGAACCGCGAAACGTACCACTTCTCGATGTCGTCGGTCTTGGCGTCAACGTAAATGGAGAAGTCGAAGAGGTCCGACACCATCAGCGTCTCACCCGTCTGTAAGACGTTGAGCCCCTCCAAAACCAGGATGTCCGGCTGCCGGATGTAATGACGGACGTCCGGCACGATGTCGTAGGTGAGGTGCGAGTACACCGGCGCGGTCACCTCACGCGCACCCGACTTCACCTCGGTGACGAACCGCAACAACGCCCGACGATCATACGACTCGGGAAAACCCTTGCGATGCATGATGGCTCGGCGTTCGAGCTCCGCGGTCGGCAGCAGGAATCCGTCGGTCGTCACCAGGTCGACCTTGGGGTGCGATTCCCACCGTGCCAACAGGGCGGCGAGAACACGCGCCGTCGTCGACTTGCCGACGGCGACGGAACCGGCGATGCCGATGATGAATGGCACCTGCTTGTCGGTACGTCGATCACCCAGGAAGGTCGACGTCGCCGCGAACAACCGTTGCCGTGCCGCCACCTGGAGGTGGATCAGACGCGAGAGCGGCAGATAGACCTCGGCGACCTCGGTCAGATCGATCTGCTCACCAAGCCCGACGAGTTGATCGAGTTCATCCGAGTTGAGCACCATCGGCATCGATTCACGCAGTTCACGCCACTGTTTGCGGTCCAGTTCCATGTACAGACTGGGATCCCGGTCGCTCGAGTGACGTGCCATCAGCCCTGCCTCGGACCCGAAGTGGCCGCTGCTGAGGTGCGAATCATGCGTACACCCTATAAGGCCCACCTGACCGAGTGGACAGGGCACACCCTGCGCGCCATCCGGGCGCAACCTGCCGGCCATCGGTAGCCTTCGGAGTCATGCCACGTTCCCACGGGGAGACGGTCGCCTTTGCCGAGTCGACGTTCGTCACCGACTACCTCCGGCTCGGGCTCGCCTTTGATCGACTCGAGGAAGGATTCGTCGACGCGTTCACCGGAGATCCCGCACTGCGCGCCGAGGTTCAGGCCGCCGCCGCACCCGAACCGTCCCGCCTCGCCGACACCGCCCGCGGCCTGCTCGCCGATCTCCCCGGCGATCTCGACGACGATCGCGCCGCGTTCATCGCCGCGCACCTGCGGGCGCTGGAATGTTCGGCGCGCAAGTTCGCCGGTGAGGACATCGGTTTCATCGACGAGGTACGTGCCTACTTCGACGTGGACATCGCCCTCGGCGACACCGACGACTATCGGGCGGCGCACCGTGACCTCGCCGCCGCGCTGGGCGTCGAGGGTGCGACCGGAGCGCAACTGACCGACGCCTACGCCGCCTATCGCCGCGCCGACGAGATCCCCGCCGATCGCGTCGACGAATGCGTTCGGGAATTCAGTGGCGCGCTGCGCGAGAAGGTGCGGGAGGCATACCCGTTGCCGGACTCCGAGATCGTCGAATTCGAGGTCGTCACCGACAAGCCGTGGTCGGGCTTCAACTACTACCTCGGCGGCTACCGGTCGCGCGTGGCAATCAACGTCGACCTGACCCAGCACATGTCGAACCTGCCCCACCTCATCGCCCACGAGGCGTACCCGGGCCACCACACCGAGCACTGCCGCAAGGAACAACGCCTCGTCGGCGGCGGCCAGACCGAGCAGACGATCTTCCTGGTGAACACCCCGCAGTGTCTGATGGCCGAGGGGCTCGCCGACCACGCGCTCGGCGCGATCATCGGTCCGGAGTGGGGGAGCTGGGCCGCCGAGATCTACGCCGACCTCGGACTCCGCTTCGACGGCGAACGCGCCCAACGGGTTTCGCGCGCCACCGCCGGCCTGCTCGGCGTGCGGCAGGACGCCGCCCTGCTCCTGCACGATCAGCATGCCGACGCCGACACGGTCGCGGCATTCCTGCAGCAGTGGCTCCTGGCCCCCGAACCCCGGGCCCGGCAGATGCTGCGTTTCCTCACCTCGCCGCTGTGGCGGGCCTACATCTCCACCTATGTGGAGGGCTACCGGTTGCTGCAGCGCTGGCTCGACTCGTCCGCACCGGGCATCGCCGGCGCCGACCGGGCCGCACGGTTCGGTCGCCTCCTCGACGAACCGCTGATCCCGGCGTCCCTGCGCGCCGAACTCGGTGAATCCTGACGCCTCAGCCATCGGACCGGCGACGGCAGGTGAGCACCCACTTCGTCGACGGGGACCTCGGGCCATAGACTTGCGGGCATGACCGACAACGTCACCTCCGAACAGTCTGTGAACGCGATGTCGCTGGCCGACCTCGACCCCGATGTCGCCGCGGCGATGAACGGTGAGCTGAGCCGGCAGCGCGACACCCTGGAGATGATCGCCTCGGAGAATTTCGTGCCGCGCGCGGTCCTGCAGGCGCAGGGCAGCGTCCTGACCAACAAGTACGCCGAGGGGTATCCCGGTCGCCGTTACTACGGCGGTTGCGAGTACGTCGACGTCGTCGAGGACATCGCGCGTGACCGTGCCAAGGCACTGTTCGGTGCCGACTTCGCCAACGTGCAGCCGCACTCGGGCGCGCAGGCCAACGCCGCGGTCCTGATGGCGCTGATGAGCCCCGGCGAAACTCTGCTCGGCCTCGATCTGGCCCACGGCGGTCACCTCACCCACGGCATGCGGCTGAACTTCTCCGGCAAGCTCTACGAGAACGCCTTTTACGGAGTCAGCAAGGAAGACTTCCGCGTCGACATGGACGAGGTGCGCAAGATCGCCCTCGACACCCGCCCCAAGGTGATCGTCGCCGGCTGGTCGGCCTACCCCCGCACCCTGGACTTCGACGCATTCCGCTCGATCGCCGACGAGGTGGGCGCCTACCTGTGGACCGACATGGCCCACTTCGCCGGTCTCGTCGCCGCCGGTCTGCATCCGAACCCGGTGCCCGCCTCCGACATCGTGTCCTCCACTGTGCACAAGACACTCGGCGGACCGCGTTCGGGCATCATCCTGGCCAAGCAGGAATGGGCCAAGAAGCTCAACTCGGCGGTATTCCCCGGGCAGCAGGGCGGACCGCTCATGCACGTCATCGCAGGCAAGGCCGTCGCACTGAAGATCGCCGGCACCGAGGAGTTCGCCGAGCGTCAGCGTCGGACACTGTCGGGCGCGAAGATCCTCGCCGAGCGCCTGACCGGCGAGGACGTCAGCAAGGCCGGCGTGTCGGTGCTGACCGGCGGCACCGATGTGCACCTGGTGCTCGTCGACCTGCGCAACAGCCCGCTCGACGGCCAGCAGGCCGAGGACCTGCTCCACGAGGTCGGCATCACCGTCAACCGCAACGCCGTCCCGTTCGACCCGCGCCCCCCGATGGTCACCTCGGGACTGCGGATCGGAACGCCCGCGCTGGCCACCCGCGGCTTCGGCGACGAGCAGTTCACCGAGGTCGCCGACATCATCGCCACCGCGCTGGCCGCGGGCACCTCCGCCGACGTCTCCGCACTCCGCGCGCGGGTGTCGCAGTTGGCGCTGGACTTCCCGCTCTACGACGGGCTCGAGTCCTGGGGACTGATGAGCCGCATCTGATCAGGAGCCGGGGCGGTCCTCGAGTATCACCGGATCGCCCCATGTCCGGATTGCCCACAGCCGTGACCAATCCGTATCCTGTATCGCGATGAACGCACTCACCGAAGACGACCTGATCATCGCGCTCGAGAAGGCGCTTCCCGAGATCGCCGAGGACCACGCGGCGGCCGCCACCGCGTGGAACCCGCACGATTGGGTGCCGTGGGACGACGGCCGCAACTTCGCCTTCCTCGGCGGCGACGACTGGGATCCGTCCCAGGGCACGCTGTCCGACGAGGCCCGCGCCGGAGCCCTGGCGCTGCTGCTGACCAAGGACAATCTGCCGTCCTTCCACCGGGTGCTGGCCAAGTACTTCCCGGCCTTCTCCGACTGGCGTCAGCTCGTCGGTGTCTGGACCGCCGAGGACAACCGGCACGCCATCGTGCTGCGCGACTACCTCGTCGTCACCCGCGCCATCGACCCGGTCGACTCCGAGGAACGTCGCCGCGAGCACGTCACCAAGGGGTACCGGCAGAACCCGCAGGCAGTCGCCGAACTCGGCCCGCTCGACGTCCTCGCTTTGATGGCGGTGCACGAGTACCAGTGCGTGCAGTTCATCAAGAAGCACGCGGCCGCGGTCACCGACGACAAGTACAGCCAGATCCTCGCCAAGATCTCCGGTGACGATGCGTTGCAGGCGACCACCTTCGCGAACTTCCTCAATGCAGCGCTGGTGGCCGATCAGGACGCCACCGTCATCGCCGTCGACAAGGCGCTCACGCGTCTGACGGTCGAGCCGCTCGGCTTCGACATCGACGACTTCGACGCCGAGCGCGCCCTGATCGCCGGGTACGAGAACGACCAGACGCATGCCGTGATCGCCGCATCCCTGGCCGATGCCCTCAAGCTCGACAGCGTGCACGGTCTGGGTGACGACGCCGAGGCCGCGCGAGGGCGCATCCTCGCGCTCGCCGGTCGCTGAGCGATCGGGTAGCCCGAGCAGGCGCGCCCACAACGTTCGACCGAACACCACTGCCGGTTCCGCACTGCGGGACCGGCAGTGGTGTTTTTCACTCGGTTCACCAGCGAATCAGATGCGGTCCGAAAGGTGTGAGAAGTGGTGCGTGGTGGGAGAAACCCGCTCTGAACACGGATTTCACCGGCGTGGCGGCCCCGAACGTCACTGGGACCCACGATAGCGCCGTTAACGCGAAATTCACGCCGACACACCCTTTCCGCCGCGCCGCGCCGCGCCATTCCGCGTACGTTGACCAGTGACGGGCCGCGGGGAAGCGGTTCGTCCGGGAGGTTCGATTCGTGGTTTGCAACAGCAGCGCGAGAGGGCCGGCCCCGGTCCTCGTCCTCACCGGCCCACGCCGCTGAAGACACGAGAACCGACCGGCCCACTTGAACTGGTTTGTGCGGGCGCCGCACAAACGTAGGAGCCCACGTGACCACACGCACCTACGTCCTCGACACCTCCGTCCTGCTTTCTGATCCCTGGGCGGTCACGCGTTTCGCCGAACACCATGTGGTTCTTCCGCTGGTGGTCATCGGCGAACTCGAGGGCAAACGTCACCACCACGAGCTCGGCTGGTTCGCACGTGAGGCCTTGCGGCTCCTCGACGACCTCCGCCTCGAACACGGCCGCCTCGACGTCCCGTTCCCGATCGGCGAGGCGGGCGGCACACTTCAGGTGGAGCTCAATCACACCGATCCCGCCGTCCTGCCGTCGGGATTCCGCACCGAGACAAACGATTCGCGGATTCTGGCGTGCGCACTGAATCTTCGGGCCGAGGGCAAGCACGTCACGCTGGTCTCCAAGGACACCCCGCTGCGCGTCAAGGCCGGCGCCGTCGGACTCGACGCCGACGAGTACCACGCCCAGGATGTGGTGGTCTCGGGATGGTCGGGGATGACCGAACTCGAGGTCGAGTCGCCGGCGATCGACACCCTGTTCGCCGAGGGTGTCGTGGATATCGACGAGGCCCGAGAACTGCCGTGCCACACCGGCGTTCGGCTGGTCGGCCACGGATCGTCGAGCGCTCTCGGCCGGGTGAACGAGGCCAAGCAGATCCAGCTCGTCCGCGGTGACCGGGAAGCCTTTGGGCTGCATGGTCGTTCGGCCGAACAGCGGGTCGCCCTCGACCTGCTGCTCGACGACAGCGTCGGCATCGTCTCGCTCGGCGGTAAGGCCGGCACCGGAAAGTCGGCACTGGCACTGTGCGCCGGGCTCGAGGCCGTCCTCGAACGCCGCACCCAGCGTAAGGTCGTCGTCTTCCGTCCGCTGTATGCCGTTGGCGGACAACAGCTCGGCTACCTGCCCGGTGGCGAGGCGGAGAAGATGGGTCCGTGGGCGCAGGCCGTCTTCGACACCCTCGAAGGCCTGGCGTCGACCGAGGTCATTGAAGAGGTGCTCTCCCGTGGCATGCTGGAAGTGTTGCCGCTCACCCACATTCGTGGACGGTCGTTGCACGATTCGTTCGTCATCGTCGACGAGGCGCAGTCGCTGGAACGCAACGTGCTGCTGACGGTGCTCTCCCGCCTCGGCTCCGGATCACGCGTCGTACTGACCCACGACGTCGCCCAGCGTGACAACCTGCGCGTCGGCCGGCATGACGGTGTCGCCGCCGTCATCGAGAAGCTCAAGGGCCATCCGCTCTTCGCCCACATCACCCTCACCCGCAGCGAGCGGTCGCCGATCGCCGCACTGGTGACCGAGGTGCTCGAGGAGTTCGCGCCGGGCGCCGCATACTGACGTCCCGCACCGACCGAGCCATCCTCGACTCCATGGGATGGCTCGGTCGGTGCGTTGATGGCGGTCTCACGCCCGCCCGGACACCCGATCCGCCAGGCGCGCAACGAGATCGTTCGTCGGTGAGGCGCTCGCGAGCTCTCTGCGATCGGCGCCGCGGTAGGCGGCATACATGGTTGCGACACCGAGCCAGCGCAACGGTTCGGGTTCCCACCGTCGCGTATGGTGACCCACCCACGGCAGCGTGGTCAGCTCCGTCCGATCACCGACGACGAGGTCACGCAGGGTGCGTCCGGCGACATTGGTGGTGGTCAGTCCCGAACCGACATATCCACTGGCCGAGCCGATCCCGGTGATCGGGTCGTAGCCGATCGTCGCCGACCAGTCCCGGTTCACCCCGAGCACCCCGCACCACGCGTGGGCGATCGCCACGTCGCGGGTGGCCGGGAACATCTCGTGCAGCGCGCGGATCAGCGAATCGACCGTGCGCTGCTGGGTGCGCCCGTGATCGTCGACGCCGGAGCCGAATCGATACGGGACGCCCCGGCCGCCCAACGCGATCCGGCCGTCGGCGGTGCGCTGGGAGTAGGTGTAGGCGTGCGCCGTCTCGCCCAGCAATTCTTCCCCGGCCCAACCGATCTCGTCCCAGACGTGTTCGGGCAGCGGCTCGGTGACGATCATCGACGAGTTCATCGGCAGCAGCCGACGCCGCCACCCGGGCATGGTGGGTGTGAAACCCTCGAGACACACCAGGATGGTCTCGGCGGTGACGGTGCCGTGATCGGTGGACACCCGGCGTGGCGCGATGTCGAGCACGCGCGTGTTCTCGAAGATCGCCACGCCGGAGCGTTCGACCGCCGCGGTCACTCCGACGGTGAGTTTGGCGGGATTCACCCGCGCACACTGCGTCGAGAACATGGCGGCGCGGGCACCGGGGATGGCCAGGCGGTCGCGCAGTGCCGCCGCGTCGAGGAGATCCCACTGCCCGCCGAAACGCTGCTCGTGCTCGAGGTCGTCGCCGAGCCTGCGCTCCTGGGCGGCGCACCGCGCGATGTGCAGCACACCGGACTTCACCGCGTCGCAGTCGATGCCCTCCTCCTCGATGCGGGCGAGGACCTCGTCGACGCCGGCGCGCATCGTCGCGGTGAGCCGACGGTTCGCGTCGAGGCCGTCGCGGCCCCTCGACTCGGCGATCGCGGCGTAGCGCGCGCGATTGCCCGCCACCTCGGCCGACAACCAGCCACCATTGCGTCCGGACGCACCGAAGCCGCAGAACTCGCGTTCGAGGAGGGCGATCCGGGCGTCGGGCAGCGTGCGGGCCAGGTAGTAGGCCGACCAGAGCCCGGTGAGCCCGCCGCCGACGATCGCGATGTCGACATCGAGATTCCCGGGCAGGGTCGATCGGCGGGGGAGTTCGTCGAGGGTGGTGTGCCAGAAGGACACGTCGCCGTTGCGCATATCCATCACCGTATTCGAGCGAATGTTGCGAGCACATTAATAATCAGTCGCCGATGTGGCATGCTGCCACGAAATCCGTGACGATCATCGAGTCAGACTGATGATTACGCCAGTTCGACCGCAAGGGCGGTATCGGATCGGATGCACGACAGGAAGGACCCGGTCCGCCCGTGTCACGAGCTCTCCCGGACACCGTATTCCACTCGGGACCGGTCTTCGACGGTCGCCGCGTGTACCCCGACCTGGCCGTCGGGGTGCGCGACGGACGGGTGATCGCCCTGGGTGACGTGCGGCGAGTGCGCGAGGTCATTCCCGACGCGGCAGACATCGACCTGGCCGGGCGACTCCTGCATCCCGGCTTCACCGACGCCCATATCCATGCACTCTCGGCGGGGATCGACCGCAACGCCTGCGACCTGACCGACGCCGTCGACGCCTCGAGTGCCGTCGCGACGGTCGCCGCCTACGCCGCCGGTCATGACGGCGAATGGATCGCCGGATCGGGGTGGTCGATGAGCCATTTCGACCGCGGGTGCCCGACGGCCGCGGCACTGGATGCGGTGGTGCCCGACCGCCCTGCCTTTCTGCTGAACCGCGACCACCACGGCGCATGGGTCAACTCCCGTGCCCTGCACCTGGCCGGAATCGATGCGGACACCCCGGACCCGCCCGACGGCCGGATCGAACGAGATACCGCCGGCACTCCCACCGGCACCCTGCACGAGGGTGCAATGGATCTGGTGTCGGCGCTGATCCCGCCACCCGGCGACGCCGAGCAGGCGGCGGGGCTGACGACCGCCCAGCGCTATCTGCATTCTCTGGGCGTCACCGGCTGGCAGGAGGCCATCGTCGGTGACTACCCGGGGATGACCGACCTCGCACGCACCTATGCGGCGGCCGAGGACGCGGGACGGCTCACCGGGCGCGTCGTCGGAGCATCCTGGCTGCCGCGAGGCACGACCGTCGGCGACGTCGACGATGTGGTCGCCGAGTTCGTCAACCGCCGCGACCGCACGGCCGGGCGCCGCTGGAGCATGCCGGCGGTGAAGATCATGGTCGACGGGGTCGTCGAGAACCAGACGGCCCTGTTGTCGGCACCGTACTGCACCTGCGGCGGCGGAGATCCGGTCGGAGCGGGACTCGCCTACTTCGATGAGAAGGTCCTCACCGCCACCGTAATCGCCTGCGACGCCGCGGGACTTGACATCCACTTCCACGCCATCGGGGACGCCGCGGTCACCGCTGCCCTCGACGCGATGACCGCCGCGCGGCGCGCCAACGGCATCACCACCGGTCGCCACCACATCGCACATGTCCAACTCGTCAGCCCCGACGACATCGAACGCTTCGTCCACCTCGACGTCGCGGTCAACATGCAGGCGCTGTGGGCATGCAACGACGACTCGATGACCGCGCTCGTGCGTCCCGCGATCGGCGCGGACCGCTACCAATGGCACTATCCGTTCGCCTCACTGGCCGCCACCGGCGCGACGATGGTCGCCGGCAGTGACTGGCCGGTGTCGACGCCGGACCCGTGGGCGGCGATCTCGGTGGCGGTCAACCGCGTCGAACCGGACTCCGACGACCCACCACTGCTTCCCGGCGAGGCCCTGGACCTGGCCACCGCACTCGGCGCCTACACCCGCGGTTCCGCCTGGATCAACCGCCGCGACCGCAGCGGCATGATCCGGATCGGCGCCGTCGCCGATCTCGTCGTCGCCGACCGCAATCCGTTCTCCGAGCCCAGTGATCCGCTCTGGCAGACCCGATCCGACCTCGTCGTCGCCGACGGTGTCATCGTCCATGAAAGGCCCGATACATGACCGCACTTCCCGACGCCCCCCACAGCCCGGACACCGTCCCGGCGGACGGCTCCGCACCACGCGGAGCGGTCAGCCTGCGCGGGATCACCAAGGTCTACGACAACGGGCACGTCGCCGTCACCGACATCGACCTCGACGTCGCCGCAGGCGAATTCGTGTCGCTCCTCGGGCCGTCGGGCTGCGGCAAGACGACGCTGCTGCGCATGCTCGCCGGCTTCGAACGACCCACCGCCGGTGACATCCTGCTCGACGGTGCCTCGATCATCGGCGTGCCACCGGAACGGCGGCCGGTGAACACCGTCTTCCAGTCCTACGCCCTATTTCCGCACATGTCGGTGGCCCAGAACGTCGGATTCGGGCTGCGCCAACGCAAGGTCCACAAGAAAGAGATCGGCCGGCGCGTCGCCGACGCACTCGAACTGGTGCAGATGACCCGCTTCGCCGACCGCAAACCGTCGATGCTGTCGGGTGGTCAGCAGCAGCGTGTGGCGCTGGCGCGGGCACTGGCCAACCGGCCCGACGTCCTGCTCCTCGACGAACCGATGAGCGCGCTGGATCGCAAACTCCGCGAAGAGATGCAGATCGAACTCAAACTCCTGCAGAAGGAACTCGGCACCACCTTCATCTTCGTCACCCACGATCAGGAGGAGGCGCTGTCGATGAGCGACCGCATCGTGGTGATGCGCGAAGGTCACATCGCCCAGGTCGGCCAGGGGCAGGAGATCTACGCGGCCCCGGCCAACCGGTTCGTCGCCGACTTCATCGGCAAACAAACCTTTTTTGACGTCACGGGCGGCTACGTGGACGGACGGGTACAGACCACCGACGGTGCGTTCGCCGCCTCCGGCGACGTCGACAACCTCACCGGCGATCTGGTGGTGGCGGTGCGCCCGGAGGCGATCTGGTTCGCCGAGGGCCAGGCCGACATCGACGCGGCCGACAATGTGGTGTCGGGCACGGCCTCCGGGGTGTCCTTCCTCGGTGACCTCACCCAGGTCGTGGTCACCACCGACGCCGGCACCGAGATCCTCGTCCGCGGCGCGACCCGCAACTTCCCGCCGCTGCACGAGGGTCAGCACGTGACCGCGACCTTCGCCGCCGCCGACACCCGGGTGTACGCCAAGTGAAGGGCCGCAATCGATCTCACAGAGAACCGGGCACCGTCAACGCACTCGTCCCGCAGGCGAGTGTGGCCCGGATCAGCCGTCGCAGTTTTCTGGCCGGTATCGGCGTGGCGGCCGCCGGAGTGGCCGTGTCGGCCTGCGGTGGCAGCCACAAGGTCGCCGGGTCGGCGCCGATGGGTGACACCACCGAGGGCCGACTCAACTACTACAGCTGGGGCGACTACGAGGACCCGGCCGATCTGGAGGCCTTCGAGGACGAGGTCGGGCTCACCCTGCAGGTCGACTCCTTCGGCTCCAACGAGGAGATGATCGCCAAACTCGCTGCGGCACGCGGCACCTCGGGATACGACGTGGTAGTGCCGACCGGTGTCTACATTCCGCAGATGGTGGAGCACGGACTACTCGACCCGCTCGACCACTCCCGTATCCCGAACCTGGCGAATCTGGAGGAGCGCTTCTTCAACCCGTCATGGAACCCGCAGTCGAAGTACGGGGCGTGTAAGGACTGGGGCACCACCGGTTTCATGTACCGCAAGGACCTCACCTCCACCACGCCGACCACCTGGCGCGACTTCATCGAACTCGCCCAGGGCCCGGCGCGCGGCAAGGTGAGTGTGCTCGAGGACCCGTGGGAGGTCGTCTCGATTGCCATGGGCGCATTGAACATCGACCCCAACACCACCGAGCGGAAGGACCTCGACGCCGCGCGCGCACTCCTGGTCAACGAGCTCGCGCCGACGGTGCAGGGATACAACTCGTCGATCACCTCGGTGGTCTCCGGCGGTGCCTACACCCTGCTGCAGGCGTGGAACGGCGATGCGCGCCTGACCTTGTCGGAGGAGGACGACCCCGACGCGTGGGGCTTCGTCTATCCGCTGCCCACCGCAAACCTGTTCGTGGACAACTTCTCCATCGTGCGCGGCACCCAACACCCGGTCGCCGCACACGAATTCATCAACTACATGCTCGATCCGGAGGTCTCCTTCCGCGAGATGGAATACATCGGTTACCAGACCGGTGTGAAAGGACTCGCGGAGAAGGGCCGGGCGGCCGACCTCGACTTCCCGGATCTGCTGTTCCCACCCGACGAGGTGGTCAACCGGCTGGTGTCGGCCAACGTCGACTCGGCCACCCAGGAACGGACCGAGATCCTGAACCAGATGCAGGCGAGGAGCGCCCGATGAGTACCACCCTCACGACCCCGGACGGTCCCCGGCGTGCCGTACCGGAGCCCGAGTCGATCCCCACCCCGAAACCCCCGCTGCGGCAGCGGATCTTCGGTGCGGGCGGCCTCACCTTCCCGGCCTGGGCGTATCTGGTCTTCTTCTTCGTGATCCCGCTGGCGTTGGTTATCTGGTACAGCTTCGGCTACAAACCCGATCAGTTCACCACCTACGCCACCGACCAATTGGGTTTCGGCCGCTACTCCGAGGCCTTCGGCGCGGATTACCGTTCGACCTTCGTCAACACCCTCGGCATCGCGGTCACCGGAGTGGTGATCTCGCTGCTGGTGGGCATCCCGTTCGCGTATTGGCTTGCGGTGAAATCGAATCCGCGTCGACGTCCGATCTACCTCGCCCTGATCATCATCCCGTTCTTCACCAACTTCCTGGTCCGCACCATCGGCTGGCAGATCACCCTGGCACCGTCGGGCTGGCTGTCGGGTCTGATGCAGAGCGTCGGCCTCGGCGAACTCGACATCCTCTACACGCGCGCCGCGGTGCAGATCGGTGTCGTCTACAACTACCTGCCGCTGATGGTGTTCCCGCTGTTCGTCGCGATGGACCGGGCCGGGGTGTCGTTGCGTGAGGCCGGGCGCGATCTCGGCGCCAACCGGGTGACCACGTTCTTCCGCATCACCCTGCCACTGGCGTCCCCGGGCATCGTCTCCGGTGCGTTGCTGGTGTTCATCCCGCTGATGGGTGACTACGTCACCCCGTCGGTCCTCGGTGGCGCCAAGGGCACGATGGCCGGTCAGATGATCGCCGCCCAGTTCGAGACCGCCCAGAACTGGGCGCTGGGGTCGGCGATGACGGTGTCGCTCATGCTGGTCGTGCTGGCGTGTGTGGTGATCGTCGGACTGGTCATCAAGGCGATCGCGGTGGCGCTGGATCGGGGACCGTTCGCGGTGACGCTGCCCGCGCCGGCCGGTGACGCCGGCTCGCTGCCGCCGCTGGCCCCGTTGCGGATGACACCGCTACGCACACAGACGGATTGGTACAGCATCTGTCTGAAGGTGTGGGCGGTGTTGGTGTACCTCTTCCTGTTCCTGCCCATCCTGGTGATCGTCGTCTACTCGTTCAACACCGGCCGGGTGCTCAGCTCGTTCGAGGGGTTCGGGCTGAGCGCCTACACCGACGCCATCGGGAATGACACGATCCTGCAGTCGGTGAAGGTGTCCCTCGAGGTCGGGTTGCTCTCGGCGCTGCTCGCCACCGTGCTGGGTTCCTTTGCGGGCATCGCGATCGGGACGTCCCGTCGGCCGCGGTGGTGGTCGGTCGGTCTGCTCGGTCTGCTGACCGTCACGCTGGTGACGCCCGACATCGCCGACGCGGTGGCCTTCCTGCCCTGGTATGTGACGCTCGGTGTGGACTGGAACATCGTGCCGTTCAACAACGGCCTGGTGCGCCTGGTGATCTCGCATGCCGTGGTGTCGATGGTGGTGGTCACCTTCATCGTCCGGGCGCGCATCGCGGCGCTCGATCCGTCGCTGGAGGAGGCCGCCGCCGACCTCTACGCGTCGCCGCTCGCCCGACTCCGGCACGTCATCGCACCGGCCGCCATGCCGGGGGTGTTCGCCGGCATGATGCTGGCCTTCACCTTCAGCCTCGACGACGTGGTGATCTCGTCGTTCGTGCAGCAGCCGGGCTACACCCCGTGGCCGGTGTACATCTTCTCGTCGGTCCGTGTCGCGCTGCGCCCGGAGATCGCGGCGATGTCGACCCTCATGCTGCTCCTCACCCTCGTGGTGCTCGCGTTGTCCGGACTCATCCTGCGGCGATCCGGGGAGGACTCGACGTCGATGGCCAAGATGATCGGGTGAGTACCGGGACTCTCCGAGGGAGCCGCGCCGACGTGAACCAATTCGCTTGAACTTGAAACCGGGTTCAAGTACGGTCGATTCATGGAGATCCAGAACACAGTCGCCATCGTCACCGGAGCGGGCGGCGGTATCGGGGGAGCGATCGCGAAGGCCTTGAGCCGGGCCGGTGCGCGCGTGGTGGTCACCGATCTCGATGCCGACGCGGTCGCGGCCACCGCCGCCGCGATCACGGCCGACGGCGGATCGGCGATCGCGGTTTCCGGGGACGCCGCCAGTGACGCCCACATCGACGAGGCCATCGCCGCCGCCGAGGCGTCGTTCGGCCCGGTCGACATGTACTTTGCCAACGCCGGCATCGGCGGCAAGTCCGGTCTCGACGCCACCGACGCCGACTGGGCCACCGTGATCGACGTCAACCTGATGGCGCACATCCGCGCCGCCCGGCGCCTCGTCCCCGAATGGACCGGGCGGGGCAGCGGCTACTTCGTCAGCACCGCATCGGCCGCGGGCCTGCTGACCCAGCTCGGATCGGCGACGTACTCGGTGACCAAGCACGCCGCGGTCGGTTTCGCCGAGTGGCTCAGCGCCACCTACGGTGACGCCGGTGTCCGGGTGAGCTGCCTGTGCCCGATGGGTGTCGACACCAAACTCCTACGGCCCGACGCCGGCGGCGACGACCCCGGGGAACGCCTCATGCAGCGCGCCGTGGAGACCGCCGGTGCGGTCCTCGACGCCGACGACGTCGCCGACGTCGTACTGGCCGCCATCGTTGCCGAGCACTTCCTGATCCTCCCGCATCCGGAGGTACTGGAGATGTACCGGCACAAGGGATCCGACTATGACCGGTGGCTGCGCGGAATGCGCCGCTTCCAGCAGTCGCTGCTCGCGACCGCCGATTCGTGAGATCGCCGGCCCCACACCTCAACCCTTTTTTCTATCAGGAGGAACAATGACCTTGTTCGAGCCCTCACCGCGCGCCGAGGAGTACCGGCAGAAGCTGCTCGCCTTCATGGACGCCTACGTCTATCCGAACGAGGCGGTCTATGAACAGCAGATGCGCGAGTCGTCGAATCCCCATGCGACACCGGATATTCTGATCGAGCTGAAGCAGAAGGCAAAGGCCGAAGGCCTGTGGAATCTCTGGTTCGCCGGGAGCGGTGCGAGCGGGAACGATCATGACGGCCATCCGCACGCGGAACAGGGGCCGGGGCTGAGCAATCTGGAGTACGCGCACCTCGCCGAGATCATGGGCCGGGTCGGCTGGGCGTCGGAGGTGTTCAACTGCAACGCCCCCGACACCGGGAACATGGAGGTGCTCACCCTCTTCGGCACCGACGAGCACAAGAAGAAGTACCTGCAGCCCCTCCTCGACGGCGAGATCGCATCGGCGTTCGCCATGACCGAGCCCGCGGTGGCGAGCTCGGATGCCACCAACATCGAACTGCAGATGGTCCGCGACGGCGACGAGTACGTACTCAACGGCCGGAAGTGGTTCGCCTCCAACGCCGTTCGCCCGGACTGCAAGGTGCTCATCGTGATGGGCAAGACCGACCCGAGTGCCCCGACGCACCGGCAGCAGTCGATGATGGTCGTGCCATCGGATGCCCCCGGACTCACCATCGTGCGCAACCTGCCGGTCTTCGGCTACGTCGACCGGGAAAGTCACGGCGAGTTGATCTTCGACAGTGTCCGGGTGCCGGCGACCGACGTGCTCAAGGGCGAAGGCGAGGGATTTGCCATCGCGCAGGCACGACTGGGTCCGGGCCGCATCCATCACTGCATGCGGACCATCGGCATGGCCGAACGGGCCCTGGAACTGATGTGCAAGCGCGCCACCGAACGCACCACCTTCGGTCGTCCGATCGCCGACCGTGCCAACATCCAGGATTGGATTGCCGAGGCGCGCATCGACATCGAGATGGTGCGTCTGCTCACGCTCAAGGCCGCCTACATGATGGACACCGTCGGCAACAAGGCCGCGGCCACCGAGATCGCCGCCATCAAGGTCGCCGCACCGAGCATGGCGCTCAAGATCATCGACCGGGCCATCCAGGTGCACGGCGGTGGGGGCGTCACCGACGACTTCCCGCTCGCCATGGCCTACGCGCACATCCGCACCCTGCGTCTGGCCGACGGACCGGACGAGGTGCACAAGCGGGCCATCGCCCGTCGCGAACTCCGCAGCTACCGGGACGCGGCCACGGTGCCCGAGACGGTGGCCGGGGTGTCCGACGACGCGCTCTCGGCGCGGTACTGAGCACCGTCGGGAAGGAATCACAGTGAGTGACGTGAGTGCGCCGGCCTCGGGGCTGGCGGTCATCCCGGAGGTCGACGCCGCCGCCCTGGTCGCCTGGCTCGGTGGCATCGGGGTCGAACCGCAGGGTGAATCGACATGCACGCGAGTCGGTTTCGGCCAGTCGAATCTGACCTACCTGCTCGCCGACGAGGCCGGCGCGAAGTGGGTGCTGCGTCGGCCGCCGGTGGGCAATCTGCTCGCGTCGGCCCATGACGTGGTCCGCGAGGCACGGATACTGTCGGCCTTGTCCACCACCGACGTTCCGGTGCCCGGCATCCTCGGAGTGTGCGACGACGCGGCCGTCGCCCCGGTACCGCTGGTGGTGATGGAGTTCGTCGACGGCGTCGTCCTGGACTCGATGGACAAGGCGACGGCGCTGTCGCCGGCAACGCGGTCCGCCGTCGGCGAGTCGATGGTGGTCACGCTGGCGAAGATCCATGCCGTCGACATCGACACGGTGGGCCTGTCGGATCTGGCCGGTCACAAACCCTATGCCGCACGGCAACTGAAGCGGTGGAGTGCACAGTGGGAGAAGTCGAAGACGCGGGAGGTCCCCGAACTCGACGCGCTGACCGCGCGGCTGTCGGCGAACGTTCCCGAACAACGCGAAACCCGATTGGTGCACGGCGACTTCCATATTCGCAACGTCATGGTCGACCCGGGCGATGGGCACGTCCGCGCGGCACTCGACTGGGAACTGTCCACCCTCGGTGATCCGCTCGCCGACATCGGCAGCACCCTTGCGTACTGGCCGGCACCCGGGGAGGCGCCGCTCAGCGCCGCGCCGGTAGAACTGCTCGACGGCTTCCCGGACCGAGACCGATTGGCGGCCTCCTACCTCGAGCGCACCGGCCGCGACGCCCAGGCCCTGCGATTCTGGCATGCGCTCGGATTGTGGAAGGTGGCCATCATCGCCGAAGGCGTACTCCGGCGCGCGCAGGACAATCCCGGTAACCGCGCCGCGGCAGGTGTACCGACCACGGCGGTGATCGACGGACTCGTCGCCAAGGCGACAACGGTCGCCGACGCCGCCGGGCTGTGACGACACCGGCTGTCACGACACCGGCTGCGACGACATCGGCTGTGACGACACGGGCAGACCTGGATGAGAAGGGACGGTCATGAATGTGAATTCGGCCTCGGGCCTGAGATGATGACGTCATGACCGCACGCGAGACCACTGATCGCGATCCGCTGCCGCCGCTGGCGGTGACGCAGGCCGACAAGGCACCGCCCGTCACCGCCCGCGGTGAGCGGACCCGGTCGGCGCTGATCGCGGCGGCCCGCCGGATCTTTGAACGCGACGGCTTCTCGGATGCGCGGCTGACCGACATCACCGCCGAGGCGAAGTGTTCGACCGGCACCTTCTACACCTACTTCGACAGCAAGGAAGAGATCCTCGACGCGGTGCTGGCCCTTGCACACGAGGACATGCTGCATCCAGGCTATCCGCACGTCGAGCCGGGACAGCAGGACGATCCGATCGCGGTTCTCGAGGCGGCCAACCGCGCCTACTTCGAGGCGTACAAGCGCAATGCGAAACTGCGGCTGGTGCTCGAGCAGGTGTCGGCCAACATTCCCGAGTTCCGCGAGAAGCGCCGTGCGCGTGGACAGGTCTTCGCCCTGCGCAATGCACGGCACGTCGCCGAACTCCAGGAGCGCGGCCTGGCCGACCCCGACCTCGATCCGCTCGCGGCGGCAAGTGCGCTCTCGGGCATGGTTTCTCGAATGGCCTATCAGGCGTTCGCCGTCGGAGTCGACCCGGACACGGGCGGTCCGGACACGGGCGGCGCCGACATGGATCAGCTCGTATTCACCGCAACCCGGCTGTGGGCCAATGCGATCGGGCTGAATCATCCCGACACGCGGTGATCATCGGACGGGGCGCACACCCATCAGTGTCGCCAGTTGTTGCGCCAGCGGAGTGAGGTTGAGCTTGTCCGGGTCCTTCTTGGGGGTGGCATCCCACGGCTGTGCGGTGTCGGGATCGGCGTAGACGGTGCGGGCGGCGCCTCGCACTCCCGTCGGATTGCCCAGCGGCACATCGCAATGGGCATCGGTGTTGAACGGGAAATCGTCGTAGCGGATGTCGAACTGCGGGTTCTTGCGTGTCAACTCGTCGATCATCCGCTGCGTGCTCTCGTATCCCCGGGTGCATGCCGGCGGATTGTTGGTCTCGAGCACGATGCCGAAGTGGATCTGACCATCCCCGGGGGCAGGGGAGTGGGCACCGCCGGACAACAGCGACAGCAGTGAAAAGGTGGTCGCCGTGGTGTAGGTGGCCGGTTCGATGGTGCCTGCGGTGTCGGCGAGCTGACGGACCACGGTCGCGAGGTCATCACCGTTGTTCTGCACGAGGGCAGAGATCTCGGTGGCCGAGGCCGAACCGGTCGTCAACAGTCGCCGCAGGTCGGGATCGGCGGTCGCCAGGGTCGCGGTGACGACGTCGAGTCCGCGTGACCACGTGAGAATCGCGTCGGCCTGATCCTCCTGGGTGGCCAGCGCGACGTCGGCGTCACGGATCAGCCCGATGGTCTGCGGCAGATTGTCGGCACCGGCGGCGGCCAGCGCCGACAGCGAATCGACCAGTCGCGGGAGGTTCTCGTGTTGCCCGGCGAAGGCCGTACCCAGCTCGGTGATCACGGTGTGCAGGTCATCGAGCGGGATCGACGAGGTGAGATCGATCGCCGACGACACCACATCCTCGAGGCGAGGCGGTACCGACGATCGCGTGACCGACGCCCCATCGGTGAGATATTCGCCGTCGATCGCGGCGGGTTGCAGATCGATGTACTGCTCGCCGATGGCCGAACGGTTGGCCACCAACGCCACCGACGATGCGGGGACCTGTGGGGCCGAGGAGTCGAGGATCATCTCCACGTCGACGCCGTCGGCGGTCAACCGCAGGTCACCCACCCGCCCGACCGGTACGCCGAGGTAGGTCACCTCGGCGTTGGTGAAGATGCCACCGGAGTCCGGGAGCGACGCGGTGACGGTGTAGACCCCGATGCCGGCCAGTCGATTGAGATGCACATACCGGATTCCGGCGAACACGCTCACGGCGAGCCCGATGATGAGAATCGCCGCAATCTGGAGGCGCGCAAGACGACTGAGAGGTGGCATGTGCCGCGGGGACCCGACCCTTCCTGTCCCCGACCGGGACTCGGTAACCCTACTCGTCGGTCAGTTCGGTGGGGAAGGGCTCGGTGATGTGGCCGCGCACCGACTCGCACAGTAGCGGCGGCCACACTCACCGATCGCTGTGGCGCGTCACCTCACCGTGGCGCTCAGGGGATCCCGGTCGATGGCCCGTTTCAGGATCTTGCCGGTCGCGCCCTTCGGCAGCGCGTCCACACAGTGGATGATCCGCGGCACCTTGTACGCCGACAGCCGTTCCTTGGCCCAGGAACGCAACGCCTCGATGTCGATCTCGGTGCCCGGACGCGGCGCGATCACCGCCGCGATCTCCTCGCCGTAATGATCGTCGGGAACGCCGATCACGGCCACCTCGACGATATCCGGGTGTTCGTAGAGCACCTCCTCGACCTCGCGGGGATAGACGTTGTACCCACCCCGGATGATCAGGTCCTTGGCGCGGTCGACGATTCGGACGTCGCCGTCGGCGTCCATCGATCCGAGATCGCCGGTCTTGAGCCAGCCGTCGACGAGGTCGGCCGCGGTGGCCTCGGGTCGGTTCCAGTAGCCGGTCATCACGGTCGGGCCGGAGATGACGATCTCACCGACCTGGCCGTCGGGCACCACCCGGCCCTCGGGGTCGCGCACCTCGATGCGGAATCCGGGTAGGGCGGTACCGACCGTGCCGACCTTGGCCGGTCCGTCCAGGTTGCGGAACGTTGCGGTACCCGCGGTCTCGGTGAGTCCGTAACCCTCGAGGATGGAACAACCGAAGCGCTCCTCGAAGGCGCGGATCACCTCGCCGGGCAACGACGCTCCACCCGAGCAGGCGAGCCGCAGATGCGTGAAGTCGTCCGGGCGGTAGCCGGTGGTGACGTGCAGCATGGCATTCCACATCGTCGGCACCCCGCACGCGATGGTGATCTGCTCGTCGCGCAGGCGATCCATGAACTCGCGCGGCGAGAACGGGCTCAGCAGCGACAGAGTGCCGCCCCAGGTGAGTGCGCCGTGCATGACGACCACCTGACCGAAGCAGTGGAACAGTGGGAGGGCGGTGGCCCAGCGTTCCTGTTCGCCCAGTCGCAGGGCGGGGCGGAAGGCCTGTGGTGCGGCATCGACGTTCGCGACACTGAGCTGCGCACCCTTGGGTCGGCCGGTGGTGCCGGAGGTGTAGAGGATGACCGCCGTGCTGTTGTCATCCCGGTCCACATAGGTGCTCACCCGGTCGGTGTCGGTGTCGGTGTTCTCACAGGGTTCGACCACGACGAGCGGCAGGCCAGCCGAGTCGGCGACCCGGCGGGCGGCGTCGGCGCAGTCCTGCCACGCCACGATCATCGAGGTCCCGGAATCGGTTGTCACATACTCGATCTCGGGTGCCGTGGACATCACATTCACGGTGATGACGGTGGCGCCGACGGTGTGCAGGGCATAGTAGGTGATGGCGAACTCCGGGATCGTCGGAGCGATGAGCAGGACGCGGTCGCCGGGGGTGACGCCTCTGCTTCGGAAATCGGCTGCTGCACACGCGATGTGATCGACCAGTTCGGCGTAGGTGAGGGTGCGTGCCCCGCTGCGCACCGCGATGCGGTCGGGGTGGTGCTCGGCGCCGCGCCACAGTGCGGCAACGGGGTTGGCCATCAGTGCTCTCCTTCTCGAGGGTGTGGCCGGTGAGACCGTGCGGCAACGGGGTTGGCCATCAGGGATGTTCCTTCATCGGGTGGGGTCGGGGAGTGGGTGATCGCGTGGCTCATTCGAAGTAGCGGCGTGGGACGTCGACGAGCATGGTGGTGATCTGTTCGTCGGTGACACCGCGTTCGCGCAATGCCGGTAGCACGTCCTCACTGATGTGCCGGAAGTTCCACTTGGGCACCACTTTCCGCTTGTCCTCCGGGTCGAACCAGTCGATGAAGCAGGATGCGTCGTGGGCGAGGCCGATGCGGTCGGCGTAGCCGCGCTTGACGAGCTCGACGATGGTGTTGATGCGGTCGTCGAAGGGCAGCAGGACGTCGAGGCCGAACCGGTCCATCCCGAGAATCGACCCGGCGTCGGCGATCTTCATCAGATAGTCGAGGTCGGTGCTGTCGCCGGAGTGGCCGATGACCACCTTGGTGAGGTCGGCGCCCTCCTCGGCGAGGACGCGTTGGGCGACCAGGCCCGACTCGGTGTGCGGGTTGGTGTGCACGGTGATCGGCGCACCGGTCTGCACACTGGCCTGCCCGACGGCCCGCATGACGCGTTCGACGCCGGGCGTCAGGCCGGGTTCCTCGATGGCGCATTTCAGGAAGGCGGCGCGGACGCCGGTGTCGGCGATTCCCTTGGTCAGGTCGGTGACGAAGTAGGTGACCAGCGGCTCGTCGACGTCGAAAAGCAGGCCCGGGCCGGTGTAGTGGAACTGGAACGGGACGTCGTTGTAGGTGTAGACGCCGGTGGCGACGACGATGTTGAGGTCGATCTGTTCGGCGATGCGCTGGATGCGGGGGATGTAGCGGCCGAGGCCGAGCACGGTCGGATCGAAGATCGTGTCGATGCCGAGGGACTTGAGTTCGGTGAGGTCACGCACGGCCTCGGCGATCTTCTGCTCCTCGTCCCAGTCGTACTGGTAGTTCTCGCGGAACTCCTCACCGAGCACGAAGACGTGTTCGTGGATCAGCGTGCGGCCGAGATCGGCCGAGTCGATGGTGCCGGTGACGGTGTTGACGGCGGACATGCGCTTCCCTTCGCTGCGAGCGGTATCCCCGCGACGTCCGAACGTGGTCTGCGTCACGGTCAGGCCAGCGTAATTGAGTGTGAGTTCAAGTTCAAGGGCATGGGTGATCGGATTCATGCCGCACCGTGACCATCGCGAGACTCAACGCCTCTTGCCTTTTGTCACACTGGTGTGGTGCAGAAGTTACTGATGAGGCGAATGAGGTTTTTGGGACTACTGGTGATTGCGCTGTTCGCCGCGCTCGCCGGTGGAGCCGGCCACGCGGTCGCCGCACCGGAAACCACGACACCCACGACGACGCCGGGTGCCGGTGCCACGCTGCCCGGGGGGATCAGCATTCCGCAGACCGGTATCCCCGAGGTCGACGGGATTCTGAACACGTTGTCGGGTAGTGGTTCCGGCGACGGCGCGACCTCCGGTGACACCAGCCAGATGATCGTGGTCACCGCTCCGAATGCGAGCGACGAGACCGGCACACTCACCGCGTTCGAGAAGGATGCGAGCGGAACGTGGAAGCCGGTCTTCGGGCCGACGAAGGCCTACCTCGGCGAACTCGGAATGGGTCAGGCGGCCGACAATGTCTACCGGACGCCGGAGGGCACCTTCGCCCTGGATCAGGCCTTCGGGCGACTGGCCAACCCGGGCACCAAAATGCCGTACTTCAAGACCGACACCCAGGACTGGTGGGACTCGGACATGAAGTCGCCGACCTACAACACCCACGTACGCCAGGTGCAGAGCCCCGGCGGTGACAGTGAGAACCTGTACAACTCCGGCGCGGCCTACGACTACGCGGTGAACATCGCGTCCAACCCGCAGCGTATCCCGGGCAAGGCGTCGGCGATCTTCCTGCACGCCAGCACCGGCGAACCGACGATGGGATGTGTGGCCATCGACAAGGAGGTGCTGCGCAACATCCTCGTCTGGCTCGACCCGGCCAAACGTCCCAAGATCACCATCGGCGTGAACCAGGGAGCACCGACCGGCACCGCGCCCGCGGTGACCACGCCGGGTACGACGACTCCGGGTACGACCACTCCGGGAACGACGACTCCGGGTACCACCACCCCCGGTACCAGTGACCTCGGCTCGAATGCGTTGACCCAGTTGCTCGGTCAGCTCGTCGGACTGCTGCCGGCGCTGCTGGGAGCGGGTGGATAACGCACACAGACTCATCGGTGACGAGGTGACGCCGTCGATCGTGATGATCGGCGGCGTCGCTGCGTGTATCGCACTGTGTCACAACAGCTTCGCTGCGAATCCCACCGCGCGGCGGCCGTCGTAGTCCGGTCGGGCGGCGGTCATCTGATCGACCTGTGCGCGGGCCTGCTCGGCGACCGGCGTGTCGGGATCGAGGACTTCCAGATAGACGCGGTGGGCCGCCAGAGCCCGGATCGCGGAGTCGATGTCGGTAGCGCTCACCGGGACGGCGTGCGTGGCATCAGGTCCGTTCTCGAACAACCACCGCGGTCGATCGGCCTGCTCCAACGCCGAGAATGCCTCGCGGACCGCGGCCGAGAACTCGATGTGGTCGGGCTGATTGGGTGCATCGGGGGCCCAGTGCGTGCCGCCGTAGAGCGACACGATGAGGTCGGGACGAATACGGCGGATGGCGTCGGCGATGGTCGCGCGCAGGGTCGCGCTGTTGCGGATGTCGCTGTCGGGGTACCCCCAGAATTCGACCTCGTCGACCCCGACGATCGCCGCCGAGATTCGTTGTTCATTCTCGCGGAGCGGGCCGGCCTCGGCGGGATCCATTCCGGCGATCCCCTTTTCGCCGCTCGAGGCGAGCGCGTAGACGACGTGCTTGCCCTCGTCGGTCCATCGGCGTACGGCGGCGGCGATCCCGTACTCGGGGTCGTCGGGATGGGCGACGAGCACCAGTGCGGTGTGCCAGTCCTCGGGAAAATCGGAGAGGGTGGACATGGACCGACCTTACAGCGGGCCACCCACCGTGATGCCCCCGATGAGCGATGCCCCCGATGAGGAGCACCGCCACGAAAACCGCTCGAAACCGCGCGCGGCCGGTCCGCTACTCTCGTTTCGGCCTCGCCCAAGGCGCCGTGGCCACCGGATGACGGCGCCCGCAGTTGGTGAGGGTGGTAGCCCGTTCGAGCCGGGCCGAGGACCGGGGGGCGCCCCATCCGGGCGCCCCCACGCCTCGTCGGGCTCGGGGTCGGGTCAGCGCTCCCGATCCAGATTGGCCATCTTGAGCACGTCGAGGCGCTTGTCGAGTTCGGCCTCGCTGAGATTCTCACCGATCAGTCCGCGATCGATGACCGTCTGCCGAATCGTCTTGTGCTCCTTGAGGGCCTGCTTGGCGACCGCGGCCGCTTCCTCATAGCCGATCGCGCTGTTCAGTGGTGTCACGATCGACGGCGAACTCTCGGCCAGGGTTTTGAGATGCTCGGTGTTTGCGGTGAGTCCGCTGATGCACCGATCGGCGAAGATCCGGGAGACGTTGGCGAGCAGCTTCAGTGACTCGAGCACGTTGCGGGCCATCATCGGGATGTAGACGTTGAGTTCGAAGGCGCCGTTGCCGCCGCCCCAGGTGACCGCGGCGTCGTTGCCGATGACCTGTGCCGCGACCTGCGTCACCGCCTCGGGCAGAACCGGATTCACCTTGCCGGGCATGATCGAGCTGCCGGGCTGCAGGTCCGGCAGATGGATCTCGCCGAGGCCGGTCAGCGGACCGGAGCCCATCCAGCGGACATCGTTGGCGATCTTGGTCAACGACACCGCCACCGTCTTGAGCTGACCGGACAACTCGACGAGGCCGTCACGCGCGGCCTGCGCCTCGAAGTTGTCCTTCGCCAGCGCGAGGGCGTCGACGTCGGTGAGATTGCGGAGTTCGGCGACGACCTTGGTGCCGAATCCGGCGGGCGCATTGAGGCCGGTACCCACGGCGGTCCCGCCGATCGGCAGTTCACCGACGCGCGGCAGGGTCGCGGTGAGACGCTCCATGCCGGCCTCGACCTGTCGTGCGTACCCGCCGAATTCCTGGCCGAGGGTCACCGGCACCGCATCCATCAGGTGGGTGCGGCCACTCTTGACCACCTCGCGCCACTCCTCCGACTTCGCCAACAGGGCGAGCCGCAGATGATCCAGCGCCGGAATCAGGTCGCTGACCACCGCCTCGGTGGCGGCCACATGGGTGGCGGTGGGGAAGGTGTCGTTGGACGACTGAGACATGTTGACGTGGTCGTTGGGATGGACTTCGACGCCGGCGGCCTTCGCGATCGAGGCGATCACCTCGTTGGTGTTCATGTTGGAGCTGGTACCCGAACCGGTCTGAAACACGTCGATCGGGAACTGGTCGTCATGTTTGCCGTCGGCGATCTCCTTGGCCGCGGCGATGATCGCGTCGGCCTTGGTGGCGTCGAGCAACCCCAGATCTTTGTTGACCTGCGCGCATGCCGCCTTCAGCAAGCCCATCGCCCGGATCTGGGTGCGTTCGAGCGGCCGGTGGCTGATGGGGAAGTTTTCCACCGCGCGTTGTGTCTGCGCCCGCCACAGCGCGTCGACGGGCACCTTGACCTCGCCCATCGTGTCGTGCTCGATGCGGTACTGCTGTTCGGCGGGGTGCTGCTCGGCCATGGTTGCAATGCCTCCGGCTTCGTCGGGGAGATAAGGGTGTCCTTGGTCCACGGTACTCAGCGTCTGCAGGACCAACTCCACCCGCTCGTCACAACGGGTTGTTGGTCACAACAGTAGATCGCCCAGCAGATAGGAGATGCCCAATGCCGAGACGCCTGACGTGGCGTCGTCCGCTCGCGGATGTCGTATTCGATCTCCAACCGGGTCGACAGCGAGTCGGCCGTGGAGAGTTCCTCCGTCACCGTCCGCGATGTCTCCGGGCTGACGCCTTTGTGTGCTGCCCCACCGGGAGGTGACGCGTGTGAGGAACGACGACGGGCTCGGTTCGGGCTTCTTTCCTCGGATGGGACGACGTCGCTTCACGCTATCCTGCGCCGCGGCGATCCGGTTGCCGAGCGCCGGTGCCGTACGCAGGTGTCACTTGTACTGGCACCGATCTACGGCACCGTCTTCAGCATTCCCGGGGTTCAGCGTTCCCGGGGTTCAGCGTTCCCGGGACCGGATCCGCACTCCGCCCAGCGGAACCGTCACGGCGCCACCGGGATCGGTGAAGAAGTCGTTGCCCTTGTCGTCGACGACGATGAAGGCGGGGAAGTCCTCGACCTCGATCTTCCAGACGGCCTCCATCCCCAACTCGGGGTATTCGATGACCTCCTGGCTCTTGATGCAGTCCAGGGCCAGGCGTGCGGCGGGTCCGCCGATCGAGCCGAGGTAGAACCCGCCGTGGGCGGCGCAGGCGTTGGTGACCTGCTTGGAGCGATTGCCCTTGGCCAGCATCACCATCGAGCCGCCGGCCGCCTGGAACTGTTCGACGTAGGAGTCCATCCGGCCCGCGGTGGTCGGCCCGAAGGAGCCCGACGCCATGCCCTCGGGGGTCTTGGCCGGGCCCGCGTAGTAGACCGGATGATCGCGCAGATAGTCCGGCATCGGTTCGCCGGCGTCGAGACGTTCCTTGATCTTGGCGTGCGCGATGTCGCGGGCGACGACGAGCGGACCGGTCAGCGACAGACGGGTCTTGACCGGATACTTCGACAATTCGGCGAGGATCTCCGGCATCGGCCGGTTCAGGTCGATCGCGACGACCTCACCGCCCTCGATGTCCTCGGTGACCCCGGCATCGGGCATGTAGTGGGCGGGATCGGTTTCGAGTTGCTCGAGGAAGACGCCGTCGGCGGTGATCTTGCCGAGCGCCTGACGGTCGGCCGAGCAGGAGACCGCGATGGCGACGGGGCACGACGCGCCGTGCCGCGGCAGGCGAACGACGCGGACGTCGTGGCAGAAGTACTTACCGCCGAATTGTGCTCCGATACCGAAGGACTGGGTCAGCTTGAACACCTCCTCCTCGAGTTCGAGGTCACGGAAGCCGTGTGCGGACATCGAACCCGAGGTGGGCAGGGTGTCGAGGTAGTGCGCGGAGGCGTACTTCGCGGTCTTGAGTGCGAATTCCGCCGAGGTGCCGCCGATGACGACGGCGAGGTGATACGGCGGGCAGGCCGCGGTCCCGAGTGAGCGGATCTTCTCGTCGAGAAACTCCAAGAGCCGCTTGGGATTCAGGATGGCCTTGGTCTCCTGGAAGAGAAAGGACTTGTTGGCCGAGCCGCCGCCCTTGGCCATGAACAGGAACTTGTACTCCGGGCCCTTCGGTCCCTGCTCGGTGGCGTAGATCTCCACCTGCGCCGGCAGGTTGGTTCCGGTGTTCTTCTCCTCGTAGGTGGTCAGCGGGGCCAGCTGGGAGTAGCGCAGGTTGAGTTTGGTGTAGGCGTCATATACCCCGCGCGAAATCCATTGCGCGTCATCGGCGCCGGTCAGTACGCCCTCGGACTTCTTGCCCATCACGATCGCGGTGCCGGTGTCCTGGCACATCGGCAGCACTCCACCGGCGGAGATGTTGACGTTCTTGAGCAGATCGAGCGCGACGAAGCGGTCGTTGCCCGACGCCTCCGGGTCGTCGATGATCTTGCGCAACTGGGCGAGGTGCGCGGGACGCAGATAGTGGCTGATGTCGTGCATCGCCTCGGCGGTCAGCCTCTGCAATGCCTCGGGGGCGACCTTGAGGAAGCGGTGGCCGTCGACGTCGACGGTGGACACCCCCTCGGTGGTGATCAGGCGGTAGGGGGTCTCGTCGGCGCCGGAGGGCAGCAAGTCGGCATAGCGGAACTCCGGAGCAAGGGCTGGTTTGCTCACCCCCGGATTCTATCGTGGCCGGTCAGCGTCGTGATGGGCGCCCGCTGGGCCCGTTCCGACCGGCGGAGGCAGGGATCTGTGTGCCACAGATAACATGTGATGGCTATTGTGGCCTCATCATCAGTGATGGCGGGGAGGAAGGCGGGTGGTGCAGGTGCCGGCAATTGTGTTGGCGGAGGTTCGAACGTCGTGTGAGCGCGAGGCGGTGGCCGAGTGGGCTGCGGCCACCCACCCCGAGGCGACGCTGCGCACCCTCGGTGAGGTCGACCCGGACGGCCTCGACCCCGACACCTCGTTGATACCCGCACGGGCCGTGTGGCTCCCGCCGGTTCGTCGCGGTGAGCGGCGGGTGTCGATGGCCGATGTCCTGGCGTTGTCGAACCCTCGGCGTCCGATGGCCTTTCGGCAGTCGGCCATCCGCAACCGGGCACCGGACCGGCTGCGGGTGGTGGCCGGTGAGGCGGCCACGGTCGACGATCTGCGCACCCGGCACGCATCGGCGTCGGCCGAAGGGGAGTCGTTCGCGAGTTACGTTGCGTTGCAGGCATCTCTGTCGGCCGAACGCGCCGAACGGCAGCTGGTGGGTGACCGCTACAAGGTGCCACGGCTGGTCGCCGAACAGATCGGGTCGTCGGCACGGTTCCGCACCAACGCGGCGAAGCTGGCGGCCGAACTCGGGCGTCCGGCGGCTGCGGTGGTGGCCGAGGCCACCGACAAGATGTCGACCTTCGTGGCGACCCAGTCGCGGTTGATGGACGACGTCTTCTCCTCGACGTTCCGCGCCCTCTACGAGCGCACCTGGACGGTGTCGGCCGACCTCGACACCCTGGGGCGACTACGGACCCTCAACAAGACCCACGGGTTGATCTTCCTGCCGTCGCATCGCTCTTACGTCGACACCCTGGTGCTGTCGGAAATCCTTCGCTCCCATGACTTCCCACCGAATCTGGTGTTGGGGGGCAGCAACCTGGCGCTGTGGCCGCTGGCCCCGATCGCGCGGCGCGCGGGGGTGATCTTCATCCGCCGCCGCTTCGGTGGCGACCCGGTGTACAAGTTCGCGATGCGCTCGTATCTCTCGTTCATCGTGGAGAAACGCTTCAACCTCGAGTGGTACATCGAGGGCGGCCGCAGTCGCACCGGCAAGCTGCGCCCACCGAAGCTGGGCCTGCTGTCCTATGTGGTCGACGCCGTCGCCAACCTCGAGAACGCCGACATGATGGTGGTCCCGACGTCGATCGTCTACGACCAGCTCCACGAGATCGGGGCGATCGCCCGCGAATCGGCCGGCGGGACCAAGAAGCCCGAGAGCGTCACCTGGCTGCTGAAGTACGCCAAGGCTCAACGCACCTACATGGGTGAGGCGCGGGTGCGCTTCGGCGAACCGTTCTCGTTGCGGGAGGCGATCGACAAGGTCGCCGACGACCCGGCCGGGCTGGAGAAGGTCGCGTTCACGGTGATGGACGAGATCAACGCGGTCACCCCGATCTCGGCGACGTCGCTCGCGGGATTCGCGCTGCTCGGTGCCGGCGATCGCGCCTATACCGTCGCCGAGGTCGAGACGATCCTCGCGCCCCTGCTCGACTACATCGAAGCCCGCGGACTGCCCGGCCCCGACCCGTCATTGTGCCGCGGACTCGGTCTGCAGACGACCCTGCGGGAACTGGAAACCGCCAAGGTCCTCCAATGCTTCACCGGCGGGCCCGACACGGTGTGGTCGATCGCCCCGAACAGCCACGCGATCGCGGCCTACTACCGCAACGGGGCGCTGCATCACTTCGTGGACCGGGCGATCGTCGAGGTGGCGTTGCTGGCCGCCCTCGACGGCGACCTCGGCCACGATCACGAGCACGAAACGATGCTGGCCGCCGCGCAGGAGGAGGCACTGCGGGTCCGTGACCTGCTGAAGTTCGAATTCTTCTTTCCCACCAAGACCGAGTTCCTGCATCGGCTCGGCGGCGAGGTGGACCTGATCGCGCCGGAATGGCGGACCGTCACCCCGTCGGCGGAGTGGTTCCACAACACGCTGTTGTCCACGTCGGGAGCGCTGTTCGCGCGGCGGACCCTGCAACCGTTCTTCGACGCCCAGTTGGTGGTGGCGCAGTTGCTGGTCGCCGGTGGGGCGGCCGCCGTCGCCAAGGAGCAGGTGATCGCCGACGGACTCGGGCTGGGACGTCAACTCGCGCTGCAAGGTGTTGTGCGCAGCCAGGACTCGGTGTCGACCGAACTGTACGACGCGGCCTACCGGCTGGCGGAGAACCGGCGGCTGATCTCAGGTGGCGACGGCGTCGACGTGGTGAGCGGGCGGACCGCGTGGTTGGCCGAGGTCGAGCAGATGCGTGATCGCCTCGCGCGCATCGCGGCCATCGAGGTCGCCCAGGAGGAGGCACTGTCGTGAGTGCGTTCACCCGGCGGCTCGAGGCGATCCGGTCGTCGCCACGCGGCAAACACATCGGTGCCTTCTTCGACTACGACGGCACCCTGATCGAGGGATTCTCGGCCACCGCGATCTTCGGGGAACGTATCCGCAGCCTCGAGTTCGGGCTCGGTGAGGTCGCCGACTTCGCTCTCATCGGACTGCGCGGAGTGGAATCCGAACAGGATTACGCCGAGGTGCTCGAGGCCACCAAACCGACCTTCGCCGGCAAACCGTACACCGAGCTGCTGGCCATGGGGGAGCGGCTCTTCCGGCAGGACACCGCCGCCAAACTCCGGCCGCAGATGTGGCAGATCCTGCGGGCGCATCGGGAACGCGGGCATCGCATCGTGATCGCGTCGTCGGCGACCCGGTTCCAGATCGAACCGATCGCGCGCGAGATCGGCGCCGATCACGCCCTGGCCACCGACGTCGAGGTGGTCGACGGCATCGTCACCGGAGCGGTGATCGGCCGACCGCTGTGGGGACCGGGCAAGGCCGCCGCGGTACGCGCCCTCGCGCGGGAACACGACATGGACCTCGACGCCTCGTTCGCCTACAGCGACGGCAACGAGGACATCCCCTACCTGGAGAGCGTGGGGCATCCGGCCGCGGTGTCGCCGCGCCGCACACTGCGTGCGGTGGCGAGCGCCCGCGGCTGGCCGATTCTCGACCTGCGCAACCCGTCACACAACCGATGGGCGATGGCAGCGCGGACCGGCGCCTGCTACGGCTCGTTCCTCGTTTCTGCCGCAGCGGGTTTCGCCGCCGGACTGGTGCCCGGCGTCGGATCGGAGACGGCCATGCAGACCGCGGTGGCGATGGGCACCGACGTCGGACTGGCCCTCGCCGGCATCGATGTCAGCGTCCTCGAAGGTGGTCGGTACCTCACCTCGTCGCGGCCGTGTGTGTTCGTCTTCAATCATCAGTCGAAGCTCGACCTGGCCGTCATCGTCCACCTGGTGCGGCGTGACGCGACCGGGGTGGCGAAGAAGGAAGTGGGGGACCTGCCGGTCTTCGGGCAGATCCTCGACTCGGCGGGGCTGGTGTTCATCGACCGTGCCGATGCCGGACGCGCCATCGACCAACTCGAACCCGCCGTGCGCAAACTACGCGACGGCGGTGCATCACTGGTGGTGGCGCCGGAGGGCACGCGCTCGGCGACCCCGCGGATCGGGCCGTTCAAGAAGGGTCCCTTCCACATCGCCATGCAGGCGGGTGTGCCGGTGGTGCCCATCGTGCTGCGCAACGTGGGCGAATTGATGTGGCGCGGTGCGCAACTCATCTCGCCGGGCACCGTCGAGGTGAAGGTGCTGCCGCCGGTGGACACCTCGACCTGGACCACCGAGGCCGTCGGAGAACATGCCGAGGAGGTGCGTCAGATGTTCGTGTCCACGCTGGCCCAGTGGCCCGTCGAATCGTTCGAGGACGGCCGGATGACCCGCACGATGGAGGCGTGAGATGAGCGAGGACGCACCCCTTTCGTGGGGGACCGAACCGCATATGAGCCCGGTCGACGCCCTGATGTGGCGCGGCGATGCCGACCGCAAACTGCGGGGCACCATCTCCATGCTGGAAATCTATGATCGCGTACCGGATTGGGACCGGTTGCTCGCGGCGCACGACTGGGGAAGCCGGATGGCGCCCCGATTCCGGCAACGCGTCATCGAGTCGCCATTGGCCACCGGAACACCGAGTTGGGCGGTCGACGCGGAATTCGACCTGCACTATCACGTGCGCCGGATCGCACTCGTCGGCGACGGTTCGATGCGCGAATTGCTGTCCACCTGTGAACAACTCGCGATGACGGCGCTCGATCCGGCACGGCCGCCGTGGGAGGGCTACCTGATCGAGGGACTCGCCGGCGGCAAGTGCGCCTACTTCCTCAAGGCGCACCACGCGCTCACCGACGGACTCGGAGCGATTCTCGTTCTAGCGCAACTGCATTCGACGTCACGTGACCCGATCCCGGGTAAACCGCAGCCGCCCGCCCCGATGCCGACATCCATCTCGGCGCTCGATGTGCTGCGGCGACAGATCGGCGAGGAAGTGGCCCGGATACCGCATCGTGCCTCGCTGGCGCTGCGCGGTGTGGCCGCCCTGCGGGACCCGGGTCATGCGCTCAGTTCGGTTCTGCGGTACGGGCGTTCGGTACCACGCGTGGCCGGGATGGTCTCGCCGCCGGGATCGCCGCTGCTATCGGCGCGCAGCGTGTCGTGGCGGTTCGCCGCGTTCGAGGTGCCGTTCGCGGACATGCAGGCCGCGGCCCGCGCGGTGCGGGCCTCGATCAACGACATCTACCTCGGCGGGCTCATCGGCGGATTCCGGATCTATCACGAGAAGAGCGGTGCCGCACTCGCCCCGATACCGGTGGCCATCCCGATCTCGGTGCGGCGACCCGAGGATCCCGAGGGCAGCAACCGTATCGCCGTCGGACGGCTGGCCGGCCCGATGGACATCGCCGATCCCTTCGAGCGGGTGCTGACCATTCGGGAGCAGGTGCGGGCCGCCAAGAGCGAACCCGCCGTCGACATCTTCAACACCCTGGGGTCGGTGCTCGCCTGGATGCCCGGCCGGCTGCTGGGACAGTTCAGTGGCGCGACGAGCCAGAACGACCTGCAGGCCAGCAACGTCCCCGGAATCCCGTGGGACACCTACGTCGCCGGTGCAAAGGTGGAGCGGCTCTTCCCGTTCGGGCCGCTGCCGGGGTGCGCGGTGATGGCCACGTTGATCACCCATAATCAGATCGCGTGCCTGGGACTGAATTTCGACGCCGCGGCGGTAACCGATCCGGAACTGTTCGCCGAATCCGTCGTCGCCGGTTTCGACGAGGTGCTGGGTCTGGTGACCGAGGGCCCCGACGGTGCCGATGCCACCCCGGGCGTGATGCGTCGGGTCGTCTAAGGCGACATCGCGGCGGGGTCGGTCGCCGTGTGATCAGCCCACCACGTCTGGTCAGTCGCCGCGGTGCGGCAGAAGCGTGGCGATCACCAGCACGGCCACCGCGATCCACATCGACGTCACTCCGAGCCAGCGATAGCCGAACCCGCCGGCCATCGCACCGCAGGCGAAGACGAACCAGGTCGCCACGGTGGCGGTCCACTGCCAGGCGTTGTCGGTCCTGATGCCGTACACCAACTGGTGCGCGGCCTTGACCAGGGTCCCGGTGACGTAGGTCAGCCCCACATGCACATCGGTGGATCGCGACAGGGCGGTGTTGATCAGCCCGCTGCCGATCGCGACCACCGGCAGGCCCACCTCCGGTGACGCCGCGATGGTGATCACGGTCCCGATCGCCACCCATGCGGCCGTCGCCGACATCTGGAGCAGATGCCTGCGCGGACCGGCCCACCGGGTGATCACATTGCCGAGAACGTTCCCGGCGAAGAAACCGGCGATCAGCGCCGCGCAGATGGCGAGGGTGTGCCAATGCCGGTAGGCGACCGATTGCCCGAGAATGGTGGTGTTGCCGGACATGAAGGCGACGAAGATTCCGCTGAGGGCGGTGAACGCGATGGCGTCGAGAAATCCGGCCACGGCCAGCAACGTCAGTGCCAGCGCGCGTTCGGACGGCGCTCGCCCCGGCGTGGCTGCGGCTGTGTCCGACACGGGTGTGAGGGTATCAGCCGAGATAGGTCGGAGAATCGGTGAATGCGCGTGTGTCCATACGACATTCGCCCGGCCCCCTCGTGGGGGACCGGGCGAGGTGTCAGGAGATCGGCGCCCTAGATGTCGAGGCGGGCGTACTCGCGCAGCTTGGAGGTCTTGTGCACGGCCTCGATCCGGCGGATGGTGCCGGACTTCGAGCGCATCACAAGCGAGCGGGTGGTGGCACCGCCAGGACGGTAGGTGACGCCGCGCAGCATGTCACCGTTGGTGACGCCGGTGGCGCAGAAGAAGGAGTTCTCGCCGCTGACCAGGATGTCGTTGGTGAGGACCCGGTCGAGGTCGTGGCCGGCGTCGAGGGCTTTTTTGCGCTCCTCCTCGTTACGCGGCCACAGCTTGCCCTGGATCTCGCCACCCATGCACTTCATCGCGACGGCGGTGATGATGCCCTCCGGGGTGCCGCCGACACCCATCAGCATGTCGACGGTGCTGTAGTCGCCGGCCGCGGCGATCGATCCGGCGACGTCGCCGTCGGAGATCAGGCGGATCTTGGCGCCGGCCTGACGGATCTCGCCGATCAGGTCGGCGTGGCGGGGACGGTCGAGGACGACCACGGTCAGGTCGGCGACGTCGATGCCCTTGGCCTTGGCGACCGAGTTGATGTTCCACTGCACCGACTCGTCGATGTTGATCGCGCCCTTGGCCTCCGGGCCCACCGCGATCTTGTCCATGTAGAAGACGGCCGACGGATCGTACATGGAGCCGCGCTCGCTGACCGCGATCACCGCGATCGAGTTGGGGCGGCCCTCGGCCATCAGCGTGGTGCCGTCGATCGGGTCGACCGCGACGTCGCAGTCGGGGCCGTCGCCGTCGCCGACCTCTTCGCCGTTGAACAGCATCGGGGCCTCGTCCTTCTCGCCCTCACCGATCACGACCACACCGCGCATCGACACCGTCGACAGCAGTTCGCGCATGGCATCCACGGCGGCACCGTCGCCGCCCTTCTTGTCGCCGCGACCCACCCAGCGACCGGCCGCGAGCGCGGCCGCCTCGGTGACTCGCACCAACTCCATCGCCAAGTTGCGGTCGGGTGCCTGGTGGGTGGATGCGCTCATGTCTTCGACTCCTCGGCGTGCGGCGTTGCGGCTCACCGTCCATCCTCGCATGTCACGCCGCCCGCGCGTCGGCGGGTCGCCCTTTGGGCGCGGGGGGTGTGCGTGCCTGCGATCACACGATTGGGGTCGGCGCGAGGCCGACTGCAATACTGGCCTCATGGCCTCCAAACCGCGCTATCTGACCAGCGGCAAGGACATGATCTGGTCGATCATTCCGCTGCTGGTGATCTGCGCGTTCGTCGCCATGGTCTCCGGCAACTGCTCGGTCGGACTGACCGGGACCGCCAAGGACGACCGGCGCGCACCGTTCGACGTGCAGGGCGCACTGCTTGCCGATTCGCAGACGATGCCGTTCCCGATCCGGCGGCCCGCCGACCCGGACGGCTGGAAACCCAGCTCCGGTAGCCGCGAGAACGCCTCGGGACATGTGCTGAGCAATGTGGGATGGCTGACCCCGTCGGGTAACTACGTGCAGCTGACCCAGACCGACGCCTCGGAGGACACCCTCGTCACCCATCTCGCCGGGGGTGGCGACGACGACGAGGTGGCCTCCGGTACCGGTACCCGCGAGATCGGTGGCCATCGCTGGGTGCTCTATTCCACTTACGACGGCAACAACATCTGGATCACCGATCTGGGGAATGTGCGCATCGCGGTGATGTCGACCGGGTCCGCCGACGACATGGAGAAGATGGCCGCGGCGGTTCTCGCGCAGCAACCCCTGCCCGGTCGGGGCTGAACCCGGGTTCCACGCGCGGTTGGGCAGACACTCCCCGGCCGTCGTGATCTCATGTCGGATGGCGTTGCCGACGTGGCGTCGTGACATGTGGTCGGAAAGAAGTCGTGCCATGTGGTCGGAAAGTAGGGTGTCGGGGTGTTACGACTGCGGATGGGCGCGCTGGTGGTGGCCGCGGTGGTCTGCATCGTCGGTGCCGTGATCGGCTCCTGGGTGTGGATCATCCCGGCGGCGATCCTGACGCCGCTCGCTGTCCTCGGCATCTACGATCTGCTCCAGCGCAAGCACTCGATCCTGCGGAACTATCCGGTGCTCGGACATGTGAGATTCCTGCTGGAGATGCTGCGTCCGGAGATCCAGCAGTACTTCATCGAGCGGAACTTCGACGGTCGCCCCTTCGATCGTGACGTCCGCTCCCTGATTTACGAGCGGGCCAAGGGCACCGCGTCGGAATTGTCCTTCGGCACCGAACGCGACATCGACGCCGAGGGTTACGAATACCTCGTCCACTCGGCCGCACCGCTGGTGGCGCCGCCCGAGCCGTTCCGGGTGCGGATCGGCGGACCCGACTGCACCCGCCCGTACGACATGTCGCTGCTCAATGTCTCGGCGATGAGTTTCGGTGCGCTGTCGTCGAATGCGTTGCGGGCGCTGAACGAGGGGGCCAGGAAGGGCGGTTTCGCCCACGACACCGGCGAGGGTGGGTTGACGCCGTATCACCTGACCGGTGCCGACGTCATCTGGGAGATCGGCTCGGGCTACTTCGGAACCCGCACCGCCGACGGTCATTTCGATCCGGACACCTTCGCCGAGAAGGCCGCCACCGAACAAGTCAAGGGGATCCTGGTCAAGCTGAGTCAGGGCGCGAAGCCGGGCATCGGTGGCGTGCTGCCCGGGTCGAAGGTCACCGAGGAGATCGCGCGGTATCGAGGTGTGCCGGTGGGGCAGAAGTGTGTGAGTCCGCCCGCGCATTCGGCGTTCTCCACCCCGCGTGAACTCGTCACCTTCATCGGACGGCTGCGGGAACTGGCCGACGGTAAACCGGTGGGGTTCAAGCTGTGTGTGGGTTCCCGGGTGGATGTGCTGGCGATGTGCAAGGCGATGGTGGAGGAGCAGATCACCCCGGACTTCATTGTGATCGACGGCGCCGAGGGCGGCACCGCGGCGGCGCCGCTGGAATTCGAGGATCACGTCGGTCTGCCGCTGACCGACGGACTGATGACGATGCACAACGCCCTGGTCGGATGTGGTCTGCGGGACCGAATCCGGATCGGGGCGAGCGCCAAGGTGGCCTCCGGCAACGACATCGTCAAACGCCTCATCCAGGGGGCCGATTTCACCAACGCCGCCCGCGCGATGATGATGGCGGTCGGCTGCATCCAGTCGCAGCGCTGCCACACCAATCACTGCCCGGTGGGAGTGGCCACCCAGGATCCGCGGCGGGCGCGGGCGCTGGACGTCGCCGACAAGAGTGAACGCGTCTACCGCTATCACAATGCGACGGTGGCGCAGGCGATGCGGCTGATGGCTTCGATGGGTATCGACGATCCGGCCCGCCTCGGCCCGCACCTGCTGCGCAAACGGCTCTCGGCCACCGAACAGCGGTCCTATGCCGAGATCTACGAGTGGCTCGACGACGGTGTGCTGCTGTGTGATCCGCCGGAATCGTGGGTCGAGGACTTCTCCCGCGCCGACCCGGATTCGTTCCGGCCGGTGGGCTGATCGGGGCCGGTACATCACGGTCAGATCCCGGTCAGATCCCGACGGCGCGCTGGTCAGTCATCGAGATCGTCCTCGTCGTCGTCACCATCGTCCTCGCCGTCGTTGAGCACTGCCTCGATGCGGTCGCGGGCACCGGCGAGGTGTGCCTCGCAGCGGTCGGCGAGGGCCTCACCGCGTTCCCACAGGGCCAGTGACGCATCGAGATCGAGGCCGCCGCGTTCGAGGGTGGTCACCACCTCAACGAGTTCGTCACGGGCCTGCTCGTAGCCGAGTTGCTCGACCGGGACGGCGGCGGGTTCGGATGAATCTTTCTGGCTCCGTTGCGGACTCACTGATCGGGCTCCTGATGATCGGGATGTGCGGGCTGATCGACGTGCGCGTGCAGGGAACCGTCGGCCACGCGGATGCGCAGCGCGGTCCCGGCGACGACGCCGTCGACGGAGTCGAGGACCTGCGGCGGATCGACGTCGGTGCGTTGCACGACGGCATATCCGCGGGCGAGGGTCTGGGCCGGCCCGAGGGTGGCCAGCCGGGCCGCGAGGGCCTCGGTGCGGCGCTCCTGGGTGTCGATGAGGCGCAGCACGTCACGCCGGATGTCGGAGCGGGCCCGCTCGACGCCCTCGACGTGCCGGTCGATCATCGAGAATGGATCGGCGAGAACAGGTCTCGCGCGCAGTCCGGAAATCACCCGATCCTCCCGATGCACCCAGTTGCGCAGGGCGTGCGCACTGCGCCGCCGCAGCGCGGTGATGCCGGCCAGTTCGGCCTCGACGTCGGGGACCACACGTTTGGCGGCGTCGGTTGGAGTGGCCGCGCGCAGGTCGGCGACGAGATCGAGCAGGGGCGTGTCGGGTTCGTGGCCGATGGCACTGACCACCGGGGTGGTACAGGCGGCCACCGCGCGCAGCAGGGTCTCGTCGGAGAACGGCAACAGGTCTTCGACGCTGCCGCCGCCGCGGGCGATGATGATGACGTCGATGTCGGGGTGTGCATCGAGGTCGTTGAGGTGGGCGATGATCCGCGGTACCGCGGTCGGCCCTTGGACCGGAGCGTCCCGCACGTCGAAACGCACTGCCGCCCAACGGGTTGACGCGACCGTGACGACGTCGTGCTGCGCGGCGCTCGCCCGCCCGGAGATCAGGCCGATGGTGCGGGGCAGGAAGGGTAGTCGGCGTTTCATCCGGGTGTCGAACAGGCCCTCGGCGGCCAGGAGCTGCCGCAGCCGTTCGATCCGCAGCAACAGTTGCCCGATGCCGATGGGGCGAATGTCGCTGACCCGCAACGAGATCGTGCCACGGCCGGTGTAGTAGCTGGGGCGTCCGAGCATCACCACGTGCGCGCCCTCGGTCAGCGGCACCTCGGAGCGGGCGAGCAGATCGGGGCTGCAGGTCACCGAGATGGAGATGTCGGCGGCCGGATCCCGCAGTGTCAGAAAGGATGTGCGGGTGCCCGGGCGTCGGCTGATCTGGGTGATCTGGCCTTCCACCCAGATCTGGCCGAGACGATGAACCCAGTCGGCGATCTTGGTGTTGACCGTGCGGACCGGCCAGGGATTGTCGGCGGTGTTGGCCCCGGCGGTCACGGTGTCCCCGGTGCGACGGTCACAGCCCCCGGAAAGGTGACGCGCCCCGTCACGAGGAGGTGGAGCGCTTGTTCTCGGCGGCGGTGATCCGGTTGTCGATCATCGTGATGAACGGTGCGCGGTTGCGGGTGCTCTTCTCATACGCCAGCAGCGCGGTGAGGTCGTCGACGCCGACGGTGCGGAGCTTAGCGCGCAGCTGGGCCAGGGTGAGGGTGTCGTAGTCGGTGTACTCGACGACTTCGGGGACGTCGCCGGATGCCGGCGACTCGGCGTCCGCCTCGGAGTCGTGGGCCGAGTCGATGACCTCCTTGGGCGCGGAGCTGTAGAGCGCGAACCGGCCGGCGTCGGCGCGGGGTGCCTCGGATTCGGGCGCAGGGGCCGGAGCGGATGCCTTCTTGGCCGGAGTCTTCGCGGCCGCCGGAGTTTTCTTGGCCGCCGGGGCCTTCTTCGCCGGCGTCTTTGGTTCAGGGGCCTTGGTGGCGGGTGCCTTCTTCGCGGCCGCCTTCTTCACCGGGGCCGGTGTGGCCGCCGCCGACGTCGACTTGTCGGTGGCGCCGCCCTTGCGGCCCGACTCGATCGGCACGACCGACTCGGTGACGTCGATCTCGTCGTCGTCGAAGCGGGCCCACGACGGTTGCTCGTCGGGATGGTCGAAGAGGAACTCGAGCGCGGTGTCACCCTTGATGGCGAGTTCGGCGATGCCCTGCTGTGCGCGCATCGCGAACTGCAGGGTTTCGCTGACCGCGGTCATCGGCAAGGTGACGAGCAGAGTGGGGAGCTTGCGCGTCTCCTCGATCGCGGTGACGACGAGACCTGCGGCGATACGGGCCGGATAAGGTGCGCGAACCATGGGTTCACTCTGCCATCTTCGCTCGTGGCGGCCAACACGTACCCTGGGAGGCATGTCTGAACCCAAGCGCGTCCTGCTCGCCGAACCGCGGGGGTACTGTGCCGGCGTCGACCGGGCCGTGGAGACCGTCGAGCGTGCCCTCGACAAACACGGGGCTCCCGTCTACGTCCGCAAAGAGATCGTGCACAACCGGCACGTCGTCGACACGCTGGCCGAACGCGGCGCGATCTTCGTCGGGGAGACCGACGAGGTGCCCGAGGGGGCGATCGTCGTGTTCTCCGCGCACGGTGTGTCCCCGGAGGTCCACCGCACCGCCGCGGTGCGCAACCTGAAGACCATCGACGCGACATGTCCGCTGGTCACGAAGGTGCACCAGGAGGCCAAGCGATTCGCCCGCGACGATTACGACATCCTGCTCATCGGTCACGAGGGCCACGAGGAGGTCGAGGGCACCGCCGGTGAGGCACCCGAGCACATCCAGCTCGTCGACGGCCCCGACGCGGTGGACAAGGTGACCGTGCGTGACGAGTCCAAGGTGATCTGGCTGTCGCAGACCACGCTGTCGGTGGACGAGACGATGGAAACCGTCCGGCGCCTGCGCGAACGTTTCCCGGAACTCAATGACCCGCCGAGCGACGACATCTGCTACGCCACCCAGAATCGCCAGGTCGCGGTGAAGGCGATGGCCCCGCAGTGCGACCTGGTGATCGTGGTCGGGTCGAAGAACTCGTCGAACTCGGTGCGTTTGGTGGAGGTGGCCCTGCAGAACGGGGCGGCCGCGTCGTATCTGGTCGACTACGCCCGCGAGATCGATCCGTCGTGGCTCGAGGGTGTCAGCACCGTCGGCATCACCTCCGGGGCGTCGGTGCCCGAGGTGCTGGTGCGCGGCGTCATCGACTTCCTGTCCGAGTACGGATTCGACTCCGTGGAGAAGGTCACCACCGCCGAGGAGACCCTCACCTTCGCGTTGCCGCGGGAGCTGCGGCCGGCGCGGACGGCGCGCTGACCTCCCTGACCAGCTCGGCCATCTGCATGCTCAACTCCCATCTGCACGCAATGCATTCCGTGCAGATGGGAGTTGCGCGCGCAGCTTCGGGAGCCGGCCGCTCAGTACTCGTCGGGTTCGAGTCGGCGGACGCGACGATGCGGTAACGACAGCGCGAGCACCACGATCACGAGCGCGACGGCCGCCGCCACGCCGATCAGGGCGACGTTGCGGGCGGTGTGGTCGGTGGCCGGCGGGGCAGCCGGGGCGGCGATCGGCGTCGAGGAGACCGCCTCGGTGGCGGGACCGAGCTCGGCGGTGAGGGCTGCCACCGGATCGATGACGCCGTAACCGATGGCCTGATCGTGTCCGGTCCCGGGGGCGTGGGCGGTGGCGATGATGCGGTCCATCACCTGTCCCGCCGACAGCTGCGGGTAGCGGGCGCGGATCAGCGCGGCGGTCCCGGCGACGTAGGGCGCGGCAAAGCTGGTGCCCAGCACCGGGACCGGGCCGGAGTCGCTGCGCAGGGCATTCACCAGCGCGGAACTGCGCGGGGTGCTGTCGAGGCTGACGATGTCGGTCCCCGGGGCGGCGACGTCGACCCACGGACCGTGGAGGCTGAAGGAACTCGGGGTACCCGAACCGGCGTCCACCGCGCCGACGGTGAGTACGTACGGGGAGAACCAGGCGGGGCTCGCCACGGTCACCACCGAACCCCAGCCCGCGGTGTCGGCGGGATCCGGCGGCGGATTCTGTTGTGCGCAGGCCGATCCCTGTGACAGATTGCCCGCGGCGACGACCACCACCACATTGCGTTCATAGGCGTGGCGGACGGCCGCGCCCAGTGCTCGATCGGCGGGACGATCGCCGGCGGACGAACAGGCCACCTCGGAGATGTTGATGACCGTGGCACCGAGATCGACCGCCCGCACAACCGCGTTCGCCAGTGTCGACACGGACCCGTAGCCACCGCCGACCGCGGGATCGGAGTCCTCCCGCCGGCGGTCGGCGGCGTCGAATGCCGCGCTCGACTGCCGGATTGAGATGATCGAGGCATCGGGCGCGACCCCGACGAAGGCGTCGTCGGATGACGGTGCGGCGCCGATGATTCCGGCGACCAGCGTCCCGTGCGCGTCGCAGTCGGACAGGCCGTCGCCGGACGACACGTAATCGCCGCCGCCCCGGAGTCGTGACAGGCGCGGGTGCGGCGACACACCCGTGTCGATCACCGCGACGCGCTGCCCGGCGCCCCGGGAGAACCGCCACGCGTCATCGAGATTCATCATCTGCTGCGCGGGCGAGACCCGGGTGGGGGACGGTGCGGTGAGAGGCCGCGCGCAGAGGGTCCGCTGTTCGGTGCGTTCCGGCGGTGCCACCGGCGCCGAACGCACGAGTGCACCCACGTCGATGACCGGTGGTGTCAGCGCCGTCGCCGGGGACGCGCCGCCCAGTGCGACAATCACCGCGGTGAGCGCTGCGGCCAGGACACGCCGGGTACCCAGCGCGGTGTCCGAGGTCATCTCACAGATTCCGGACGGTCTGATACAGGTCGAGAATCCATGCCAGCAACGGCACGATCACGGCGATCAGCGCATACTCGGCGAGCTCCGCCAGCCGACGCATCACCGGCGAAAACGCGTGTCGCGGAGCCACAACCCCGCCGATCATGGCGACGATCATGGCGAGGACACCCACGGCGAAACCAACGAGCGGCCACATCCCCGGGCCCAGCGCCCACGACGCGACGATTGTTGCCAGTGTCAGACACCCGCCGGCGATCAGGGTGGCGGCCTGCGCGAGATCGGAGTGCGACCGCCCGCGCAGGCACAGTACGACGGCGACGATCATCGCCAGCGACATCGACCGCCAGTCGATTCCGGTCCACGGGGTGGCCGTCACAACGGCGGCGACCGCCGTGATCACCGTCGATCCGGCGACGATCCCGGTGAGGTAGGCGTTCGCCAGGTACGAACGACGTTCCAGTGCATCGGTTTTGGGTAGGGCGATGGCGCCGATCGCGCCGATCCCCTCGATGGTCGGGGGTGGCTCCGCGTCGTCGATGTCGATGGGCGCCCCGGCCGTCGGCACGGGCGGAAGCGGCAGTTTGGCGAGCACGATGGTCAGCCGTGGCGCCAGGCCGATCACCACCAGGCCGACCACCGCGGTCACCGCCGCCACGTCACCACCGGGCGCGGTGAGGAGCAGATCGGCGACACAGGCACCACCACCCAGTATCGACGCCGTGATGGCCGCGCTGTGGATCACCGGCCCGGCGGCCGAACATCGATAGGAGATCACCGCACACACCAGTGCGCTGGCGAACCCCAAGCTCACTCCGGCGGAGCCGAAAGTGCCGGGCACGCCCAGCATCCCGGCCGCGAACGCGGGCGGGATCGCGGCCGCCGACAACGCCGCGGCGGTGGCTCCGTCACGACGATGACGCGCCACGATCGTCGATGCGGTGATCAGTGCGACGGCGCAGAGCGCGGCCGGGATCGCCGGCCACCAGTCACTGTGCTCGGCACGCATGCCGCACAGGCTCACCGCGGCGACCAGCGACGCGAGGATCGTCGCGGAGAAACCGAGGATCCGGGCGGCACGTGCAGACCAGTTGGCGAAATGCGACTCGTTGAGCCGCGCGACCGCGTCGACGACGTCGTCGTAGAGGACCGGTGCCTCGCCGGTACGCAGCCGGGAGATCACCAGCAGGTCGCCGTGGCGGACCCCGCACTCCGCCAGCGTCCGCTCGAGGGGCAGTGGGTGTCGGCCGATGTGCGACAGGGTCCACCGGTGACGGTGATCGTCGGGTCGCGAACCCTCCGACGCCGCTTCGCCATCCGGGTCGTCGCTCCGGCTGCGCCGGGGATTGCGGGATTCGATGTGGGCGATGAGATCGGTCATCAGCGCGGCGATGGGCACACCGGCCGGGAGTGCCACGTCCATCTGGGTGTTGCCACCGAGCACCGACACCCGCACCATCGTGGGCTCGACTGTGGGGGTGTCCGCCGACGGTGCGGAATCCGGCGGTATCGATGGGACCGGGTGCCCCGTTGATCGTGTATCCACAAGTGACATCTACCGCTACCTCCCCGCTGGTTCGCAGTTACCATAACCGGACATCACGGTCCGGGTGACCCGGGCCACTGCCGGCGGTGGATAACCCGACCCGTCACGACGGCGCGGAGATGGTCGCACGGGTGGACTGACGAGGGGGAGTTGGTTGGTGCTCACGGACGGCTTCGTGCGGCGACCGCGTATCACGCCACCCCGCATGCCCGGTGGTGAACTCAACATCGCGCAACCACCGGACGTGCCCCGCGTGGTGCCCGGCAACCTGCTGGTCAAGCTGTTGCCGGTGGTCATGATCGTTGCGGTGTTGGGCATGGTCGGACTGATGTTCGCCACCGGTGGACGCAATATCGTCTCCAACCCCCTGTTCATGATGTTTCCCCTGATGATGCTGATGTCGATGTTCGGGATGTTCGCGGCCGGCGGACGTAGCGGTGGGAAGAAGGCGGCCGAACTCAACGAGGAACGCAAGGACTACTTCCGGTATCTGGCGCAACTGCGGGGCCAGGTCGACGAGACCGCCCGAGCCCAGCGCGTGGCGTTGTCCTGGAGCCATCCCGACCCGCGGTCGCTGGCCGAGGTCATCGGTGGCCGGCGGATGTGGGAGCGGCGTCCCACCGACAGCGACTTCGCCCACGTCCGTGTCGGTGTCGGCACGCAACGGTTGGCGACGCGACTGGTCCCGCCGGAGACCGGGCCGCTCGAGGACATCGAACCGGTGTCGATGGTGGCGTTGCGCCGGTTCGTCCGTACCCATTCGGCGGTCCACCGGCTGCCGACGGCGGTGTCGCTGCGGGGTTTCCCGGCCCTCAACATCGAGGGTGCCCGGCAGGATACCCGGGACCTGGTGCGGGCCATGGTGATCGAACTGTGTGTCTTCCACGGTCCGGATCACCTGCGGGTGGCCGTGGTGACTGCCGATCCGGTCGGCGAGGCATGGGATTGGGCCAAATGGCTCCCGCACGTGGGTCATCCGCGTCTGGCCGACGCCATCGGTCCGATGCGGATGATCTTCCCGAGCCTGGGCGATCTGGAGCTCGCGCTGGCCACCGACCTGTCCGAGCGTGGCCGGTTCAGCCGCTCGGCGCCACCCACCCCGGGCCGGCCCCACCTCGTCGTCATCATCGACGATGGTCTCATCGAGGGCGGCGAACGGCTGATCAACGATGCCGGGATGGAAGGTGTCACCGTCGTCGATCTCACGGCGCCCGCCGACGGTCTGGCCGCCAGACGTGGTCTGTCCCTGGTGGTTCGAGATGGCACGGTGTCCGCGCGGAGTGCATTCGGCGTCGAGGAGTTCGCTACGAGGGACGCGTTGTCGATCGCCGAGTGTGAGGCCGTCGCCCGACGTCTGGCGCGCTACCGCCTCGCGTCGGCGGCCAGCATCGCCAGCCTCGACGCGGAGGCCACCGCCGTCGACCCGGGTCTGCCCGCGCTGCTCGGCATCGACGATGTGTCGCGATTCGATCCGGCGTCGGGTTGGCGCGGACGATCCGGGCGGGAACGACTTCAGGTGCCCATCGGCTACACCCCGAACGGCTCGACCGTCGAACTCGACATCAAGGAGAGCGCCCACGGCGGTACCGGGCCGCACGGCCTGTGCATCGGCGCGACGGGCTCGGGGAAATCGGAGTTCCTGCGGACCCTCGTGGTGGCCCTGCTGGCCACCCACTCACCCGCCGAGCTCAATCTCGTTCTCGTCGACTTCAAGGGTGGCGCAACCTTTCTGGGTCTGGAGCGAAGCCCGCACGTGGCGGCGATCATCACCAACCTGGAGCAGGAGCTGGCGATGGTCGATCGGATGAAGGATGCCCTCTCGGGGGAGATGAACCGCAGGCAGGAGGTGCTGCGCTCGGCGGGGAATTTCGCCAACGTCACCGAGTACGAACAGGCCCGGCTGGCCGGGGCGCCCCTCGAACCGCTTCCGGCGTTGTTCATCGTCGTCGATGAGTTCTCCGAATTGCTCTCTCAGAAGCCGGATTTCGCTGAGCTGTTCGTCGCGATCGGCCGTCTGGGACGGTCCCTGCACATCCATCTGCTGCTGGCCTCGCAGCGGTTGGAGGAGGGGAAACTCCGTGGGCTCGATTCGCACCTGTCGTATCGGATCGGACTGAAGACCTTCTCGGCCAACGAGTCACGATCGGTGCTCGGCGTTCCGGACGCCTATCATCTGCCGAGCGTGCCGGGTTCGGCATATCTCAAGGCCGACTCCGGTGAACCGGTCCGCTTCAACACCTCCTATGTGTCGGGTCCGTATCACCCACCGGCGCTCGGCTCGCCCGACGAGTTCGGTGCGATCGACGGACGGGCTCCCCGCGCCCGCATGAAGGTCTTCACCGCGCTACCTGTGCCCTTGGATGGGCCGCCGCCACCCGAGAGTGCGCCGGTGGTGGGTTCGGTCCTCGACAATGCGGCCGCGTTGCTCGAGGAGACCCCACCGGCGACGCCGGTGCCCGATCATCTGGAGCCCGGTGCCGGAGTGCCGAATCCTGCTGCGCGGCACGGTGGGTCGGTGACGGTGCCCACGCTGCTGCAGACGCTGGTGGGACGTATCGTCGGATTCGGTCCGCCGGCTCACGAGGTCTGGCTGCCGCCCCTGGACTCCTCGCCCACCGTGGACGCACTCGTCGGCGACCGCGACTACTCCGCGCCCGCACCGCCGGGCGCACTGCGGGTGCCGATCGGCATCATCGACCGACCCTTCGATCAGCGGCGGGACGTGCACGTCCTCGATCTGTCCGCGGCCGCAGGCAATGTCGCGATCGTGGGTGGACCGCAGTCGGGCAAGTCGACGGCACTGCGCACGTTGATCGTGGCCGCGGCGGCCACGCACACACCCGAGCAGGTGCAGTTCTACTGCCTCGATTTCGGTGGTGGTTCGCTCGCCGGGGTGGCGGGGCTCCCGCACGTCGGGTCGGTGGCCACGCGCGCCGACATGGATGCGGTTCGTCGCACCGTCGCCGAGGTGGCCGCAGTCGTCCGGGCCCGCGAATTGCGTTTCGCGCGGGTCGGTCTGGAGTCGATGCAGGATTATCGACAGCGCCGGGCCGCCTGGGCGGGCACCGGACGGACCGACCCTGACGATCCGCTCGCCGACGACCCGCACGGCGACGTCTTCCTGGTGCTCGACGGCGTCGGCGTGCTGCGCGGCGAGATGGAATTCCTCGAGGAGCAGATCTCCATGATCGCCGCGCAGGGGCTGTCCTACGGTGTCCACCTGGTGATCACGGCCACCAGGTGGGCCGAGGTCCGGCCTGCGATGCGTGACCTCATCGGAAGTCGTCTCGAACTGCGGCTCGGTGATGCGATGGATTCCGAGGTCGGGCGCCGGGCCGCCGCACTTGTTCCGCACAACCGCCCGGGCCGCGGTCTGAGCCCGGACGAGATGCACCTGCTGGTGGCGCTGCCGCGGCTCGATGGCGACTCTTCGCCCGCGTCGCTCCCGGTCGGTGCGCAGATGGCGATCGACGCCATCTCGCTGGCCTACGGTGACCGTCGGGCGATGCGGGTACGCACGCTGGGCACCGAGATCCTGATGTCCCACGTTGCCGAACGCGTCACGGCCGAACGGGGATCACTGCCGGTCACTCAGGTGGCCATCGGCCTCGGCGAACTCGAATTGGCACCGGTGATACTGGATTTCGCCGCACAGCCGCACTTCATGGTGTTTGCCGACGTCGAGCACGGCAAGACGACGCTGCTGAGAACCATTGTGGCCGGCCTGGTTTCGGGTTCGACACCCGAACAGGTGAAGATCGTGCTGGTCGACTACCGGCGGACGATGCTCGGCCTGATCTCCGGTGACCATCTCGCCGGCTATGCCAGCTCCAACGACAACGCCACGGCCATGATGCGCCAACTGGCCGGCTACTTCACCCAGCGCCTTCCACCCGAGGACATCACGGTGGATGCGCTCAAGGACCGCAGCTGGTGGTCGGGCCCGGACGTCTACGTCATCGTCGACGACTACGACATGGTCGCGACGTCGTCTGCGAATCCGATGCTGCCCCTGCTGGATCTGGCCTCCCACGCCCGTGACATCGGGATGCACATCGTTCTCGCACGCCGATCCGGCGGCCTGGGGCGGGCGATGTTCGATCCGGTGATCGCCCGGTTGCGCGACCTGTCCTGCGACATGTTGCTGATGAGCGGTGACCGGGACGAGGGCTACATCACCGGACGCTCGCGATTGCAGCGACTCGTTCCCGGGCGCGGTGAACTGATCTCACGCAGCCGGCCGGCGGAGATGATCCAGGTCGGCATCTCCGATCAGGTGTCCTCGTGACCGCGACGACGGCGCCATCGCGAGCCGATCCGCCGGCGCCGGTGGTGTCCCGGCGGGCGACCGTCGTCGACCTCGCCTTCGGACAGGTGGTCCTCGGCGATGCGGGGGCGGGCCCGGATGTGTCCGCGCTGCTCAACGCCATCGACGCCGACACGATCGTCGTCGACGGTGTCGCCGCGCCGACCCCGGCGCGGTGGGCGGCGGTGATTGCGGCGATCGCCGAGTCGGTCGGATGGACTCCACTGATCCTCACCCACCCCAGCACCTGGGGATCTGTGCGCACCGGGGTGCTTCGCAGCGCCGCGGCGATGGTGCCGACCGACATCGACGTGCTGCCCCGCGCGGTGCAGATCGCCCGCACCCACGCCGACGTCACCGTCTCGCGGTGCGCGGTCGTGGAGACGACTGCCCTTCCCGACCATGACGACGGGCGCCGCTCTCCCCGGTGGGACGTGCAGCGGTTGCGCCGCATCCCGACCGGGTGGGAGATCGAGGCGAGCGGCATCCTGCGCGCGGTCGGCGACGCGACCGATTCCGCCGCGGTCGCGGCGGTGATCGACGACGGTGTCGAAGCCGTGTTCGTCGACGGGGCCACCGCGGCCGAGGTGACCCGAGCAGTCGACACCATCACCGACCACACCGTCGCCGGTCGGGTGGTGCGGGTCGACCGGCGCCTGGTCACCCGGCAGCCGTCGACGGCCGGCTCGGCGGGATCCGCCGCCACCGACCTGGCCTGGGCCGACGCCGCGGCGGAGCCGATGCCGAGTATCTCTCGCGCCGGTCGACGGCGGTGGGCCTGGGCCGCCGCGGCGATGGCCGCGGTGATCGTCGTCGCGGTCGCCGGGCTGGTGGGGCTCGTCCAGACCGACGAATCACCACCGCCCGCACCGCTGGCCGTCACGGTGGGCCGCACGTCGATGCTGATCCCATCCGCCTGGCACCGCGACGACCCGCCGGCAACGGGCTCGGCGCCGGCGTCACCGACGACCCGGTCACCATCCCAGTCACGCACCGTCTTCGTCGCCCCCGACGACGGCGCCCGGCTCATCCTCGTGCAATCGCCGGTCCGCGCCGGATCGACACCGGCGTCGGTGGGCGTGAGCATGGGTAACCGGATCGGACAGCGCGGCGACGACGTGGTCAGCGAGTTCTCGCCCTCGACCCGGTTCGCCGGCCGGGATGTGATCAGTTACCGCGAGGCACCGGCGTCCGGCGCACCGATCCGCTGGTACGTCCTGGTCGAACATGATCTTCAGGTCAGCATCGGATGTCAGGCGGGCACCGGCGGCCAATCGGTGGACGGGCCCTGCGTGCAGGCGGTTGAATCGGCCCGGATCGCCGCCCGATAGTTCCCGCTCTGGTGCCCTTACCGGCCAGCTCAGACGGCGTTTTGACCCTGATGGGCCGCTCCCGTACTCTGGATCGCTGGTGCGTGGCACCCTCATGCCGTCGTGGTATGCGGGTAGTCGAGGCCCGGGTCCCCACTGGTCGCCGGAACAACCTCTGCCATCGTGCCTGACCAGCACCGATCACAGACAAGTTGAGGACCAACTGTGCCTACCTACACCCCGAAGGCCGGTGACATCACACGCACGTGGCATGTCATCGACGCCACCGACGTGGTGCTCGGCCGGCTGGCCGTGCAGAGCGCGAACCTGCTCCGCGGCAAGCACAAGCCGACCTACGCCCCGCATGTCGACGGTGGCGATTTCGTCGTCATCATCAATGCCGACAAGGTCGCCCTGACCAGCAACAAGGCCGAGCGCAAGCTGAACTACCGGCACTCCGGGCATCCGGGTGGCCTGAAGGTCCAGACGACCGCCGAGCTGCTCGAATCCAACCCCGAGCGCGTGGTCGAGAAGGCCATCAAGGGCATGCTGCCGCACACCAAGCTGGGACGCGCGATGGCGTCAAAGCTCAAGGTGTACGCCGGCCCGAATCACCCCCACGCCGCGCAGCGGCCCGTCCCCTTCGAGATCAAGCAGGTGGCCCAGTGACCAACGAGAACATTTCCGACGAGGCCGTCGAGGCCGCCGTGGAGAATGCCGCCGAGGCCCAGGCCGCTGCCGGTGACGACACCGCTGCCGCCGAGACCGCCGTCGAGCAGGCCGTCGAGGCCGTCGAAGAGGTCGAGGCCGCTTCCGACGACTACGACGCCGACACCGATGTCGTCGCCGAGTCGGCCGTGGATCGTGCGCCGGTCGTCATCGACCGCCCGATCCAGACCGTCGGCCGCCGCAAGGAGGCCGTGGTGCGGGTGCGTCTGGTTCCCGGTTCGGGCCAGTTCACCCTCAACGGCCGCACCATCGAGGAGTACTTCCCGAACAAGGTGCACCAGCAGCTGATCAAGGCCCCGCTGGTCACCGTCGAGCGCACCGAGTCGTTCGACATCTACGCCAAGCTCGTCGGTGGCGGCCCCTCGGGCCAGGCCGGTGCGCTGCGTCTGGCCATCGCCCGTGCCCTCATCGAGGTCACCCCGGAGGATCGCCCGGCCCTCAAGAAGGCCGGCTTCCTGACGCGTGACCCGCGTGCGGTCGAGCGCAAGAAGTACGGCCTGAAGAAGGCCCGCAAGGCGTCGCAGTACTCCAAGCGCTGACTTGGCACGCCTCTTCGGAACCGACGGCGTCCGAGGCCTGGCCAACGCCGAGCTCACCTCCGAGCTCGCGTTGCGCCTGGCCTCGGCCGCCGCGTTCGTTCTCGGTACCGGCCCACGCCCCCGCGCGGTGGTGGGTCGCGATCCCCGCGCCTCCAGCGAGATGCTCGAGGCCGCGGTCTGCGCGGGACTGGCCGCCTCCGGCGTCGACGCGATCCGGGTGGGTGTGCTGCCCACCCCGGCGATCGCATTCCTGACCGCCGACTACGGCGCCGCCTTCGGTGTGATGATCTCCGCATCGCACAACCCCATGCCCGACAACGGCATCAAGTTCTTCGGCGCCGGCGGACACAAACTCGACGACGAGATCGAGGATCGCATCGAGGCCGCGATGAACGGTGACCTGCCGCGCCCGACCGGTGCCGGCGTGGGTCGACTGTCCGACGCGCCGGACGCCCAGGACCGCTACGCCCGTCACCTCGCCGCCGCGATCGATGTGCGACTCGACGCGCTGACCGTCGTCGTCGACTGCGCGCACGGCGCCGCCTCACATGTGGCGCCGCACGTCTACGCCGCCGCGGGTGCCACGGTCATCCCGATCCACGCCGATCCCGACGGCATCAACATCAACGAGGACTGCGGCTCCACCCACATGGGTAAGCTGCAGGCTGCCGTGCTCGAGCACGGCGCCGACCTCGGCCTGGCCCACGACGGTGACGCCGACCGCTGCCTGGCCGTCGACTCGACCGGCCAACTCGTCGACGGCGACCACATCATGGCGATCCTGGCGAGCGCCATGCATCGCCACGGGCGTCTGCGGGACGGTGTCCTCGTCGCCACCGTGATGAGCAACCTCGGACTGCACATCGCCATGCGCGAGGCCGGAATCGCGTTGCACACCACCGCCGTCGGCGATCGGTACGTGCTCGAGGAACTACGCCGCGGTGACTACTCACTCGGCGGCGAACAGTCCGGGCACATCGTCGTCCCCGGCTCCGGGACCACCGGCGACGGCATCCTCACCGGTCTGCTGCTGATGGCCGAAATGGTGGAGAGCGGCACACGTCTGGCCGATCTGGCCGGCGTCATGACGACGTTGCCGCAGGAACTGATCAACGTGCGGGTGGCCGACAAACACGCGGTCGCCGTGGCGGTCTCGGTGACCGAGGCGGTCACCGCGGCGGCGGCCGAGCTCGGCGATCAGGGCCGAATCCTGTTGCGGCCGTCGGGAACCGAACAACTCGTACGGGTGATGGTGGAAGCGCCGACCGCCGAACTGGCACACGCCATCGCGGCGCGTGTCGCCGACGTCGTCGCCACCGCGGGTGCCTGAGGCCGCGGGTGATGAGCGGCGCACCGAAGGCCGTCCTGTTCGACTTCTCCGGCACCCTGTTCCGGTTCGAGGCTCGTGACGAGTGGTTCGCCGACCTGCACGACGAGCATGGTGAGCCACTGCACGTCGACGCCCAGGCCGAACTGATGCGCCGGATGACCCAGCCCGTCGGGCTGCCCGCCGACATCGTCGACGATGATCGGATCGCCTGGGAACGCCGCGATCTCGACCCCGAACAGCATCGCCGCGCCTATCTCGCGGTGCTCCGGGCATCCGGACTGCGTACTCCCGGGCACGCCGAATCGCTTTACGAACGTGTCCTCGACCCGCACTCGTGGGTGCCGTTCGGTGACACCACCACCGTGCTCACCGGACTCGCCGCTGCATCGGTGCCGGTCGGCGTGGTCAGCAACATCGCCTTTGATCTCCGGAAAGTCTTTGCCCTGCACGGACTTTCCGACACGATCGGTGCCTTCGCGCTGTCGTATGAGGTCGGCGCCATCAAACCCAACCCACGGATCTTCCGCGCCGCCCTCGAACCGCTCGGCGTGCCGGCCTACGACGCGCTGATGATCGGCGACAGCGCCGAAGCCGACGGCGGTGCCACGCGCATCGGCTGCGCCTTCGAACTCGTGCACGACGTCCCGGTCGCCGGGCGTCCGAGCGCATTGACCGACGCCATCCGGGCGCACGGCCTGCTGCACTGAAGTACCGGTAGTTGTGGATTCCTCCGGCACAGATGGGGGATCGTGGGTCACAATCGTCTGACGACGGGAGGGGGACCACGTGGAATCGTCGAATGTCGCGGTCGATGCGGATGAGGTGGCCGAGGTGATCGCGTTCTACCGGCGTGCGTCGCACGTGTTGACGGCCGCCACCGATGACCTGACCGCGCACGACTTCGGTGCGTGGAGCAGTAGCGGGTGTGGCGACCTGCCCGATCACGCGGTGGCCGACAACCTCGGCGTACGGGTCGGCGAGATGGGCCGCGCGCTCGCACAGGGCCTCGCCGCGCAGGCCGCATCGGCGGCCCGGCTGGCCGACATCCTGGCCCACGGCCTGGCGACGCTCGCCGATGCGGATGCCGAGGCGGCCCGGGTGGTGGCCGCATCCGCCGATCCGGAGCCGGCGTCCTGATGGTTCGGGAGCCAGAAACCCTTGCGGCGCTGCGTGATCGGGCCGTCGCGGGTGTGGAGGACCTGGTGACGGTTCTCGGCGTCGGGCGCACCATCGGGGTGACGGTGCCCGCCGACGACGACGTTCGCACCACACTGCGTGAGGTCGGGACCCTCGACCTGGCCCGGCTGTCCGCCGATGCGCATCGCCTGCAGACCGTCCACCGGGTGGTCGCCGATCTGTGGCATCGGCTCCCCGAACAGCAGGTCCGACTCGATCACGCCTGGTCGTCGGGTGCCGGTGCGGTGGCGATGACCCTGGCCGTCGACCATCAGCGGCGCGCCGAGGCCGATCTGCAGGCTCTGCGTTCGGTCGCCGACGCGACGGCCGCGGCGGCGTCGGGAATCGATCAGGTCCTTCGCACCTGGTATCTGACCGTCGCGCGACTGTCCACGCCGCTGATCGCCGGTGTCCCGCCGGGCGAACTCCCCGCCGCCGTCCTGTCCGGTCGGGTGCCCCTGACCGTCGTCGCCGCCGACATCGGCGCTCGAGTGCGTCTTCTGCACACCACGGCCGATTCCACCCGCACCGGGATCTCGGCCATCCTCGAGCAGCTGGCCACCTCGGTCGGCGCCTGGTCACCGCCGTCGAACGCGCGGGCGGAATCGGGTCTGGCGGGTGCGGGCGGTACGGCCGATGGGTACGAACCCGGCGACCGCGGCAGTACGGTCGCGGTGCACACCGGTGACGACGTCATCCACGGCGTCGGCGGTGGCATCGACGCGTCGGCGGTGGGGCACCCGACCCCGAAGGACATCGAGACCCCGAACGACATGTCGGCAGACGTACCGCTGACACTCACGGCGCAGAAGTCAGAAGTGGCCGTTCCTGACGAAACATCCGGTCAGGCAACAGATTCCGGTGTCATATCCAAGTCCGGGCAACCCGGCCAAGCGCTGGGAGGTCACGCGCCGATGCCGCCTTCTCCGGCACCATCCCCGTCGTCGACGCTTCCGGAATCCGACCTCGCACTGGCGGGTGATCAGTGAACGCCGCCGAGCAGATCGAGATGATCGCGCGCCGGACCGTCGCCACGGTGACCGCGGAGTCACGCCGGTTCAGTGAGGCGACGCTGCGTCTGGCCACCGAACTCGGCGAACACCAGCAGATCCGCCGCAACGAGGTCGCGGACCTGCGCACCGAACTGCAGGCCGCGGCGGACGCCTGCGACACCGCCACCCCCCGAATCCTGCTGCCCGCGGACATGTCCGAGGCCAGTCCCCATCGGGGCCGTCCGAACGCATAGGCTGTCACACGTGCCCGGCAAGAAGCGTTCCCGCAAACCTTCCACGCCCCCGGTGAAGCTGATGAAGGAGCTGACCCGGCGAGGTCCGCATCGCGTGCTCGCCGGTGGTCTCGGCATCGTCGGCATCGAGGGTCGTGTATTCGCGCCCGCCGACGGCACCCGACGACCCGTGCTCGCCTTCGGGCACGGCTGGCTCACCGGGGCCGGTCGCTATCGCGACTTCCTCTATCACCTCGCGTCCTGGGGCTTCGTGGTCGCGGTACCCGAGGGCCAACGCGGACCGTTCGCATCCGACGTGGGTCTGGCCGCCGAGATGCGCTCGGCGGCCACCATCGTGTCCTACGCGCCCCTCGGCGACGGCACCGTGACCGCGGATCCGGCCCGCATCGGCTTTCTCGGCCACGGCTTCGGGGCCGCGGCCGCGGTGATCGCGGCCTCCGACGAGGTCGTCCTCGGCCAACCGGCCGTGTCGACGTCGGGTGTGGTCGCGATCTTCCCCGCGCCGACGACCCCGATACTCCCGGCCGCCGCGGCGCAGGTCCGCGCGTCCGGTCTGGTTCTCGCGGCCGGTACCGCCCTCGACACGTTCGACGCCAACGCCCGCCCGCTGGCGCAGGCCTACGGCGGTGATGTGGTCTTGCGCACCCTGCCCGGGGCCACCAGCAAGGGATTCCTCGAACACCGCTCACCGAAATCGCTGCTCGGCATCAACGGTGCCGACAGGGTGACCCACACGCAGGTCCGCGCGCTGACGACGGGCTTTCTGCTGCATGCGGTGGCCGGTGACGACCGCTATGCCGGGTTCGCCGATGCCTCGGAAGTCATCAAGAAGACCGTGGTCAGCGAACCGTCGGAGACCCCGGAGGGCGAGCTGGATCACGTGTCACGGTTGTTGGGCGCCAAACCGCGCAATCAGCGTGGCCGGATCGCCCGCAGAATCCCGGTACCCTGACCTTCTATGTGTGGAATCGTCGGATATGTGGGCAGCCGTGATGCCCTCGACATCGTGGTGGAAGCACTGCGACGGATGGAATACCGCGGATACGACTCCGCCGGGGTCGCGATCCTCGACGGCCGTGGTCACACGGCGGTGGAGAAGAAGGCCGGCAGGCTGGAGAACCTCGACAAGCAGATCGCCACAGTGGGACGGGAGTCGCTGGCCGGGACGACCGGCATGGGACACACCCGCTGGGCCACCCACGGGCAGCCCACCGACCGCAACGCGCATCCACACGTCAGCACCGACGGCAAGATCGCGGTGGTGCACAACGGCATCATCGAGAACTACGCCCCCCTGCGGGCCGAACTCGAGGATGCCGGCATCGAGTTCCGCTCCGACACCGACACCGAGACCGCGGTCCACCTGATCGAGCGGGACTACGCCCACGGCGCCACCGCCGGCGACTTCGTGGCCAGCGCGTATGCCGCCCTGAGTCGGCTCGAGGGGGCGTTCACGCTCGTCTTCACCCATTCCGACCACCCCGGCACCATCGTCGCCGCGCGACGATCCACCCCGCTGGTGGTGGGCGTCGGCGACGGCGAGATGTTCGTCGCCTCGGATGTGACGGCGTTCATCGAGCACACCCGTGACGCCGTCGAACTCGGGCAGGACGAGGTCGTGGTGATCACCGCGGACAGTTTTACCATCACCGACTTCGATCAGAATCCGCAGGCGGGCAAGCCTTTTCACATCGATTGGGATCTCGCGGCCGCAGAGAAGGGCGGCTACGACTTCTTCATGCTCAAGGAGATCGCCGAGCAGCCCGCCGCGATCGCCGACACCCTGCTCGGTCACCTCGACGAGGGGCGGATTGTGCTCGACGAGCAGCGGCTGACCGATCAGGATCTCCGCGACGTCGACAAGGTCTTCGTGGTGGCCTGCGGCACCGCCTACCACGCCGGCATGCTCGCCAAGTACGCCATCGAACACTGGACCCGACTTCCCGTCGAGGTGGAACTGGCCAGCGAGTTCCGCTACCGCGATCCGGTGCTCGACCGATCCACCCTGGTGGTGGCGATCTCACAATCCGGTGAGACCGCCGACACCCTGGAAGCGGTCCGGCATGCCAAGACGCAGAAGGCGCGGGTCCTGGCCATCTGCAACACCAACGGCGCGCAGATCCCCCGCGAGTCCGACGCGGTGCTCTACACCCACGCCGGCCCCGAGATCGGGGTGGCCTCCACCAAGTGCTTCCTGGCGCAGATCGCCGCCGCCTATCTGGTGGGGCTGGCGCTCGCGCAGGCCCGCGGCACCAAGTATTCCGACGAGGTCGCCCGCGAGTTCGCGGCGATGGAAGCGATGACCGATGCGGTCCGTGACGTCCTCGGCACCATGGAACCGGTCCGGGAGCTCGCCCGATCGCTGGCCCACCACAACACCGTGCTGTTCATCGGTCGCCATGTCGGCTTCCCGGTGGCCCTCGAGGGTGCGCTGAAGCTCAAGGAACTCGCCTACATGCACGCCGAGGGTTTCGCGGCCGGCGAGCTCAAGCACGGACCGATCGCCCTGATCGACGACGGCCTGCCGGTGATCATCGTGATGCCGTCGGCCGACGGTCGTGCCGTGCTGCATTCGAAGATGGTCAGCAACATCCGTGAGATCCAGGCACGAGGTGCGCGGACCATCGTCATCGCCGAACCCGACGATGACTCGGCTCGCGCCGTCGCCGATCACTTCATCCCGATCCCCAAGACGCCCACGCTGCTGCAGCCGCTGGTCTCCACCGTCCCGCTGCAGGTGTTCGCCGCCAGCGTCGCGCAGGCGCGCGGCTACGACGTCGACAAGCCCCGCAACCTGGCCAAGTCGGTCACCGTCGAATAGGCAGCCATGCCGGTCACCTACGTCACCGCCGAACGGGTCCGCGAGGCCGAACGCGCGACCGGCGACCTGCTGACGAACGGCACGCTGATGCGCCGCGCGTCGCACGGGGTGGCGCAGGCGGTGATCGACGAGTTCACCCGCGCGGGTGGCTGCCACGGGCGCCGCGTCGGGGTGGTCGTCGGCGCCGGTGACAACGGCGGAGACGCCCTCTACGCCGGGGCCGCGCTCGTCCGTCGAGGCGTCGCGGTGAGTGCCCTGCTCCTCGCGCCCGGCAAGGCCCATCCCGGCGGGCTCGCCGCGCTCCGCCGAGCGGGCGGCCGCGTCGTCGACGTGCTGCCGACGGGGCTCGACGCGATCATCGACGGTGTCGTCGGCATCGGTGGTCGGGGACCGTTGCGCCCGGCGGCCGCGGCGGTGTTCGCCGCGCTCGACCCGCGCACCCTGGTGGTGGCCGTGGACCTGCCATCGGGCGTCGACGCCGACACCGGAGCGGTGAATACACCGGCGGTGCGTGCCGACATCACCGTCACGTTCGGGGTGCGCCGCCACGTCCATCTGCTGGCCGCCCCGCAGTGCGGGCGGGTGGTGCTCGTCGACATCGGGTTGGCGCAGGACGCCGAGGGGGAGCCGACGGCGCCCGGCGCGGCAGTCGCGACAGGGGCCACCCATCTGTATGCGCTGACCGAAACCGACATCGCCGAGAGCTGGCCGGTCCCCGGGCCGCACGACGACAAGTACACCCAGGGCGTCGTCGGCATCATCGCCGGTTCGCATCGGTATCCGGGGGCGGCCATCCTGTGTTCGGGTGCTGCGGTGTCGGCGACCTCCGGGATGACGCGGTATGTCGGCTCGGCCCACGCCGAGGTGGTCTCACACTTCCCCGAGGTCGTCTCCGTCGCCGATCTCGCCGACTCCGGGCGGGTGCAGGCGTGGACGATCGGGCCGGGGGCCGGCACCGACGACGCCGCGCTGGAGACCCTGCGGACCGTCCTGGCGACCGATCTTCCGGTGCTGGTGGACGCCGACGGCCTGACCCTCGTCGCCGATCACCACGACCTCGTCGTCGGCCGGGACGCACCCACCCTGCTGACCCCGCACGCCGGTGAATTCGCGCGATTGACCGGTGAACCCGTCGGCCCCGACCGCCTCGCCGCCGTGCGGGAACTGGCCCGACGCTGGGGTGTCACGGTCCTGCTCAAGGGCCGGATCACCCTCGTCGCCGAGTCCGATGGGATCGTCTACGGCAACGATGCCGGGTCATCGTGGGCGGCGACCGCAGGCGCCGGTGACGTGCTGTCCGGGATCGCCGGATCGCTCCTGGCCGCGGGACTGCCACCGGCGTGGGCCGGTGCGGCCGCCGCGCGGGTCCACGCACACGCCGCCGCGCTGGCCTCGCGGGGAGCACCCATCGGGGCGTCGGCGCTGCTCGGGGCGCTGCGCCCGGCGATTCGCGACCTGCTGACCTCACACGGTCGTGAGCACGAGCAGCGACGGTAACGCCCTCGGGCCGGCCGGCCGATCGAAGCGGCTTCGTTCCAGGCGCGCATCGTGGTCGGCGTCACGATGGGATGCAGAGTGACGGACCAGCCACCGTGACCGTCACCTCGGTCGGCAGAGCACTCCGCATCATCTGGGACAATGGACGCCGATGAGTACCTCAGCGCTGACCGCAACCATCGACCTCGACGCGATCGCCCACAACGTGGGCGTGGTACGTGCGGCGTCGGGGGCCGGTGTGATCGCGGTGGTCAAGGCCGACGCCTACGGGCACGGTGCGGTCCCGGTGGCACGCGCCGCCCTGGCCGCCGGGGCGAGTGAACTCGGGGTCGCCGTCATCGGCGAAGCGCTCGACCTGCGTGCGGCCGGCATCGACTCGCACATCACCGCGTGGTTGCACACAAACTCGGCCGACTTCTCGGCGGCGATCGCCGCCGATGTCGATCTCGCGCTGTCCTCACGCAGGCAACTCGCCGCGGTCCTCGATGCCGCCGCGGCCACCGGGTCCACCGCCACCGTCACAGTCAAGCTCGACACCGGGCTGGGACGCAGCGGCGTGGCACCCGACGAATGGGCGGACTTCGCCGACGATCTCGCCAAGGCGGTCGCCGATGACGCGGTCCGGGTGCGGGGCCTGATGTGTCATCTCGCCCGCGGAGACGAACCCGATCACCCGTTGAATTCGCTTCAGGCGCACCGGCTCGAAGAGGCACGCGATGACCTGGCCCGGCTCGGTGCCGCACCGCAGGTGATGCATCTGGCGAATTCGCCTGCGGCACTGACTCGTCCCGATCTGGCCTACGACCTGGTCCGGCCGGGTATCGCGCTCTACGGCGGTGTCCCGATCCCCGGACGTGACTTCGGACTGATCCCGGCGATGACCCTGACCGGGGAGATCGCGCTGGTCAAACGGATCCCGGCGGGACAGGGCGTGTCCTACAGCCACACCTGGGTGGCCGAACGGGACACCACCATCGCGGTCATCCCGGCCGGTTACGCCGACGGGGTACCCCGCCTGGCGTCCGGGCGGCTGCGTGCCCGCATCAACGGCCGGGACTTCCCGCAGATCGGCCGGGTCTGTATGGATCAGATGGTCGTCGACCTCGGACCCGGCGGTGGGGACAGCGCAGGGGGCGACGTGCGCGAGGGGGATGTGGCCGAACTCTTCGGCACCGGTGCCGACGGCGGCCCGACGGCGCAGGAATGGGCCGAGACCATCGGCACCATCGACTACGAGATCCTGTCGCGTATCGGTGGCCGCGCCGCCCGGGTGCACCGATCATCGGTATCACCGAGCGCCCACGGCACGGTGGCGGGCGATACGGCGGTGACCGCACACCAGGTGGCCGGACATTCAGCGACGGGGGATCGCCGATGAACACCACCGAACGATTCGGTGTGGCAGCGGGTTTGGCGGGTGTGGCGGCACTCGGCGGCCTCGTGGCCTCGGGCGCCGCACGCACCGCGGTCACCCGCAGACGGATGGCCCGCGGTGACGATGCCTATGCCGGAATCGATTTCACCACGATCTATGACGATCCCGCCGCGACGGTCACCACCGACGACGGTCTGGCGCTCGCGGTCCGGACCGTCGATCTCGGCGGTCTCGAACCCGGACAGACGCCGGAGTTCACCGTGATCTTCGCGCACGGGTTCAGCCTGCGGATGGCGAGCTGGCACTTCCAGCGTTACGACCTCGCCCGGCGGTGGGCCGACCGGCGAATCCGCATGGTGTTCTACGACCAGCGTGGGCACGGAGCCAGTGACGCCGCACCGGCCGAGGAGTGCACCATGGCGCGCCTCGGTGACGATGCCGCCACCGTGATCGAGGCGATGGCACCCGCCGGACCGGTTGTCCTCGTGGGACATTCGATGGGCGGTATGTCGCTGATGAAGCTGGCCGATCGGCATCCGCGCCACTTCGGACCGGACGGCCGGGTGGCCGGGGTCGCACTCGTGGCCACGGCCGCGAGCGGACTGACCGAGGCCGGACTCGGTCGCGTACTTCGCAATCCGCTGCTCGACGCCTTCGCCCTGACAGCTCGGCACACCCCCCGCGTCATCCAGGCCGGACGGGACCTGACCCGCCTCGCACTCGAACCGGTGCTGGTGGAGGCGAGCTTCGGGCCGGACTTCCACAGCCCGGCCGCCGGCCGTGCGGTGGAGAAGATGATCCAGAACACGCCCATCACCACCGTCGTGAATTTCCTCGGCGCGCTCGAACGCCACGACGAGATGCTGGCACTGCCGATCCTGGCGCAGGTGCCGACCGTGGTCGTCTGTGGCGACGCGGACAAGATGACACCGCTGCCGAACTCCTTGCGCCTCTACGGCGAACTCGGTGCCGATTCGGTGATGGAGGTCGTCGACGGTGCCGGGCACATGGTGCTGATGGAGGAACCCGATCGGGTCACCGACGCGATCGATCAACTCCTCGACCGTGCCCGGGTGGCGCTGCCGCAGCCACCCCGTCGGTGGTGGCAGCGGCGCAAGGTGCGCGCATGAGTACCGAGGTGCAGACCCGCGAGCTCCCCGACGTCACCGACACCGAGAGCCTGGGAGAGTCACTGGCACATGGCCTTTCGTCCGGCGATCTGGTGATTCTGGACGGTCCGCTGGGCGCCGGGAAGACCGCGCTGGCCCGGGGTATCGCCCGCGGACTCGGCGTCGTCGGCAGGGTCTCGTCGCCGACGTTCATCATCGCGCGCGAGCACCGCCCGGGCGGCGACGGGCGGCCCGGAATGGTGCACGTGGATGCCTATCGGCTCGGCGGTCTGGAGGAACTCGACGCCCTCGATCTCGACACCGATCTCGCCGACGCCGTGGTGGTGGTCGAGTGGGGTGAGGGGGTGGCCGAGCGACTCGCCGACCGTCATCTGCTGGTGCGGTTGACCCGCGATCCCGATACCGACGTCCGGCTTGCCGAATGGGGATGGGTGAATCACCAATGAGCACAATCACTTCGCGTGCGCAGACGCCCGATGCCGCAGGGCTCACCGTGCTGGTCATCGACACCGCGACTGACACCGTGGTCACCGGGGTGGCGAGGTGCCACCCGACTGGCGAGGTCGAGGTACTCGCGCAGCGGGCGAGTGCCGACGGTCGGCGCCACGCCGAGATCCTGACCACCCTGATGGTGCAGTGCCTGGACGAGGCGGGAATCGGTCGTGATCAGATCGACGCGGTGGTCGTCGGCACCGGTCCAGGACCCTTCACCGGACTGCGGGTGGGTATGGCTACCGGCGCGGGTTTCGCCGACGCCCTGGGCATTCCGGCGTACGGGGTGTGTTCGCTGGATGCGATCGCCCGCGAGACCGCTCGTGCGGTGCCGGCGGCGGCGGTGCTGGTGGCCACCGACGCGCGTCGCCGCGAGGTGTACTGGGCCCTCTACGGGCCGGGCGGGCACCGCCGCGTCGGGCCCGAGGTCACCGCACCCGCCCACGTCGCCGATCTCATCGACGGTGGACCCGCCGCCGTCGACGCGGTGGGTGGCTCCGCCGATCATCTCCGCCTGATCGGTTGGGCCGGAAGCGATCCGGTGATCTCGGTGCCGACGGTGGCAGGCCTCGTCGAGGCCGCACGGGGTGACCTCTACGCCGATGCCGGCCCGGGACCCCTGACGCCGCTGTACCTGCGCCGGCCCGATGCGGTCGAACGCAAGGATCAGCGGCCCAAGACGGTGAGCGCCCCGTGACAGGCGAGACGGTGACAGGTGCGCAGGTGACCGGCGGCGGGATCATCGACGCGCTGGAGTATTCGGACATCCCGCGGTGCGCGGCGTTGGAACGCGAGATGTTCAGCGAGGATTCGCCGTGGCCCGCCGCGGCCTTTCGCGCCGAACTCAACGCACCGTACAACCGGTATTTCGCCGCCCGGGACGAGCGCGGTGCGCAGGTGGTCGGCTATGCGGGGATCTCCGCCCTCGGATCGCCGGGCGATCACGAATGCGAGATCCACACGATCGCGGTGGCACCGACACATCGAGGTCTCGGATACGGACGCGGCCTCCTCGCGTCGATGCTGGCGGTCGCCGATGGCCTCGACGCACCGGTCTTCCTGGAGGTCCGCGTCGACAACGGCACCGCGATCGCACTGTATGAACGCAACGGTTTCGTGACGTCGGGCGTTCGGTGTGGCTATTACCAGCCGTCGGGAGCAGATGCCTACACGATGATCCGTCCGCGACGGTCCGAGCAGCCGCAGGTGCGGTCGGCCGGTGCGCCGAGCGACGTGCACGGCGGTAGGAGTGAACAGCCATGATCGTGATGGGGATCGAGAGTTCGTGCGATGAGACCGGGGTCGGCATCGTGCGGTGGGAACCCGGTCTCGGCGACGAGCCCGGACGTGCGGTGCTGCTCGCCGACGAGGTGGCATCGAGCGTCGACGAGCACGCCCGCTTCGGGGGAGTGGTGCCCGAGATCGCGTCACGCGCCCACCTCGAGGCCATCGTCCCGACGATGCGGCGCGCCCGCGAGACGGCCGGAGTCAACCGTCCCGACGCGATCGCGGTGACCATCGGACCAGGCCTGGCGGGTGCACTCCTGGTGGGGGTGGCCGCGGCGAAGGCCTATGCGCTGGCCTGGGATGTGCCGCTGTATGCGATGAATCATCTCGGCGGGCACGTGGCGGTCGACACGCTCGAACACGGTCCGATGCCCGAATGCGTGGCACTGCTGGTGTCCGGTGGACACACCCATCTGCTGCACGTGACCGACCTCGCCGAACCGATCGTCGAGTTGGGCACCACCGTCGACGATGCGGCGGGTGAGGCCTTCGACAAGGTCGCCCGGCTCCTCGACCTCGGGTTCCCGGGTGGCCCGGCACTGGACAAGGCTGCCGCACACGGTGATCCGCACGCCATCGAGTTCCCGCGCGGAATGACCGGCCCGCGCGATGCCCGCTACGACTTCTCCTTCAGTGGGGTGAAGACGGCGGTGGCGCGGTATGTGGAAAAGTGCCGCCGCGACGGCGTGGAGGCGTCGATCGCCGACGTCGCCGCCTCGTTCCAGGAGGCCGTCGCGGATGTGTTGACGCTCAAGGCCGTTCGGGCCTGTCAGGATCTGGGTGTGAGCACCCTGGTGCTCGGTGGCGGGGCGACCGCGAATTCGCGTATCCGGTCGCTGGCCGCGCAGCGGTGTGAGGCCACCGGCATCACCCTGCGGGTTCCGACCCCGCGACGGTGCACCGACAACGGCGTGATGATCGCGACCCTGGGCGCTCATGTGATCGCCGGTGGGGCGCAGCCGTCGCCGCTGACCGTGGCGACCGATCCCGGGTTGAGCGTGCAGCTCTCGCAGGTCTGACCCGGCAGGACTGTCTCGGCGGGACCGACTCGGCCGGTCCGAGTTACCTCGCCTACTGGGTTACCGCGCCTACTGGGTTACCGCGCCTGCTGAGTTACCTCGCCTGCTGGGTTACCGCGCCTGCTCGCGGAGCAGGTCCGGGCAGCCGACGCACAATTCGGCCAGGATGCGGCGTTGGGTGGGGCGGGCCTGGTCGTAGCGGGTGATCCCGGCGGGGGTGAGTGCGGCGAACACCGATCGGCGATCGGTCGCGCACATCGTCCGGTGCACGAGGCCGTCCTTCTCGAGTCGGCCGACCACACGCGACAACGCGCTCTGCGTCAGGTGCACCTCGCCGGCGAGGTCGTTCATCCGCAGCGAGTGACCGTCGGCGGCGCAGAGTTGTTCCAGCACTTCGAATTCGCTGGCCGTGAGCTGGTGCCGGTCCTGAAGTTCGCGGTCGAGGGTGCACTGGATGCGGTGGAAACGGATCGAGAGGTCGTGCCAGGCGGCTGCCAGATGATCGGCGGCCGTGTCATCGGCGGCACCCGGTTGCCCGGTGTTGTCGATCGCGGCGGTCGGCTCGGGCGCCCTGCTCATGACTGCATGCTAGCACCGCGCGGGATTCGCATGCAAGAGAAAATTATGTGAGATCAATAGATGCACAAACATTAAATGTATATGCATATACTTTGCTCATGACGCAGACAGATCCGCATGTGATCGCGCATCAGGAGGCGCTCCGCGCGCCAGAGATCAACCCGTCCGACCACGTCGCGGCCGGCCACATCACCTCGGGAGGTGGGTGGCCGGCGCGTACCTGGATACTGCTGGTGGTGCTGGCGGGGGCGTTGTTCCTCGACGGCCTGGACATCTCGATGGTCGGCGTCGCCCTGCCGTCGATCGGTGCGGACCTGGGGATGGGGCAATCCGCGTTGCAGTGGATCGTGAGCGGATACGTTCTCGGCTACGGCGGTCTGCTGCTCCTGGGCGGGCGGGTCAGTGATCTACTCGGCCGACGACGGGTCTTTCTGGTGGCCCTGGGCGTGTTCGGGGTGGCGTCGGTGATCAGCGGGCTCGTCGACGTCGACGGGGTGATCGTCGGATTGCGGTTCGTGAAGGGGGCGGCCGCGGCGTTCACCGTGCCCGCCGGTCTGTCCATCATCACCACGACCTTCGCCGAAGGTCCGGCCCGTAATCGGGCACTGAGCATCTACACGGTGTGCGGTGCGAGTGGATTCTCGCTGGGTCTGGTCTTCGGTGGACTGCTGACGGAGTGGTCGTGGCGCGCGACGCTGATGTTCCCGGGTCCGGTTGCGTTGGCGCTGTTGGTGATCGGTATGCGGGTGATCCCCCGCGGCGAGCGCACGCACTTCCGGTGGGCGCAGTTCGACGTGCTCGGTGCAGTGGCCAGTACGGCCGCTTTGCTGCTACTGGTGTTCGGGGTGGTGCGGGCCCCGCAGGTGGGCTGGGGTGCGCCGGCGACGATCGGGGTGTTCGCGGCGGCGGTGGTGGCCGGTCTGCTGTTCGTCGTGGTCGAGGTGCGGCACCGGCATCCGCTGATCCGGCTCGGCATTCTGCGGTCGACCCTGCTGGTGCATGCCAATGTGTCGGGTGCGTTGATGTTCGGCGGGTACGTGGCCTTCCAGTTCGTGGTGACGTTGTATCTGCAGGATGTGTTGGGGTGGTCGCCACTGATGATGGCACTCGGGTTCCTGCCCGCCGGACTCATCGTCGCGGCCAGCGCGGTGCGGATGGACCGGGTACTGGACCGGGTGCCCACGCCGGTCCTGATGATTTTCGGGTTCGCCGCATTCCTCGGCGGCTACCTCTGGTTCGCCCGCGTCCAGCCGGGGATGGGGTACGCGGACTTCCTGCTGCCCACCATTATCCTGCTCGGCATCGGCTTCGCGCTGACCTTCCCGTCGGTGACCGCCCAGGGCACCAGTGGGGTCGACGACGACGAGCAAGGCCTCGCGTCGGGGCTGGTCAACACCAGCGTGCAGATCGGGGGTGCGGTGATGCTGGCCGTCATCACGGCCATCCTGACCAGTTCCGCCGAGCCGGCCCGCCCGGGAGCGCTGCTCGGTGGGATGACGACCCCGATCTGGGTGGTGAGCGCCTTGTCGGTGGCGGGGCTGATCGGTGCGGTGGGCGTGGCCTGGTGGAGTCGCCGGATCCGGGTACCGTCGACGACGTCGGCGCCGGATGTCAGCGCCGATGCCGACCGTGGGCGGGAGCTCTGCGGCCAGGTCTGAACTTTTGCACCCACCAACCTTGAGTGCTGGCACTCGCATGTATAGAGTGCTAGTAGGCACTGTGTTGTGAACCTCGGCACCCGCGACGACGAGGTTTGTGGCAGAGCCCCAAGTGCAGGACATCTGCAACAAATACATCGATTTCTCAGACGAGGAAGTTGAGGACTCACATCGTGGCGAGCGTGAACATCAAGCCGCTTGAGGACAAGATCCTGGTACAGGCCGTGGAGGCCGAGACGACCACCGCGTCGGGCCTGGTCATCCCGGACACCGCCAAGGAGAAGCCGCAAGAGGGCACCGTCATCGCTGTCGGCGAAGGCCGCGTGACCGAGCAGGGCAACCGCGTCCCGGTCGACGTGAAGGAAGGCGACACCGTCATCTACAGCAAGTACGGCGGCACCGAGATCAAGTACGCCGGCGAGGAGTACCTGATCCTGTCGGCGCGCGACGTGCTCGCTGTCATCGGCAAGTAAGAGATCACGAGGTCTCTCGTGTCTTTCTCCGCCCCGGTACCCCTGAAAGGGGTGCCGGGGCGGAACTGCTGAGAGAGCCGACAGACCAACAATCCGATAGCAAAAAAACGTCACCACCTATTTGCGCCGCACCGCCATACAAGGAACACGCGCGCGAGCGTGGTGAGTGGAGCGAACACGCCACCACCGCCGGTTTGCGCTGCGCCGCGATGCCGGCGGAGCCCGTAAGCGGGTGGAGTGAAAGAACCGTAACCACCGCCTGTTTGCGCCGCGCCGCGATGAGGAGGAGTCCGCGAGGAGCGCGAAGCGACAATGCGGGCGACGACGAAGAGTGGTGCACAAGGGCGCAAACTGCGCGTCGCCGGAGGCGACGCCAAAAACACAGGAGAGTGTATGTCCAAACAAATCGAATTCGATGAGAAGGCCCGTCGGGCGCTGGAGCGGGGTATTAATCAGCTCGCCGACACGGTGAAGGTCACGTTGGGGCCGCGGGGTCGGCATGTGGTGCTGGCCAAGGCTTTTGGTGGTCCGAGTGTCACCAATGATGGTGTGACGATTGCGCGTGATGTGGATCTGGAGGATCCGTTCGAGAATCTCGGTGCGCAGTTGGTGAAGTCGGTGGCGACGAAGACCAACGATGTGGCCGGCGACGGTACGACGACGGCGACGGTGCTGGCTCAGGCGATCGTGGCGGCCGGTCTGCGCAATGTGGCCGCCGGTGCCAATCCGATTGCGTTGGGTGCGGGTATCGGCAAGGCCGCCGATGCGCTGGGCGCGGAGTTGTTGCGGGTGGCGACCCCGGTGGCGGGTCAGAAGGCGATCTCGCAGGTGGCGACGGTGTCGTCGCGTGATGAGGAGGTCGGTGAGATGGTCGGTAAGGCCATGGAGACCGTGGGTGTCGACGGCGTGGTCACCGTCGAGGAGGGCTCGGGTCTGCAGACCGACCTCGATGTGACGGAGGGCGTGCAGTTCGACAAGGGTTATCTGTCGCCGTATTTCGTCACCGACGCCGACGCCCAGGAGGCGGCGCTGGACGACGCGCTGGTGCTGCTGTACCGCGACAAGATCAGCTCGTTGCCCGATTTCCTGCCGCTGCTGGAGAAGGTGGTCGGGGCGGGTAAGTCGTTGCTGATCATCGCCGAGGATGTCGAGGGTGAGCCGCTGTCGACGTTGGTGGTCAACTCGATCCGTAAGACCATCAAGGCTGTTGCGGTGAAGGCCCCGTTCTTCGGTGATCGCCGCAAGGCGTTCCTGGAGGATCTGGCGGTGGTCACGGGTGCGACGGTGATCTCGTCGGACATCGGTCTGAATCTGGCGACCGCCGAACTGGATCTGCTCGGGTCGGCTCGTCGTGTAGTGGTCACCAAGGACACCACGACGATTGTCGAGGGTGCCGGTACCTCGGAGGCCGTTGCCGATCGTGCGGCGCAGTTGCGGCGTGAGATCGAGGCGAGCGATTCGGATTGGGATCGGGAGAAGCTGGCCGAGCGGTTGGCGAAGCTGGCCGGTGGTATCGCGGTGATCCGGGTGGGCGCGGCAACCGAGACCGCGCTGAAGGAGCGCAAGCACCGCGTCGAGGATGCGGTGGCGGCGGCGAAGGCCGCGGTCGAGGAGGGCATCATCCCCGGTGGCGGTTCGGCGATCGTGGCCGCGGCTTCGGTGCTCGACGCGTTGGCCGATGAGCTGACCGATGGTGATGAGGCACTGGGTGTGCGGGTGGTCCGTGAGGCGGTCAAGGCACCGTTGTTCTGGATTGCCACCAATGCCGGTGTCGACGGTGCGGTCGTGGTGAACCGCGTTGCCGAGTCGGGGGAGGGTTTCAATGCCGCGACCCTGACCTATGGCGATCTGGTGGCCGAGGGCATCATCGATCCGGTGAAGGTGACCCGGTCGGCGGTGGTGAATGCGGCGTCGGTGGCGCGGATGGTGTTGACCACCGAGACCGCGGTGACCGACAAGCCCGAGCAGGGCGGCGATGATCATGGGCATGGTCACGCACACTGACGTGCGGAGATGACCTGCCGGTCATCGCCTCGTCAGACAGACACACCTCCGGGGTGGTCACTTCCATGGTGACCACCCCGGAGGTGTCTGGTCTGGGTGCGTGATCCGACCGGAGACGTTCCGGGCGGTATGAAAGTCAGCTGGCGATGCGGCGTCCGACGCCGCGCTTCATCAGCATGCTGCGTTCTGACTCGGACAGCCCGCCCCAGATGCCGTAGGGTTCGGCCACGGCGAGTGCGTGTTCGCGGCATTGGGCGATCACCGGGCATTGGTGGCACATTTCTTTGGCGCGACGCTCACGTTGTGCGCGGGCACGGCCGCGTTCTCCGTCCGGATGGAAGAACATGGACGACTCAACGCCGCGGCACAGGCCGTGCATCTGCCAATCCCACACGTCTGCGTTGGGTCCGGGGAGGTGATTGGGCTGGGGCATGGCAGCTTCTCCTTGTTGCAGGACGGGGATCGCGGGGTGGTCGCGGTCGTGGCGTGGTCCGTGCGCTGTCGCGGTGACGATCGGGTTCAACTGGGTCTGACCCGGGTGTTTTCGCTCGGCGCAAGCAAACACTAAGCGGGCCCGAGAAACGACGTCAATACCGTCAATTGGGGGGCAATGATCGGAAAGATTCCGCCATTGTTAACGGAGTGTTAGTGACGTACTGGCCGTTAGCACAGGTGGTGCCGGGTGTGTATCCGGGTCGGAGTTTTGGTGCCGAGAGCTGCTGTGACCAGCGGATACTGGCGGTTGGATCGCGAACGGGGTGTCGACGTGGTCGTGCGGGAGGGGCGGCACGCCGATGCGGCGATTAACGTAATAGAAACATTGACGTCATCGCCCATTGACCTCGGAAGGGTTTTTAACAATTGTGTCGCCGGGTTAAATTCATGCTAACTGGTTCTTTTGAGGGTGATCCGGACCACGTTTCGCCAGGTGATCGACGTTGGGCGGCATGGTCGGAGGCCGTCGAGATCGGTGCGCGGGGATATGGGTGTGTGGCCATGACCCGCCTCGACGAGGTCGGTCTCGTCGCCCGACGCATGGGCGATGCGCGTCTGGCGGCCCTGTCGGCGAGTGCGGGTGCGTCGCTGGTGCGGCAATCGGGTCGGCACGATGATGCGCTGATGCGTGACGGTCGGGCGCTGGCCCTCGTCGACCCACGGCCCGACGCCAACGACCCGTGGGCCGTCGCGGCGTTGGCCGACGTGATGGTGAACCTCGCGGCCGACAATCTCGGCCTCGGCCGTTTCGCTGCCTCCGAACGCCTCCTGAATCGAGCGGACCGGGTGCTGGCACCCCAGGACCCCGTCGGCGAGGACTGGGTGACCGGTCGTCCGCGGGTGCGGTTGTTCTGGGTCCGGGCCGAGTGGGCCCTCTACACCGGTGATCCCGCGACGGCGCTGACCGAGGCACGGCGGGCACTGGCCCTGGTACGGCGTTTCGGTACCGCCGCACCGCCCCGACACCGCATCAAGACCGAACTCATCGTCGCCGCGGCGGTGGCCGCGTCCGGTGACGCCGATCCGGCGATCCGCACGGCCCGTCGGCTGCGTGCCGAGGCCGCCGCGGCCGACCTGATGCCGTTGGAATGGGCGGCGCTGTCGCTGCTGGTCGGTATCGGGGATGACGACGAACCCGTCCGCGCCGATCTCGACGACCGGTATCGGTTGCTGTACACGCGCGGCATGCCGTTCGTGACCGTGACAAACGATCGCTAAGGTGTCTGCTTGGGGTCCACCGCCCGGCCACGCCGCCTGGTCGCCGACGCGATGGCCTTCGTCGCCGCGCTTCGCCGGGCGGGAAATGGCCGATAAGGGCTGGTGAGACCAGTCACGCAACGTGTAACGCGGGGATCAGTACTGACGATGAAGCTGACAGGTGATGAGTTGGACGCCGCCGTCCACGCCGCAAGGCAGGGCGACCGCGCAGCGCTCACGTCAGTTCTCGAAAGTGTGCATGAGCCGATCCTGCGCTACTGCCGAGGGCGAATCGGGGTCGGAGAACGACATCTGTTCTCCGCCGACGACATTGCTCAGGAGGCGTTGATGGCGGTGATGACGGCCTTGCCCAGGTATCAGGATCAGGGCAAACCGTTCATGGCCTTCGTTTATGGGATCGCTTCGCACAAGGTGGCCGACGCGATGCGGGTCGCCGGGCGGGTCAAGGCCGACCCGGTCGACGAGGTGCCCGATGTGACCACCGTCCTCGGTGGCCCCGAGCAGGCGGCACTCGAATCCGATGCGAGTCGGCAGATGAGGCAGCTGATGTCGGTGCTACCGGACAAGCAGCGGGAGATCCTGGTGCTGCGGCTGGTCGTCGGGATGTCGGCGGAGGAGACCGCCGACGCCGTCGGGAGTACACCGGGCGCGGTCCGGGTGGCCCAACATCGAGCGCTGGCGAAATTGAAAGACGAGCTGAGGAAGGCAGGTGGACGACGTGATGAACGACGAGCGTGATCGGCGTCGCCCGCTGCCGGATCGTCGGCCGTCGGGGGACGCGTCCGGAGCCGGGCAGCGGCGGGGATATGTGCCATCGGGCGCCCCCGACGATTCCATCGATGTGCGAGAGGTGCATGTCGATGACGCATTTCTCGATGCGCTCTCGCGCGACCTGTCCACTCCGACCAGGGATCCGGCCGAGTATGAACTCGCGGTCCTGTTGTCGGGGTGGCGGCATGACGTCATCGGCGCAGCCGAACCGCCGCTACCGGCCCTCGACGAGGTCGAACGCGCGATGGCCGCCGAGATGCCCACCCGCCGCGCCGCCGGGGTGGTCCGTTCGCTGCGGATCGTCGCCGGGGCGGCCGCGATCGCGGTGGTGGCGGCTGCCGGCCTGACCGTCGTCAGTGAAGGCGCCCAGCCCGGGGATCCGCTCTGGGGTGTGAAGAAGGTGGTCTTCGCACAGGCGGCGTCGGAGACCCAGGCCGCCTACGACGTGCGCTCGGATCTCGAGCAGGCCGAGGCGGCGCTCGCGGCCGGCGACACCACGCAGGCGCAGCAGCTGATCGAACGTGCCCAGAGCAAGATGGGGCCGGTATCGGATTCGGGTACTCGTGAACAGATGACCCAGTGGATCAATCGATTGCGCTCCGACGAGTCGAGCCGTCCGTCGACGTCGACCACGCGCAGCGGCTCGGCGTCGGTGGAGCCGACACCGCCCACCGATGACACGGACGCGACCACGCCGGATACATCGGAACCGACGAATCAGACCACCGTTCCCAGTGTGCCGCGGACCAGTCAGGTGCCCACGTCGGGGGAGGTCCCGGTGCCGACCAGTGGAGGCGTACCGAGCAGCACGGCCGCGGCGTCGACGGTCCTGAGGCCGAGCTGATCCGAGTTCGGCGCTGATCTGAGTTCGGCGCTGATCTGGCCCCGCGCTTGTGTGAGAACCGGCCGCTCCAAGTGCCCGATCCGATCTGCGCCCGATCCGCGATCTGCGCAGGGGCGGGCGGAGCGCTCAGCCGTTCAGCGTTCGCTGCCGAGGTGCCCGTGGGCGTCGGCGTAGCCGCGGCAGTAATCCCAGGTGACGTAATCGTCCGGACGCGGGTCGACGGCCGGCTCGTGCGGGCGCACGGTGCCGTCGATCAGCAGTTGTAAGAGGTTGGCGCGCAACATATCCCAGTCGTGATAGTGATCCTCGTGGCAGTCCTCGCAGACCACCACGAGACCACGGACCCCGCGGTGGGCCAGCAGGGCCTCGTAGACGGCGAGATCGGCCAGATCCTCCTCGACGGCCAGCCGCTCGTTCTCGTCGAGGGGGATGCCCGGTTCGACGGAGTCCAATGCCGACGCCGGATCGCTGGGATCATCGGCGAACGGGTCCGGTGGTAGGCCCGGTGGAAGGTGGTCACGCACCCCACCACCGTAGCCGATGTCGCGTGACCTGCGCCGCATCGGTTCCACAGATCGACGACCCGATCCGGTGCGGTCGACGTGACCCAGATCGCCGTATTCGGTTTCCCCAGAAACGCCCGATACCATGGACCGATGACACACGTGCGCACCGGTGGAGACGATCCCGGGAAGGTCGCGATGCTCGGCCTGACCTTCGACGACGTCCTGTTGCTGCCCTCGGCATCGGATGTGATCCCGAGCGAGGCCGACACCTCGTCGCAACTGACCAAGAAGATCTCGTTGCGGGTCCCGCTGGTGAGTTCGGCGATGGACACCGTCACCGAGGCCCGGATGGCCATCGCGATGGCCCGCTCCGGTGGCATGGGTGTCCTGCACCGCAATCTGTCCATCGAGGATCAGGCCTCGCAGGTCGAAACCGTGAAGCGTTCCGAGGCCGGCATGGTGACCGACCCGGTGACCTGTTCGCCGACCAACACCCTCGCCGAGGTCGACGCGATGTGTGCGCGCTACCGCATCTCGGGTCTGCCCGTCGTCGACGGCACCGGTGAACTCGTCGGCATCATCACCAACCGTGACATGCGTTTCGAGGTCGACCAGGACCGCGCCGTGTCGGAGGTGATGACCAAGGCGCCGCTGATCACCGCGCAGGAGGGAGTGTCCGCCGAAGCCGCGCTGGGCCTGTTGCGGCGCAACAAGGTCGAGAAACTGCCCATCGTCGACGGCAACGGACGTCTGACCGGTCTGATCACCGTCAAGGACTTCGTCAAGACCGAACAGCATCCGTTCGCCACCAAGGATTCCGACGGACGACTGCTCGTCGGCGCCGCGGTCGGCACCGGCGATTCACAGTGGGACCGCGCGATGGCACTGGCCGACGTGGGCGCCGACGTGATCATCGTTGACACCGCGCACGCCCACAATCGACTCGTGTTGGACATGGTCTCCAAGCTCAAGGCCGAGATCGGCGACCGCGTGGAGATCGTCGGCGGCAACGTCGCCACCCGGGAGGCTGCGCAGGCCCTCGTGGACGCCGGAGCCGACGCCGTCAAGGTGGGTGTCGGGCCCGGCTCGATCTGCACCACGCGAGTGGTCGCCGGGGTCGGCGCGCCCCAGATCACCGCGATCCTCGAGGCGGTCACGGTCTGTCAGGCCGCCGGTGTGCCGGTGATCGCCGACGGCGGGCTGCAGTACTCCGGTGACATCGCCAAGGCGCTGGCGGCGGGGGCGTCCACGGCGATGCTCGGCTCGCTGTTGGCCGGTACCGCCGAGGCCCCGGGTGATCTGATCCTGGTGAACGGCAAGCAGTTCAAGAGTTACCGCGGCATGGGCTCGCTCGGCGCGATGCAGGGCCGCGGACAGGCCAAGTCGTACTCCAAGGACCGTTACTTCCAGGACGATGTCCTCAAGGAGGAGAAGCTGGTGCCGGAGGGGATCGAGGGCCGGGTGCCCTTCCGTGGTCCGCTGAGTCAGGTGATCCACCAGCTCGTCGGTGGGTTGCGTGCGGCGATGGGCTACACGGGGGCGTCGACGATCCCGGAGCTGCAGCACGCGCGCTTCGTCCAGATCACCGCGGCCGGGCTCAAGGAGTCGCATCCGCACGACATCACCCTGACCGCCGAGGCGCCCAACTACTATTCACGCTGACGGCCTCGCCGGTGGCTCTCCACGCCGGCGGCTCCCGCCGTCGGCGAATCGTGATCTCGCCACACCGACGACCTCGGTGTGCGCAGAACCAGAAAGGCGCTCTCGGTGCATGACCTCGTGGACCTCGGCATGGGTCGCACGGCCCGGCAGACGTTCGAACTCGACGACATCAGCATCGTGCCGTCGCGACGGACCCGCTCGTCCAAGGACGTGTCGACCGCATGGCAGATCGACGCCTACCGGTTCGATGCGCCCATCCTGAGCCATCCGACCGATGCGCTGGTGTCGCCGGCCGTCGCCGTCGAGCTCGGGCGTCTCGGCGCGCTCGGCGTGATCAACGGCGAGGGGCTCTGGGCCCGGCATCGTGATGTCGAGGACAAGATCGCCGAGCTGATCGAGCTGGCGTCCACCGATCCGGATCCGCAGGCGGCCGTCCGGCGCCTGCAGGAGCTGCATTCTGCTCCACTCGACACCGACCTGCTGGCCGAGGCGGTCGCCACCGTGCGCGACGCCGGAGTGACCACGGCGGTGCGGGTCAGTCCGCAACACGCACCCGAACTGACCCCGGCGCTGCTGGCCGCGGGTGTGGAGATCCTGGTGGTGCACGGCACGATCATCTCCGCCGAACACGTCGTGCAGGGCGCGGAGCATCCGCTCAACCTCAAGACCTTCATCGCCGACCTCGACATCCCGGTGATCGCCGGTGGCGTCCACGATCACCGCACCGCGCTGCATCTCATGCGCACCGGCGCGGCCGGTGTGATCGTCGGATACGGGTCCACGGCCGGTGCCACCACCACCGGTGAGGTCCTGGGCATCGGGGTGCCGATGGCGACCGCGATCGCCGATGCCGCCGCGGCGCGTCGTGACTACCTCGACGAGACCGGTGGCCGCTATGTGCACGTGATCGCCGACGGTGACATCCACACCTCCGGTGATCTGGCGAAGGCGATCGCCTGTGGTGCCGACGCGGCCGTGCTCGGCACGCCGCTGGCCGCGGCCGCCGAGGCACCCGGTGGCGGGTGGTACTGGCCGTCGGCCGCAGCCCATCCGGATACGCCGCGTGGGACGATGCTGCAGGTGTCCACCCCGGAGGATCGGCCGAGTTTGGAGAAGGTGCTCACCGGTCCTTCCGACGACCCGTACGGTGAGCTGAATCTCGTTGGTGCTCTGCGTCGTTCGATGGCCAAGGCCGGGTACTCCGACCTCAAGGAGTTCCAGCGGGTCGGTCTGACCGTCCATCGCTGACCGGTGTCACGGCGGGAACGAGACCCGGACCACCCGATGTGACAACGGGTATTAGTATGTTTTCATGGCAGCCCACCATGGATCGACCCAGTTCGACGTGCTCATCATCGGATCCGGCTTCGGCGGCAGCGTCAGCGCGCTGCGTCTGGTGGAGAAGGGGTACCGCGTCGGTGTGATCGAGGCCGGCCGGCGCTTCGAGGACGCGGACTTCGCCAAGACCAGCTGGCGCCTCAACAAGTGGCTGTGGGCGCCGAAATTGGGGCTCTACGGCATCCAACGCATCCACGCCCTCAAGGACGTGATGATCATGGCCGGCGCCGGGGTCGGCGGCGGTTCGCTGAACTACGCCAACACGCTGTACAAGCCACCCACACCGTTCTTCACCGATCCGCAGTGGAACCACATCACCGACTGGGAGGACGAACTCACTCCCTACTACGAGCAGGCGCGCCGCATGCTCGGAGTGGTCACCAATCCGACGTTCACCGAGTCGGATCGGGTGATCAAGGAGGTCGCCGACGAGATGGGAGTCGGCGACACCTTCACCGCGACACCGGTCGGGGTGTTCTTCGGTGCCAAAACCGGTCTGGCCGGCGAGCCCGGACAGACGGTGCCCGACCCGTACTTCGGCGGCGCCGGACCCGAGCGCACGGCGTGCACCGAATGCGGGGCGTGCATGACCGGTTGCCGGGTGGGCGCCAAGAACACCCTGATGAAGAACTACCTCGGCCTCGCCGAACGCGCCGGTGCGCAGATCATCGACCGCACCACCGTCGACGCGATCAGCCAGGACGCGGACGGCACCTGGCGGGTCGGTACGCACGGGTCGTCGTCCTGGGGACCGGTGGGTGCGCGACGACGCACCTTCACCGCCGATCAGGTGATCGTCGCCGCCGGAACCTTCAACACCCAGCGCCTGATGCATCATGCGAAACGTTCGACGCTACCGAAGATCTCGGACGCGATGGGTCGGCTGACCCGCACCAACTCGGAGTCGATTCTCGGTGCGATGGCCGCGAAATATGATCCGGCACATGATTATTCGCAGGGTGTGGCGATCACGTCGTCATTTCATCCCGAGGCCAACACGCACATCGAGCCGGTGCGCTACGGCAAGGGGTCCAATGCGATCGCCTACCTGCAGACCGCGCTGACCGACGGCGGCAGTCCGCTGAATCGGTTCGGCCAGTTCCTGCGTCAGGTGATCACCAACCCGTTCATGATGGTGCGCCTGCTGTATGTCCGGAAGTGGAGCCAGCGCACCGTGATCGCGCTGGTGATGCAGAACAACAACAACTCGCTGACCACCTTCGTCCGACGCCGCGGGCCGCTGCGCTACATCACCAGCAAGCAGGGCCACGGTGAACCCAACCCCACGTGGATTCCCCAGGGCAACGAGGCAACTCGTCGTATCGCCGACAAACTCCCCGGCGGGATCGCCGGCGGCACCTGGGGTGACATCGTCAACATGCCGCTCACCGCGCACTACCTCGGTGGCTGCGCGATCTCCGATGATCCCGCCACCGGCGTGATCGATGCGTATCACCGGGTGTGGAACTATCCCACCCTGCACATCACCGACGGTGCGGCCATCTCGGCGAATCTCGGGGTGAATCCGTCACTGTCGATCTGCGCGCAGGCCGAGCGGGCGATCGCGTTGTGGCCCAACAAGGGACAGGACGATCAGCGGCCCGAGCAGAGCGGCGGCTACCGGCGGATCGGTGCCGTGGCACCGGCGCATCCGGTGGTTCCCGCCGACGCGCCCGGGGCACTGCGGTTGCCGCTCACGCCGGTGTACCACGTCGACGCCTCCTGACCTCACGAGTACTGGCACGCGAGCGCCTCGAGATGAGTCCGGGCGTGTCGCGCTGCCTGCTGCGGGGCGGAGTTGATGAAGGGGCAAGTACCCGGTGAGGCTCGGTGTCCTCATCCATGACGGATGGCGGGGTGCGAGCCGGCATCTCGACGGAGGTCGATGCGGCCTCGCTCGAGCGCATCCACGATGAGGTGTTCAGTCCAGTCCGCGCGCGCTGAGGCTCTCGGCGAAACCGTCGGCGGTGCGCAGTGCGCCGAGCACGATGGGCGCCACCAGGATTCGTGGGCCGGGCCGCAACCCGCGGGCCCGTCGGGCCTCGTCGACCTGAGTGGCGATCTCGACGATCAGCGGGATCGCGCGGATGGTCAGGGCCAGTGCGATGGCGATGAGATCGGTGCGAACCCCGAATCGGCGCAACGGGTTCAACGCCCGAGTCATCGACTCGAGCATGTCGGTGGTGCGCGTGGTCAGGGTGACCGCGGCCGCGAGCATCACCGACAGGGCGAGCACCCCGCACACCAGGACCGCTCGGTGCCAGTCGGTGAAGATCACCTGGAAGACGAAGATGAACACCAGGATCCACAGCAGGGGTCGGAACTGCCGCCACGCGGTGACCGGGCCGATCCCGGCGAGGGCGTAGAGCACCACCACGCCACCGGCGACGATGCCGAGCGAGGCCGCCGACCGCACGCCCACGGTGATCGCCACGATGGCGACGGCCAGGCCGAGGAGTTTGATTCCGGGGGGCAGGCGATGGAGCGCGCTGTGGCCGGGCTGGTAGATGCCCAGCGGATTCACGCCATCATCTTCCGGTAGGCCGCCAAGGCGGGGCCGGGGCCGTCGTCGACGGCGATCCGCCCGTCGTCGACGACGAGGATCCGGTCGACGTCGGCGACCAGGTCGAGATCGTGGCTGACCACGATGAGCTGTTCGTCGAGTGCGGCGAAGACCCGCCGCATCATCGCGCTGTTGCGCAGATCGAGCAGCGTCGTCGGTTCGTCGGCGACGATGATGCTCGGCTCGGTGACGAAGATCGATGCCAGTGCGAGGAGTTGTTTCTGCCCGCCGGACAGTCGACCCGCGGGGTGATCGGCGTGGTCGGCGAGGTCGAAGCGTTCCAGAACCGCCATCGTGCGTTCGGCGCGTTCGGCCTTGGACAGTTCGGTACGGGTCAGCGACAACTCGATGTCCTCACGCACCGTGGGCATGATGATCTGCCGGTCGGGATCGGAGAAGACGAACCCGACCTCGCGCCGGATGCGGCGTTTGTTCTTCGCAGTGGGCAGACCGTTGACCGTGACGCTGCCCCGGTCGGGGATCACCAGCGCGTTGATCATCCGGGCCAGGGTGGATTTGCCGCTGCCATTGGCACCCACGATGCCGATCCGGTGTTCGGTGAGGCGCAGCGAGATGTCGCGCAGCACGGTGCGGTCGCCGTACGTGTGTGAGACGCCCTCGAACTCGATCATGCCGCCTCGATCACGACGCCTCCATCGCGCTGTGCGTCAGTTCGCGGTCGCACGGCGAGCCGACCGGCGCAGCGGGGTGATCAGTCCCGGCCATCCGCGGTGCACCTGAGATGCCACCAGGGCGGCGACGACGGCCTTGATGAGATCGCCGATCAGGAAGGTCCCGTTCGTGGTGATCGCGGCCCACAGGGTGAGGTCGGTGCGGATCAGCAGACCCGCGACGCCGAACGCGTAGAGCACGACCGTGCCACCGAGCAGGTTGATGATGATGCCCCACCAGAACCGGTACCGGGGCATCATCAGCGCAGTGAGAAGGCCGATGACGATGACGGCGGGCAGGAACCCGACGAAGTAGCCGGCCGTGGGCGAGGCCAGGGCGGTGAGACCACTGCGGCCGCCGGAGAGGATGGGCAGGCCCGCGATGGCCAGCGCCATGAAGATGACCACCGCGAGGGTGCCCTTCTTGGGGCCCAGCACAGCACCGGCGAGCATCACCCCGAGCGTCTGGAAGGTGATGGGCACACCGCTGGTCCCGATGTTGATCGTCCCCGGCAGACCGAGCGCCGCGATGAGTGCGGCGAACACCGCCGCCTGGGTGATGTCGGAGATGGTCAGTGACCAGGGGGTATCACGAGTATCTGAAGTAGTCATCGCGGACATCGAGTATTCCACCCCGACTCGTGCGTCCGGAACCCGAGGGCGGCCGACGGGCTCGGCCGACGGCCAGGGGGGAAGCCACTAGACTCGCCTCGTGACCGATTCTGAAGGATTCATCGACGGCCCGCGCCCGGTCCTCGTCGTCGACTTCGGGGCCCAGTACGCCCAGCTCATCGCCCGCCGTGTCCGTGAGGCCCGCATCTACTCCGAGGTGATCAGCCACGACGCGCCGCTGGAGGAGTTCACGGCCAAGAATCCGGTGGCGCTGGTGCTCTCCGGCGGGCCGTCGTCGGTGTACGCCGAGGATGCGCCGTCCATCGATCCGGCCATCCTGGACCTCGGTGTTCCGGTGTTCGGCATCTGCTACGGCTTCCAGTCGATGGCCGCCGCACTCGGGGGTGTGGTCGCAAATACGGGCGGACGCGAATTCGGGCGCACGACCTTGACCCTCGACGGCGACGGCGGAGTGTTGCATCAGGGACTCACCGACACCGCGCCGGTGTGGATGAGCCACAACGATGCCGTGCAGACCGCGCCCGAAGGGTTCGACGTCACCGGGTCGACGCCGGGCGCACCGGTGGCCGCCTTCGAGAATGTCGAACGCCGGATGGCCGGGGTTCAGTACCACCCCGAGGTGCTGCACACCCCGCACGGCCAGCAGGTGCTCACCCGTTTCCTCTACGAGATCGCCGGGCTCGAGGCCACCTGGACGCCGGCGAACATCGCCGACGCCCTCATCGACCAGGTGTCCGATCAGATCGGCGACGGACTGGCGATCTGCGGTCTGTCCGGTGGCGTCGACTCCGCGGTGGCCGCCGCGCTGGTGCAGCGGGCCATCGGCGATCGGCTGACCTGCGTGTTCGTCGACCATGGGCTGCTGCGGGCGGGTGAACGTGAGCAGGTGCAACACGACTTCGTCGGGGCGACCGGCGCCAAACTGGTCACCGTCGACGCCGCCGACACCTTCCTGTCGGAGCTGGCCGGGGTGAGTGATCCCGAGACCAAGCGCAAGATCATCGGCCGCGAGTTCATCCGGTCCTTCGAGGGTGCGGTGACCGACGTGCTCGGCGATCACGCCGAGGACGGACAGAAGGTCGACTTCCTGGTGCAGGGCACCCTGTACCCGGACGTCGTCGAATCGGGCGGTGGCAGTGGCACCGCCAACATCAAGAGCCATCACAACGTCGGTGGGCTCCCCGAAGACCTGGAGTTCTCCCTGGTCGAGCCGCTGCGGCTGCTGTTCAAAGACGAGGTCCGCGCCGTCGGACGCGAGTTGGGCCTGCCGGAGGAGATCGTCGGCCGGCAGCCCTTCCCGGGGCCGGGTCTGGCGATCCGCATCGTCGGCGAAGTGACCGCCGACCGGCTGGAGATGCTCCGCAAGGCCGATCTGATCGCCCGCGAGGAACTGACCGCGGCAGGACTGGACGGACAGATCTGGCAGTGTCCGGTGGTGCTGCTCGCCGACGTCCGCAGCGTCGGGGTGCAGGGTGACGGGCGGACCTACGGTCACCCGATCGTGCTGCGGCCGGTGTCGAGCGAGGACGCGATGACCGCCGACTGGACGCGGGTGCCGTATGAGGTGCTCGAGGTGATCTCCACCCGTATCACCAACGAGGTGCCCGACGTCAACCGTGTGGTCCTCGACGTGACGAGCAAGCCGCCGGGCACCATCGAGTGGGAGTGACGGTTCCCTCGGCGCCTCCGCGCCGGTTCTCAGCTTCGCCGGGATGAGCGCGTACCGCTGAGAATAAGGAGGGCACCGATCACCACGCCGACGCCGACCACGAGCCAGCCGAGCGTGGCCGGATCGGGCAGGGTCGGACCGTCGGCCAGACCCCATCCGGCCACCGCGAGTGCGGCGACGCCGATCAGGGCGACGCCGGGCGCGCGGCGTGATCGGTCTTCGGCGGTGCCGGGGACGTCGTCGCCGGAGGTGTGGTTGCCGAGGGCGTCGTTGTCGGGTGCCGGCCCGCTCGCTGTGCTCATCGTCGGATCTCCACATTTCCCACGTTGGTGTGTGCATCGATGGTCAATACCGGCCCATCGGTGCCGTCGTCACCGCCGTCGAGTCCCTCCGGGCAGGTGTAGTCACCGACACCGGTGGAGCAAGTGGCCCGGATATTCATCCCTTCGGGGACCTCGACGTTGACCTCGCCGACCCCGTTGCGCAGTTCCACCCGGCGGTCGGTGGTCAGATCGATGCCACGCAGATCGAGCGTCATCTTGCCCATCCCCAGCGAGTAGGTGTCCCGGATGTCGTTCTCGCTCGGCGGTGTCCAGTGCCGTTCGCCGACCCCACCGGTCGGCATTCCCCAGTGGCGGTCATCGGGTCCCCAGGTGGTCAGCACCGTCGAGAACACCACGGCCACACCGAGTCCGATGGCCAGCGGCACCAGGGCACCGGGATGTGAACCCGGCCGATGACGACGCAAGCCCATCACGAGCGCCCCGGCACCGACGACGGCCAGGACCAGCGAGAGCATATGCGGCACGGTGAACCAGTCGGCGCCGGCCTGATGGGCGGCCGCCCCTGCGGCGGCGACGAGGACCGCGATGCCGATCACGATGAGCGCCATGGGTGAGCGTCGCGTCGGCGTCGGCGCCGGGGGCGGGGCCGACGCCGACGGTTCGGGCAGATCCCAGGCGAATCGTGCAGCGCCCAACGGGTCCCACGCCGGCGGGGTGCGATCAGCGAAGTCGGCGGCCGAGGCGGATGCCGGAATCGTGGCGGTGTCGTCGGGGTGGACCTTGGTCAGATCGACTGCGGCTGCAGTGGATTCGGTCCGCGGCGGCGGGCTGCCCGCGTCGATGCCTGCGGCCACCCGCACCGCGCGCGGCGTCCAGCGCTCGAATCGCTGGGGCGTCGACGGCCCGCGCAGCGTCGAGACGGCGGTCTCCGGCAGCGGCTCGGGGGTGCGCAGGTAGAGCAGCCACCAGCCGACGAGCATCAGGATTCCGCCGAGCAGACCCCCCGATCCCCACGGACCCGATGACCCGATCGAGGTGGCGATGATCACGACCACGACGACCAGCAGGATCATCGACGGATTACCGTGGCCGCCCCGCCTGTTGCCCGCCGGGTCGCCGCCCGGTGCCGGGGCCGCGGTGCTCGAGGGAAAGGCGATCCACGCGGCGATGTAGAGGATCAGTCCACTGCCACCGAAGACGGTCGCGACGACGAAGGCGACCTTCACCAACGTCGGGTCGACCCGGTAGCGGTTGCCGATCCCGATGCAGACGCCGGCGACCGTGCGGGGTGCGGCGGGCCGGACGGGCCGGGTGTCCCACAACCGCGAGACCTGGGTCCGAAACTGTGCGGTATCCATGACAGCCATCCTCGTCGCCGCACCGGTGCGGCCGCATCGGGGACCGACCCTGAGATCCACCCGGGATTCACCAGGGTCTACGGCATGTCGCCATTGCCCCCGGCTGCGTTGTCGTTGGCCACAATGGCTCCGCTATTGCTCCCCTTAGAGGCTCGTACCTCGCACCTCAGTACGAGGCCTCCTCCGCCTTGCGCGGGAACACATCGATTCCGCCAACCCCACGCAGAAGCAATGGGAGACACGCCCTAAGGGTGTCGTCTGGGGAACAACCCTGATGCCCGAACGGCGACGGCATGCCACTATCGAGTCATGGGTGTCGCCGAGGTGCAAACACCACCGCGGTTGCTGCGCCGCAGCGGTGGTCGGGTGATCGGTGGCGTCGCCGGTGGTGTCGCCGATCACCTCGGTGTCGACACCTTCCGCGTCCGAGTGGTTTTCGTCGTGTTGACGGCGATGGCCGGGGCGGGGGTGCTGGCCTACGGCCTGCTGTGGTTCTTCTGCCCGCCCGGCGACGACGTGGAGCCGCCGGCGCCGGGGGAGCGTCGCCAGGCGTACGGCCTGGCACTCATCGGCCTGGTCGCGATGATGGTGGTCGGCTTCGCCGCCTCGGGGACACCGGCGACCTACCTGGTTCCCCTGGTCTTCGTCGCGGTCGGGGCGAGCCTGGTGTGGCGGGAGTTCGACACCTCCACGCGTGTTCGCACCCACGGCCCGGTGGTCACCTGGTTGCGATTGGCCGGCGGTGCGGTGCTGGTGATCGGCGGGCTGGTGGTGATCGTGCTCGCCGGTACCCGCAACTTCAGCAGCCTGAGCACCACTCTGCTGGCCGTGGCGACCACCTTGATCGGGGTGGTGCTGTTGACGGTGCCGCTGTGGATGCGGATGTGGCGAGCCCTCAACGAGGAACGCGCCGCGCGCATCCGCAACGCCGAGCGCGAGGAGATCGCCTCCCATCTGCACGACTCCGTGCTGCAGACCCTGGCGCTGATCCAGAAGCAGGCGGCCAAACCCGACGAGGTCGCCCGCCTGGCCCGAAGCCAGGAAAGAGAGCTGCGCAGTTGGCTTTTCGGTGATCCGGCGCAGCGCGGCGGATCGTTGAGCGCGGCGTTGCGCAGCGTCGGCGCCGAGGTCGAGGATCACTACGGCATCGAGGTGGAGGTGGTCACCGTCGGCGATCTGTCACCGGATGCGGACACCGGTGCGCACCGGGCCGACAAGGTGGCGGCCAAACGCTGGCCCGCGCTCATCGGTGCCACGCGGGAGGCATTGGTCAACGCGGCCAAGCACTCCGGGGAGCGGAAGGTCGACATGTATCTCGAGGTCGGTGACGACGAGGTGGAGGTGTACGTGCGCGACCGTGGTGTCGGGTTCGATCCGGACAAGGTCGACGACGACCGCCACGGCGTGGCGGGCTCGATCGTCTCCCGCATCGAGCGGGTCGGTGGCCGCGTGTCGGTGGTGTCGGCGCCCGGGCGGGGAACCAATGTGCGCATGACCATTCCGCGTACCACGGTGCCGGCTGGGGAATCGGCGATGAGCGAGCAGACCGGCGAATCGGGTCTCCAGAACGGGAGGGCGTCATGACGATCACCGACGGTGCGGGCGAGCGGACCGAAGGGGAGCACCGGTATCGGGTGTTCCTCGTCGACGATCACGGCGTCTTCCGGTCGGGGGTCCGCGCCGAGTTGGCCGACGAGGACGGTCTGTCGGTGGCGGGTGAGGCCGGTTCGGTGGCCGAGGCCATCACCGGGATCACCCGGGTACGTCCCGATGTGGTGCTCCTCGACGTGCACATGCCCTCCGGTGGTGGGGTCGCGGTGCTGCGCGGTGTGGTCGACGCGATGGGTGCCGACGCCCCGGTGTTTCTGGCGCTCAGCGTGTCCGACGCGGCCGAGGATGTGATCGCGACGATCCGCGCCGGGGCGCGCGGGTACGTCACCAAGACGATCGACGGCGCGGAACTCGCCGACGCGATCCGGCGCGTCGCCGACGGTGATGCGGTGTTCAGTCCCCGGCTGGCCGGTTTCGTGCTCGACTCGTTCACCGGCAAGTCGTCGGTGCCCGAACCGCAACTCGACCCGGAACTGGACTCGCTGACGCGCCGGGAGCTCGAGGTGCTGCGGTTGTTGGCCCGGGGCTACACCTACCGGGAGATCGCCGAAGAACTGTTCATCTCGATCAAGACGGTCGAGACCCATGCCTCCAATGTGCTGCGAAAGACGCAGCAGTCCAACAGGAATGCGCTGACCCGATGGGCGGCGAACCGGCACATCGGGTGAGCGTGGGCCCGGATGCCAGGGTCACCCGGCCAGGGCGATCACCAGGACGACGACGCCGGCGAGGACCACGAAGAACAGGAACACCACCAGCGCCAGCAGGGCCGGCGAGGTCTGGGACCGCGGGGTCGGCGGCGGGATGTAGGAGGGCATGGCGTTGCTGTAGGAGGGCGGAGTGCCCGGGGGCGCGGTGCCACCGTAGGGCGGGATCGACGGGTTGGAGGCGAGCCCGGGTGTCGACGGCCCAGGGGCGAAGGGTGGTGGGGTGGCCACCCGGGTGGGGTGATAAGGAGATGAATTCGAGGGCGGTACAACAGAACCGCCGCTATCGCGGGCTCCGGGATCGCCGGTGCCGGGACCGCCGGACGGTGCCGGCGGCATGGTCTGGGGCCGGTGGGATGCGCCGATGCCCGCCCGCGACACCAGACTGGTGAGGACCTGTTCGGCGGTGCCGTGATCGCCGGCGGCCACCCGGGCCAGTTGATCGCGGGCCTGTTCCATGGTGATGCGGCGCCGGGGGCTGGGTTCGAGCATCCGCAGGAGTACCGGCTCGAGTGCGCCGGCCCGGGTCATCGGGTTGATCTGGGCGCGGGCCACCCGGTGCAACATCACCAGGGAGTTGTCGTCGACCCCGAACGGCGGTGTGCCCTCGACCATCGTGTAGATCGTGGCGCCCAGCGAATACACGTCGGACGCCTCCGCGGGTTCGTCACCGCGGGCGACCTCGGGTGCGAAATACGCGGGCGTCCCGGTGATCAGACCGGTCTGGGTGAGTGTCACATCGTCCTTGGCGCGGGAGATGCCGAAATCGGTGAGCTTCACCAGTCCGGCGTTGCGACCCCCGCCGGCGATGAGGATGTTGCCGGGTTTGATGTCGCGGTGGATGATCCCGGCGGCGTGGGCCTCGATCATCGCGTCGGCGACCTGGGCCCCGATCTTGGCGGCCTCGACGATGTCGATGGTGCTGGCGGAATGCAGGATCTGGGCGACGCTGCGCGAGGGTAGATACTCCATCACCAGCCACGGTTCGCCGCGTTCAAGGGCGACGTCGTGCATGGCGATCGCATTGCGGTGACTCAGCCGGGCGGCGATCCGTCCCTCGCGCATTGCCCGCTGCCGGACGTTCTCGGCGGAGTCCTCGGAGAGTCCTTCGGTGGAGAGCACCTGCTTCACCGCGACCTCACGGTCGAGGAGTTGATCCCGGGCAAGCCAGACGGTGCCCATTCCGCCGCCACCGATGCGCGAGATCAACCGGTAGCGGCCGGCCACCAGGTAGCTCGGCCCGGGGGTCGCGCGGGCATCGGTATCGGCGGGCATACCTCGAGATGATAGCCGGGGGATCGAACCGGCCCGCCGGGACAAGGGCGGTCGGGAGCGCCACGCTTGACATCACCTCGCACGCGTGTTCGACTTCTGGCATGCGATGGTCCGAACAGGCGATCGAAGCCGATGACGGCGCGCTCCCCGGTCTCGGTCGGGCGGGACTGGTCCGCAGTGTCTCGACTCCGGAGTTCGAGGGCGTCACCTTCCACGAGGTACTCGCCAGGAGTGCGCTCAATCAGGTGCCGGTCGAGTCGGGTCTGCCGTTCTCCTTCACGGTCAACACGTTTCGCGGGTGCACCCATGCCTGCCGCTATTGCTTTGCCCGGCCCACCCACGAATACCTCGATCTCGACGCGGGGCGGGATTTCGACACCCAGGTGGTGGTCAAACTCAACGTCGCCGCGGTGCTGCGCAAGGAGTTACGACGACGGTCCTGGCGGCGCGAACAGGTGGCGCTCGGAACCAACACCGACCCGTATCAGCGCGCCGAGGGACGCTATCGTCTGATGCCCGGGGTGATCTCGGCGCTGACGGAGTCGGGCACCCCGTTCTCGATCCTGACCAAGGGCACGCTGCTACGCCGCGATCTGCCGTTGCTGCGGCAGGCCGCCGGCCAGGTCTCGGTGGGACTCAGTGTGTCCCTTGCCTTTCACGATGCGGATCTGCAGAAGCAGATCGAACCCGGGACGCCGTCGCCCGCGGCGCGGCTGGCGCTGATCCGCGAGATCGCCGACGCCGGGTTCCAGCCACATGTGATGGTCGCGCCGGTGATCCCGTATCTCACCGACTCCGCCGCCCACCTCGATGCACTGCTCGAATCGTTGGCGCAGGCCGGGGCGAGTGGGGTGACGGCCTTTCCGATGCATCTGCGTGGCGCGACCAAGCCGTGGTTCCTGGGCTGGCTGGCCGAACATCATCCGGCGCTGATGCGGCGCTATCGCAGCCTGTACGGCCGCGGCGCCTATGTCACCCCGGAGTACTCGTCATGGTTGCGTGAGCGTATGCGCCCCTTGGTGATTCGCCATGGACTCGCGTCCGGGGGCGAGCATCGCGAGGTGGCATCGGGCGCCGTCGGCGCAGGTGTCGGAGTGGGCGGCGCGGCCGGAGTGCGCGGCGTGGGCCGCGTGGGTGGCGGTGATGACCTGGTGGCGACGCCGGCGGTACAACAGGTGCTGACCCTCTTCTGACTCTCACTCCCGTCGAGTGGGCGCTGTTTCCCGTCGAGTGGGCGCCGCTTCCTGTCGAGTGGGCGCTGTTTCCCGTCGAGCGGGCGCCGTTTCTCGTCGAGTGGGCGCTGTTTCCCGTCGAGCGGGCGCGGCCATTGGGGGAGTGCGCTCACCGGCGCTGTTGCGGTCTGTCGGTGGGGCGTCGTACGATCAAAGACGTCGAATAAACGTTCGAAAACTCAGTGCGGAGAGTGCTCGTCGTTCGCTCGGCTCGGAGCATCTTCCCTGCTCACCATGCGTTGTCGGTGCCGGTCAGGAGGGGTGTCATGGGTGTGTTGTCGTTATCTCGCCGAGAAGGAGATGTTCCGGGTCCATCCGGTTCGGGTGCAGCCGAACAGCATCGAAACGACACGCTGGCCGGCCTGCGCCGCCAGATGGCGGTCATGTCGGGCACGCCCGATCGTCGGACCGCGGAACCGGTATCAGTCGACGTGTTGCCGGTGTCCGACGAACTCGCCGAGGTGTTGCCCCAACGTGGCATCGTGCGGGGCGGGATTCTCTGCTACACCGGTGCCCGATCACTGCTCATGTCCCTGATCGCCACGGTGACCGCGGGCGGCGGACAGATCGGCATCGTGGGTGTGCCCGGGCTCAACCTGGCATCGGCGGTGGAGATGGGGGCCGATCTCGAACGCATCGCGGTCGTCGCCGAACCCGGTGTCGATCCGGTCGAGGTGGCCTCGGTTCTGCTCGACGGTATGGACCTGGTGATCCTCGGGCTCGGTGGGGTCTCCGTCCCGCCGTCACGATGCCGGGTGGTCGGTGGTCGTGCACGTCAGCAGTCGTCGTCGCTGATCGTCGTCGGCGGTACATGGCCGGGCGCGCACACCCGTCTGGATGTTCGGGTGATCGGATACCGGCATCGTCCCACTCTCGCCGGACGTGGCGACCTGGCCGACGCGCGCAGCGGGCACGGACATCTCGCCGGCATGCGGCTGAGGGTGGTGGCCGAGGGCCGCGACCGGCGTCGTCGAGACACCGAAATAGAGTTTGTGGCAGGCGATTTCGGAGATGATCGGGTACTGCTCCGGCGGTTGGATGCGACGTTCGGTGCGGTCGCTTCCGAACCGGATGTGGCGGTGGCCAACTGATGGCCGGTGCCGAACCACGATCGCGCGTCGAGGCCAGGCGGCGGATACTGGCATTGTGGTGCCCCGACTGGCCGGCCATCGCGGCGGCAGCCGAGGCCGACCTGCCGCCCCGGCATCCGGTCGCGGTGCTCAATGCCAATCGGGTGGTCGCCTGCTCGGCACCCGCCCGGGCCGCCGGGGTGCGCCGTGGCATGCGGAAGCGTCAGGCGCAGTCCCGGTGTCCGGAGATGATGGTGGTCCTCGCCGACGATCATCGCGATGGGCGGGCGTTCGAACCGATCGCCGCGGCCGTCGCCGAGATGGTCCCCGCCATGGAGGTGATACGACCGGGGCTGCTGGTGGTCTCGTTGTCCGGCGCCGTGCGCGTACACGGTGGCGAGGACGCCCTTGCCGAGGAACTCGTCGATCGGGTGTCGGCGTGTGGTGTCGAATCGCAGGTCGGGATCGCCGACGAACTGTTCACCGCGGTCCTGGCCGCCCGGCGCGGGTGCAGTGTGACGCCGGGTGGCGATCGTGTGCATCTCGCCGGACTCCCGATCGCCGATCTCGCCGTGGAATCCTCGCTGTGTGCGCCGGGGCGTGACGGACTGGTCGAACTGCTGCGCCGCCTGGGTGTGGTGACCATCGGTGACTTCGCCGACATGCCGGTCGCCGACATCGCCACCCGATTCGACGCCGACGCGGTGACCGCACATCGACAGGCGAACGCCCTGCCCGGCAGACCGCCATCGGCGCGCGCACTGCCCGACGTCCTGTCGATCGAGTACGTCTGTGATCCGCCGGTTGACCGGATCGATGCTGCCGCCTTCATCGGCCGTCGTCTGGCCGAGGTGGTGCATCGCCGGTTGACAGACGCCTCGATGGCCTGCACGAAGCTGGTCGTTGAAGCGATCACCGAACGCGGGCAACGCCATACGCGGACCTGGCGATGTGCGCAACCGCTCACACCAACTGCCACCGCCGACCGTATCCGGTGGCAGCTGGAGGGATGGATGACCGGGGGGAGGCGTAATGCGATCGGCGACGCCCGTCCCGATTCACCGATCGCCATGCTTCGGCTGGAACCGGTGGAAGTGGTCGATGCCGGTGCGCTGCAGTACTCGCTGGCCGGGGCGGGTCTGCCGGGTGGCGCCGGTGTGTCCGAACGTGCCCGTCGCAGCATGGAGCGGGTGCAGGGATTGCTCGGTGGGGATGCGGTCCGCATCCCCGTCCGGAGTGGCGGCCGTGATCCGGGTGCGGCGATCACGATGGTCTCTCTCGGCGAAGATTTTGTGCCACAGCGTGATCCGTCTGCACCGTGGCCGGGGAGGATGCCGCGTCCGGCGCCGTCGGTGATGGCCGACATCCCCGTCGAGGTGATCGATCTGTCCGGTGATCCGGTGCTGGTAACCCCGCGCGGTGCCTTCTCCGCCGAACCGACAACCGTTCGACTCGCGCACCGTCTCGGACCCGGTGGGACGGATCGACGCAGTAGCTGGGAACTGCGATGGTGGGCAGGCCCGTGGCCGACCGGGATCACCCGCAATGGCTCGGGTGTCGACGAGGTCGACGCCCGAGCCCAGGTACTACTCGACGATTCGCGGGCACTGTTGCTGTGCTATCGATCGGGTTGCTGGGTGGTGGAGGGGATATACGAGTGAGCTGCCGGGATTGTGGGCGCTGTCAACGGAGAATAGGGCGCTGTCAACGGAGAATAGGGCGCTGTCAACGGGATTGTGGGCGCTGTCAACGGAGAACAGGGCGCTGTCAACGCAAGTGCGGGCTCAGCTGTTGCGTCCGCGTGCCGTCACCGGCCACCGTTGCGGCTCAACCGAATCGGACTCGACGATCAGTTCGTCGACCAGATTGACCGCTGCGCACACGTGATTGGGGATCACCCGGATCACCTCGCCGACCGCCGGAATCGTCGCTGCGGTATCGGGATACTCGATCACCCCGTGATGCTCCGACAGGGAGGTGATCCGTGCGTCCGGCGCACCGGCCACCCGGCCGAATCCGGTTGTCCACCCGGGCCGGTCGGCACCGAGAATCTTGCTGCCGGCGTCGACGACGATCCGGGTGCCGCTGCGATGCACCACGGTGGTGACCGCCGACAACGACACGTCGTCGAATCCACACGCCCCCAACTCGATCTGCTGAGCGTCGAAGAACGGGTAGACGCCGGGGCGGATCTCGGTGAGGACCCCGGTGTCGGCAAAGGCAATGGTCGGGGTCGATCCGCCACTGCGTACCCGTGGGTCGATTCCCTTGGTCCGTAACGATTCAGCTGCCGATGACAAGGCGTCGGCCTCCTCGCGGGCGGCCCGCCGCCGGGAGTCCCCGGGCCCGTATCCGTGACCGGGAAAGGTGAATACCCCCACCACGTCGAGGCCGGCGTCGGCGGCGGCCGCCGCCACCGTGCCGGCATCGCCCGGTGCGACGCCGGTGCGATGCTGACCCGAATCGACCTCCACGATTGCCTCGACCGTCCGGCCGGATGGGTTGCCGTCCAGCGCCATACCGAGTTGCCGGGCTCCCCCCACCGAGGCCACCCCGATCCGCAGCGACACCTGATCGGCGAGCGCGCGCACGCGTGCACCCTTGTCGGCGGTCACCCACAACGGATAGGCGATGAACAGATCCCGGCATCCCGTCCGGTCGGCGGCAGCCGCGAAGACCTCCGCCTCGCCGATCGTCGCGACCGTCAGACCCTGCGCACCACAAGTGTTCTGGCGCTCGGCGATCTCGACACACTTGTGTGTCTTGGCATGCGGTCGCAGTGCGATACCGGCCTCGGCGCAGAGCCGCGCCATGGAGTGAAGATTGGCATCGAGCCGATCGGTATCGACCGACAGGTACGGTGTGTCGATCATCGGCGTCTCGGCCGTGGTTCACCGAGGGCGGCGGCCGACTCTCGTCCGAGCAGGAACTCCTGATGCAGGATTCGCGTGGTCAGTCGTGGTGCGAAGCGTCGTCCGAGGTCGGCGAGATCACCGAGCGGGGTCGAGATGTGTTGGGGGCGACGTTCGATCGCGTCGAGCACGCGCGTCGCGGCCTTGTCCGGACTCCACACGCCCGCCGACCGGCGATAGTCCTCGGTGGGACTGATCATCCGGGTTCGCACGAGCGGCAGTCGCACGTTGGTGAACGTGACGTGATCCGACAACGTCTCGACTGCGGTCGCATCGCTGAATGCCTCCAGGGCGGCCTTGGAGGCGGCGTAGGCGCTGAAGCGTCCACCGCGTGACTGCACCGCTATCGAGGTCACGTTGACGATGTGCCCGCAGTGACGGCTTGTCATGTGCGGCAACAGCGCCAGCACCATGTTCACTGCGCCGAAGTAGTTCACCGCCATCACCCGGTGATAGTCGTGGGAACGGTCGACGGCATTGACTGTGGCCCGCCGGATCGACCGCCCGGCATTGTTGACGAGAACATCGACGTGATCGTGATCGACGAGGACGGTCTTGACCATCGCCTGGACCGATTCCTCGTCGGTGATGTCGCAGACGACCGGGTACGCATGTCCGCGTGGCACACCGGGTGTCGGTGTGGCGGAGTTGATCTCTCGTGCCGCGGAATCGAGTTCGTCGGCGTGGCGCGCCACGATGATGACCGTCGCTCCCTGGGCCACACACATGCGGGCGGTGGACTTACCGATTCCCGACGAGCCGCCGGTGATGAGAATGACCTTGTCCACCAGAGGTCCTCGTGGGTCGGTGTGTCGGTGGCGGGCCGGATCGAGGTGGTGTGACCAGTACGTCCACAGGGCGGGTGCGTAGTCCTCGAGCGCCGGGGGTGGGCAGACCCCGAGGGATGAGAGGCGGGTGATGGTCTGATCCGAGGAGAATCGCACGGGCAGAGCCATCGCGTCGAGAAGTGCCGGTGGGATTCCCTGTTGTTCGGCGATCAGGTTGCGGCCCAATCGCAATGGGCCGAACCCGGTGAGGGTCACCGCGGGTTCGACGAGTTGACGCGGCACCAGGGTGATGCCGCGCGGTGCCTGAAATGCCGGGGCGAGCGCGTTGTAGAGGTCGGTGATGCTGCGGTCGGTGCGGTCGCCGAGGTGATGGACCCGGTGTGTTCTCGTGTCCTCGGCAAGGATCAGGGCGGCGAGCGCGTTGACGACGTAGTCGACCGGAACCACGTTGATGTGTCCCAGATCGGGGAACGGAAGTCGCAGCGCGGCAGGCAGTCTGGAGAACTGCCGGAGATGGCCGAAGAAATAGTAGGGTCCGTCGACCTTGTCCATCTCGCCGGTGCGCGAATCGCCGACCACGACCGACGGGCGATAGATGCGCCACCGCAGGTCTGCTCGGTCGCGGATGACCTTCTCCGCCTCGAACTTGGTGCGGTGATACGCGGTCGGAAACCCCTGTCCGACGTCGAAGTCGTCCTCGGTGAACACGCCGCGGTGGTCGCCGGCGACGGCGATGGACGAGATGTGATGACAGGTGGCGTCATGGGCAAGGGCGAAGTCGGCGACGTGGGCGGTGCCGGCGACATTGGCCGCCTGTTGTGCGGCATCGTCGGCGGCCATGTCGTAGATGGCGGCGAGGTGGATGACGTGATCGACGTCGAGGTCGGTGTCGCGCAGGCCGAGTCCCGGTTCGGTGATGTCACCGACGACGGGGTGGATGCGCTCCCCGCCGGGCAGGTCGTCGGCGATCGCGGTGAGCCGGGCCAGTGAGGATGCACGGACGAGTGCGTGGATGGTGGCGTCGGGCCTGCCGATCAGCAGGGCGCGCAGCAGGCGCCGGCCGATGAAGCCACTGCCGCCGGTGACGAAGTAGGTGGACATGCGATCGCTCCCGATCTGCCGGGCGGGTTCTTACTGTCCGGTAAGGACGATTGTCCCAGCCTGACACTTCCAGTGTCCGATGGCAAGGATGGGACGCCGACCTCGACGGCCGGTGTCATCTCGCAGGACATCGGTGACACTTCTGCATCAGGACATCGGTGACGGTACGAGCGGTATTGGTGGTGACACTTCTTCATGAAATGTCCGCGAGGCAACGCTCTGTGCGAACTCGCGTGTCGCGGTTGCCGATGAGGGGAGCCTGACGCAATTGCTCGACGATTCGCGCCTGTGACGGTTCAGCAGCACCTTGTCGTGGCGCTGAGAACGTTGCGGAGCGCTTCCAACGAGTCCGGTTGCGCTCGGTAGTAGACGTTCATCCCCCGCCGGTCAGGTGCGACCATGCCGGCCTTGCGGAGCACCCCCAGGTGGTGACTTGTGGTGGCTTCGGTGAGCCCGACCGCGGTCGCGAGGTCGCAGGTGCAGATCCCGTCACCGGTGTCGGCGAGCAGGATCGAGACCAGCTTGATCCGCACGGGATCGGCAAGCGCCTTGAGACGCAACGCAATCTCCAGCGCGGTGTCGTCATCGAGCGGAGCCGCCGACACCGGCGCGCAGCAGATCGGGGCACTGATGTCGACCATCGGCAAGGTCTTCGGCATAACCCGACCATACCCGTGGTCTTGACATATGTCGAAAAGGTCGGCACTCTGCATGATGACCGTAGTTCGATATATGTCTCACAGGTTAAGGTGATGGTCATGTCCCGTATGCAGCTCGCACTCAACGTCGATGATCTCGGTACCGCGATCGAGTTCTACTCCAAGCTGTTCAACACCACCCCGGCCAAACGCAAGCCGGGCTACGCCAACTTCGCGGTCGCCGAGCCGCCGCTGAAGCTGGTGCTGCTGGAGAACCCCGGCCAGGGCGGCACCATCAACCATCTCGGTGTCGAGGTGGAGTCCAGCGAGAAGGTGCACGCTGAGATCGCCCGCCTGTCCGGTGAGGGCCTGTTTACGCGGGAGGAGATCAACTCCACCTGTTGTTTCGCGACGCAGGACAAGGTGTGGGTGACCGGGCCGGCGAAGGAGAAGTGGGAGGTCTACACCGTGCTCGCCGACTCCGACACCTTCGGCACCAGCCCGAAACTCCTGGAACAGAACGCCGCCGAGGAAGCCGAGCAGGGTTCGGTGTGCTGCGGTGGCAACGCCGCCGAACCGGCCGAGGCGCGCACCGCCTGCTGCTGAGGGGGTCGTGGCTCGCGCTCTCGCCTACCGCGCGATGCGGTCGGCGAGGGCGCGGATCCGGTGGGTGATGTCGTCGCGGATCAGCCGCATCCGTTCGACGCCGTCGATGCCCCGTTCGGAAGGTTCGTCGGTGTCCCACACCTCGAGGGCGACGCCGTCGGGTGGGGTGACGTCAGCGGTACCGACCACCACGACCAGGTCCACGGCTTGCATCAGGTCGTCGGTGAGTTGCCGCGGCTGATGTCCGGCGACGTCGGCGCCGACTTCGGCGAGTACCTGGGCGGACAGTTCGTTGACCTGGCCGCCGATCTTCGCACTCGTCCCGGCCGAGGATGGGGTGATCCGGCCGGTGACCGTGGGCGTGAGGTGTTCAGCCATCACCGATTTGCCGCGGTTGCTCACGCACACGAACAACACCTGCGGTGGCGTGCTCACTGGCCGACCCGCTGGTCGGCGGGTACCAGTTCGTCGAGCAGGCCCTCGACCAGTGCGCGGATCTGATCGCGGATCGGGCGGACCGCGTCAATACCTTGGCCGGCCGGGTCATCGAGGGCCCAGTCGCGGTAGCTGACGCCGGGGAACACCGGGCACGCATCGCCACAGCCCATGGTGATCACGACGTCGGAGGATTCGACAGAGTCGGGGGTGAGGATCTTTGGTGACTGCGCGGAGATGTCGATACCGACTTCAGCCATCGCCTCGACAGCGGCCGGGTTGATCGAGTCGGCGGGCGCGGATCCGGCCGAGCGGACCTCGACGCTGCCCTGGCGAAGAGCGGTGAGGAAACCGGCGGCCATCTGCGATCGGCCAGCGTTGTGGACACACACAAACAGCACGCTAGGTCGAGAGAAAGACATAAGACACAAGCCCTTTCAGCTGTGAGGGAAGCTCGGAAAAGTTAGACCCGTTCGGCAGCGAGTCCGGAGAGAAGCTCGCGAACGCGGGCATCAAGATCGTCGCGGATCGCGCGAACCTCGTTGAGGGGACGGCCCTCGGGGTCTGAGACCGTCCAGTCCAGATAGCGCTTGCCGGGATAGATCGGGCACGCGTCGCCGCAGCCCATCGACACCACCACGTCAGCGGCAGCGACCACATCGTCGGTGAGCGGTTTGGGGTACTCGGTGCCCAAGTCGACGCCGATCTCAGACATCGCCTCGACGACGGTCGGGTTGATCGAATGCGCGGGCACCGATCCGCCGGAGCGCACGTGTACCCGACCGGCGGCGTGATGGGTCAACAATCCGGCGGCCATCTGCGAGCGGCGGGCGTTCTGCACACAGATGAACAAGACCTCGGGCACATCCTTGGGTACCGAACCCTCCGCCTGGGCCAGTGCGCGTAACCGATCAGCAGCGAATCGTCCCGCCAAGGTCGTCAGGTGCGCGTGCACCCGGGAGGTGCGCCGTAACGCGGTGTAGGACTCGAACACACAGCGTTCCACCGTCTGGCGAGACACCACACCCTCGTACTTGGTGGCCAGGTCAGCGGTGGTGCGGGCGAGCACGGTATGGTCATCAACAGTTCGGGTTGGGCGGTGTTCGCCGCGACTCAGCTGCTCGTCCAACACATTCTCAGGCATCGCGACCTGGCTCCTTCGATACATCTGGGCTAGAGGCGGTGCTCGGGCTGGTGAAGCGTTTCCGCAATGCCAGGGACACGTACACGAGGGCGACGAGGACCGGCACTTCGATGAGTGGTCCGATGACTCCGGCGAGAGTCTGGCCGGAGGTCGCACCGTAGGTGGCGATCGCGACGGCGATGGCGAGCTCGAAGTTGTTGCCCGCGGCGGTGAATGCGAGCGTGGTGGTCCGCTCGTAACCGAGTCCCATCACGGCGCCGAGGAGGAATCCGCCGCCCCACATCACCGCGAAGTAGATCAGCAGCGGGAGCGCGATCCGCACGACGTCCCAGGGTTGCGAGGTGATCTGCTCACCCTGCAAGGCGAACAGGATGACGATGGTGAAGAGCAGCCCGTAGAGCGCCCACGGACCCAACCGCGGGAGGACCGAGGATTCGTACCAGTCGCGGCCTTTGGTCCGTTCGCCGATGCGGCGGGTGAGGTAGCCGGCGACCAGGGGGATGCCGAGGAAGATCAGGACCGACTTCGCGATCTGCCACGGCGAGGCGTCGATCGTGGTCTGTTCCAGGCCGAGCCAGCCGGGTAGCACCGAGAGGTAGAACCAGCCCAGCACGGCGAACATGATCACCTGGAACACCGAGTTCAGCGCGACGAGGACGGCAGCGGCTTCGCGGTCACCGCAGGCCAGGTCGTTCCAGATGATGACCATCGCGATGCAGCGGGCCAGTCCGACGATGATCAGTCCGGTCCGGTATTCCGGCAGATCCGGGAGTAGCAGCCAGGCCAGCGCGAACATCAACGCCGGTCCGATGATCCAGTTGAGCAGAAGCGATCCGAGCAGCAGGCGACGGTCACCGGTGACCGAATCGAGCCGGTCGTAGCGCACCTTGGCCAGCACCGGGTACATCATGATCAGCAGGCCGAGGGTGATCGGCAGCGAGATGCCGTCGAGTTCTACCGCCGCCAGGGTGTCACCCAGGCCCGGGACAACTCGGCCGAGCAGCAGGCCGGCGACCATCGCGGCGCCGATCCACACCGGTAGGAACCGGTCGAGCATCGACAACTTTCCCGCGACCGCGGTGTCGGTGGCGGTCACTGGTCGGCCTCGCACGAACGCGTTTCCCCCACGACCGTGGCGAGATCTCCCAGCAGGACTGACAGTTGTTGCAATGCTTCGGTATTCACGCGGTAGTACACCCAGGTCGCGCGCCGTTCGCTCGTCACCAGACCTGCCTGACGCAGAACCTTCAGATGATGCGAGATCGTCGGCTGCGACAGCTCGAACGGTCCGGAGATGTCGCACACGCACGCCTCGCCGCCCGGATGCGCAGCGACCTCCGAGAGCAACCGCAGCCGAACCGGGTCCGCGAGCGCCTTCAACAGTGGGGTGACAGCCCCGGTCTCGTCAGTGCTGAGGCCGCGGCCGGGTGGCAGCAGGAGATTCTTATTCGACACACGTCAATATTGATACACGTCGATTCAGGCGACAAGACGACCGATCTGGAGGCAGGCTTGTGTTTCGCATCGATATCCACGACACGCTGTCGGTTGGGCTTCGATCGAACCGACCTCGTCGGGTCAGATCACGCTGCCGCACTCAACGCTCAGACGGTGGCTGTTAACAACCCTATCGACCCTGTCGTGCGTCTGGCTATCTCGCAGTGGCCTGATGATGCACCGCGCGGAGTGGTCTCGACGTTCTGCGCCGAACACGGAATTTCCCGGAAGTCGTTCTACGAGTTGCGTAAACGTGCCAAGGACGAGGGGGCCGCGGCGGTGCTGGAACCCCGCACCCGCCGCCCGAAGTCGAGCCCGTCGGCGCTGAGTGACGAGGTCAAGGGCAAGCAGTCGCGGTGCGCGCTGCCCTAGAGGCTTCCGGTCTGGATCACGAACCGATCAGCGTGCATGACAAGATGCAGTCGATGGGCCTGACGGAGGTCCCCTCGACGGCATCGCTGGCCCGTATCTTGTCCTGCTCCGAACTGTCAGTACCTCCGGGACCGTCAGCGTGGATGCAGTCACCTACATATTCGGTGCCATCGAGTTGCCAGCACGCGTCCGGTGCCGGATAGACGAACCGCCGCCACGCCGAGCGAGGCTTCTTCTTCGGTTCACGGTGAGCCACACCGGCCTCGCGGAACACGGTCGTCATCGCCAACACCGACGGAGAGGTCGTTGTCGAGCACCCTCGACCCACTCCCGGAGTTAGCTACGTCGGCAATCGACAACCCCGCGGCCCACGCCCCACGAAGACCAGACCTCACCGAAGTCCTGACACACCAAGTGTCACCGATGGCCTGACGCAGAACTGTCACCTATGTACCGATACATCACAGACCTCGACGGCCGGTGCGATGACCAGTATCGAACGAATGTTCTATGATGAACGGATGGGTTGGAACCAGGGGCCACCGACGTGGTCGGAGATGGAGCGAGTCCTCTCCGGGCGTGCGCGCGCCTCCGACGGTCACGATCGTCCCGGTGAGTTCTTCGGCCCCGGCGACGGTGGGGACTCGCCGGCCTGGTCACGTAAGCGTGGACCCTACGTGGCGCCGGAGATCCGGACCGAGTCCTCGTCGGTCCGCTACGCGGAACTGCACGCGCACAGCGCCTACAGCTTTCTCGACGGCGCGTCGATGCCCGAGGAGATGGTCGCCGAGGCGCAGCGGCTGGATCTGACGGCATTGTCGATCACCGACCACGACGGCTTCTACGGCGTGGTGCGATTCGCCGAGGCGGCAAGGGAATTCGGCATGCCGACGGTGTTCGGTGCGGAGCTGTCGCTGCAGCCGGATGTGGCCCGGACCGGCGTGACGGATCCGCCCGGCGAACATCTGCTGGTGCTGGCGCGAGACAGTGAGGGATATCGGCGACTGTCGCGGGTGATCGCCGACGCACACATGTCCGGAGGCGAGAAGGGGCTGCTGCGCTACGACGCCGACCGCCTCATCGCCGACGCCGGACATTGGCTGGTGCTGACCGGCTGTCGTAAGGGGGCGGTGCGCCGAGCGCTGGATCGCGGGGGGCTCCCGGCCGCGGAGAAGGCGCTCGGTGGTCTGATCGACCGCTACGGAGCCGGTGGTGTGGTCGTCGAACTCACCGCGCAGGGGCTTCCCGACGACGATGCCCGCAACGCGGCGCTGGCCGGTCTGGCCACCCGGTTCGGGATACCGACGGTGGCCACCGCCGGAGCCCATTTCGCCGGACCGCCACGACGTCGGCTGGCGATGGCGATGGCGGCGGTACGGGCCCGCACCGACATCGAGACCATCGAGGGATGGATGCCCGGGGTCGGCGGAGCGCACCTGCGCAGTGGCGACGAGATGGCTCGGATGTTGCCCGCACATCCCGAGGCGATCGACAACGCCGTGCAGATCGCTGCCGACTGCGCCTTCGAATTGGGTTTGATCGCACCGAAACTGCCGCCCTTCGATGTTCCCGACGGGCACACCGAGGCCACCTGGCTGCGGCATCTCACGATGACCCGGGCCGCCGCGAGGTATGGCACCCCCACGCGGCATCCCCAGGCGTATCGACAGATCGAACACGAACTGGCGATCATCGATACCCTCTCCTTCCCCGGGTACTTCCTCGTCGTCGCCGACATCGTCGACTTCTGCAAACGCAACGACATCCTCTGCCAGGGACGGGGGAGCGCCGCGAACTCCGCGGTCTGTTACGCCCTCGGCATCACCAATGTCGATCCGGTGGCCAACGAGTTGCTGTTCGAGCGGTTCCTCTCACCCGAACGTGACGGGCCGCCCGACATCGACGTCGACATCGAGTCCGACCGGCGGGAAGAGGCGATCCAGTACGTCTACCGGCGTTACGGCCGCGACTTCAGCGCCCAGGTGGCCAACGTGATCACCTATCGGCAACGGTCATCCGTACGCGACAGTGCCAAGGCGTTGGGCTATGCCACCGGGCAGCAGGATGCGTGGGCCACGATGCCGCAGGACGCGCCCGCCGACGTTCGTGAACTCGCCGACGAGATCGGGGGAATGCCAAGACATTTGGGAATCCACTCCGGTGGCATGGTGATCTGCGACCGGCCGATCGCCGACGTCTGTCCCACCGAGTGGGCTCGGATGGCCGACCGCAGCGTCCTGCAATGGGACAAAGATGACTGTGCGGCAATCGGTTTGGTGAAGTTCGATCTCCTGGGTCTGGGGATGCTCTCGGCGTTGCACTATGCGATCGATCTCGTAGCCGAACACAAGGACCTGCACGTCGACCTGGCCACCCTCGACCTCGCCGAGACCGCGGTGTACGACATGTTGTGCCGCGCCGACTCGGTCGGTGTGTTCCAGGTGGAATCCCGTGCGCAGATGGCCACGCTGCCACGCCTGAAGCCCCGCTGTTTCTACGATCTGGTGGTGGAGGTCGCGCTGATCCGTCCCGGGCCCATCCAGGGCGGGTCGGTGCATCCCTACATCCGGCGGCGCAACGGGACCGAGCCGGTCGGCGTCGAGCACCCGTCGATGTTCAAGGCGCTCGAACGCACGCTGGGGGTGCCGCTGTTTCAGGAACAGTTGATGCAGTTGGCCGTTGACGTCGCGGGCTTCGACGCCACCGAGGCCGACCAGTTGCGTCGGGCAATGGGTTCCAAGCGGTCACCGGAGAAGATGCAGCGACTGCGTCAGCGGTTCTACGACGGCATGGAGTCGACCCACGGGATCACCGGGGACACCGCCGACCGGATCTTCGAGAAGATGGCGGCCTTCGCCAATTTCGGTTTCCCGGAAAGTCATTCGCAGAGTTTCGCCTCGCTGGTGTTCTATTCGTCGTGGTTCAAGTTGCATCACCCTGCCGCTTTCTGTGCGGCGTTGCTGCGGGCGCAACCGATGGGCTTCTACTCGCCCCAGTCGCTGGTGGCCGATGCGCGCCGACACGGTGTGCGGGTTCACCGACCCGACATCAACCGTTCACGCGCCGAGGCGACCCTGGAAAATCATGGGGAGGAGGTCCGGCTGGGCTTGTCTGGGGTTCGTGGGGTGGGCGACGAGGTGGCCGAACGGATCATCGAGGCGCGTTGTGCCGACGGCGACTTCACCGGTCTCGCCGATCTGTCCCGACGAGCCGGGTTGACCACCCGGCAATTGGAGGGACTGGCCGGGGCGGGGGCCTTCGAGACGTTCGGACTCAGTCGGCGGCAGGCGTTGTGGGAGGCCGGTGCGGCGTCGACGGCGCGTCCGGAGCACCTCGATCTCCCTCAGGCATCAACGACCCCGATGCTGCCGGGACTCACCGATGTGGAGTTGGCCGCCACCGACGCGTGGGCCACCGGTATCACACCGGCGTCCTATCCGACCCAGTATCTGCGACCGCGATTGGCGGCGTTGGGGGTGATCCCCGCCGACGGTCTGTTGGCCGTCCCGGACGGTTCCCGGGTCCTGGTGGGCGGGGCGGTCACCCATCGTCAGCGCCCGGCCACGGCCTCGGGTGTGACATTCATCAACCTCGAGGACGAGACCGGCATGGTCAACGTCGTCTGTTCGGTGGGTTTGTGGTCGAAGTACCGGGAACTGGCGCATACGGCCACCGCACTGCTGGTCCGGGGTCGGGTGCAGAACGCCGAGGGCGCTGTCACGGTGGTCGCGGATCGCTTGCAGCGCATGGATCTTCGCGTGGGGTCTCGTTCGCGTGACTGGCACTGAGCGGAGAATCCGAGCGGATGGGGCACAATGTGTGCCACGAGTGAAATCACGCGTGCGACGACACGCGACTTCGTGGATCATGACCCGGGGTTCGTGGCATATCCGGCAGACGAGCCGTCCAGATATGACAGTGACAGTGTTTCTGTGTGAGAACGACGTGAGGGGAAGCGACGCATGCCGCAACAGGTGATCGTCACGGCCAAGCCGAGCAGCCGAAAGGGGCCGCTGGTCGAGACCGGACCCGATGGTGCGATCACCATTTTCGTGCGGGAGCCGGCCACCGAGGGCAAGGCCAACAAGGCCATCGCCGAGCTGCTCGCCAAGCACCTCGGAGTACCCAAGAGCCGTGTTGCCCTGGTCGGCGGTGCCACGTCCCGCACCAAGCGGTTCCGGGTGAGCTGAGCGGTGGACGCCACCCGGGGGCGGGCGATGGCCACCGACGAGATCCTTCATCGGCGCCGGGGCGAGGTGGCTTCGGCGACCTGACGACGAACGCGAAGCCCTCGCTCTGTGGTGGTCGGAGGCAGACACCCGACATCATCGCCGACAACGTCGACAATTTTCTGGAGACCGCGCTTCTCGAACTCGCCGACCGCTACGGCGTGTCCGTCGACTGACCGCTCGCCGCGAGGCCTCAGACCGAGCCGGCGAATCCCTGCTGACGCCACGCCTCATACACCGCGATGCTCGCTGCGTTGGCCAGATTGTGTGACCGCCGTCCGGCCAGCATCGGGATCCGGATGCGATCGGTGACCTCGGGTTCGTCCAGCACCTCGGCGGGAAGTCCGGTCGGCTCAGGCCCGAACAGCAACACATCGCTGGGCGCGTACTCGACGTCGGTGTGAAACCGCTCGGCGTGCGCGGTGAACGCGAACACCCGCTCCGGCTTGAGGGCGGTCCACGCGGTCTCGAGATTCGGGTGGACGGTCACCGTCGCCATCTCGTGGTAATCCAGCCCGGCACGTTTCACCTGCGCATCCGACATGGAGAACCCCAGCGGTTCGATCAGATGCAGTTCGCAGCCGGTGTTGGCGGCCAGCCGGATCGCGTTACCGGTGTTCGGTGGTATGCACGGCTGGTAGAACATGATGCGGAACATGGGATCCCATTGTGCCGGGCGCGTCGCACCCGGTGACCGTCAGAGCCCGGTCAACCCGGTGTTGGCCCCGCACAGGACCACACACAGGGTTGAATCATCATCGGCCGCAACAACTCCCGTGGTGACCGCGGCGACGGCGGTGGCGGTGCCGTGCTCCACGACGATCCGGAACCGTTCCCACAGCATCGTCCGAGCGCTGATGATCGCGGCGTCCGGCACGACGACGCTGTCCACGGCCCGCCCCGCGATACTCGCCCAGCAGATCTCGCCCACCCGGGTGGCGCCGAGCGAGTCGGCGGCCACGCTGTCGAGGTCGACGTCGACCGGGCCTCCGGCCGTGATCGCCTGATGCAGGCAGGAGGCACCGACGGGCTCGGCACCCACGAGCCGGTCGCCGGGCCGCAGTGTGGCCGACATCCCACCCAGCAGGCCACCTCCACCGACACACACGACGGTGGTCAGCGGGCCGTCGACGTCGTCGACGAGTTCGAGGCCGATGGTGCCTGCTCCGGCCACGATGTCTGGTCGGTCGTAGGCGTGCAGCGCCAGTGCGCCGCTCTCCAGCGCCATCCCGGCGGCCGCGTCGGCGGCATCCTGATAGCGGGAACCGATCAGGTGGACCGTCGCGCCGAGGGCACGCAGTGCCGCAACCTTGACTGCGGGTGCCGACTCCGGGACGACGACCGTGCACCTGGTGCCGGCGAGGCGGGCCGCCCAGGCGGCGCCGATCGCGGCATTGCCGCCCGAGGCCACCAGGACGCCTGCCTCCGGGAGCCGTCCCTGGTCGCGTGCGCGGATCACCGCGTTGACGCTGCCGCGCGGTTTGAAGCAGCCACCGATCTGGGTGAACTCGAGCTTGAAGACCACCGGAACCGGCCCACGGCCGGTGGCGAGCTCTGCGTGGAGTAGCGGAGTACGGCGGACCGTCCCCGCGATCCGCGACTGCGCCGCGCGGACGTCGTCCGGCGTCACCGCCGCGACCATCGATGCCGACATGCCCAGAACGCTACCGCCGGGCCGGGCGCCGCCGCACAGGTGGAACAATGGTCGCCGTGAGTGCGATACGACTGGACGGCAAGGTCACCCGCGACGAGATCTTCACCGACCTCAGCGCCCGGGTAGAGAAGCTCCATGCGGCCGGCGTACATCCCGGGCTGGGGACCATTCTCGTGGGAGACGATCCGGGATCGCAGTCCTACGTCAAGGGCAAGCACGCCGACTGCGCGCGCATCGGCGTGGACTCGATCCGCAAGGATCTGCCGGCCGACGCCACCACCGACGAGCTCAACGCCGCCATCGACGAACTCAACGCCGATCCGGCCTGCACCGGGTACATCGTCCAGCTGCCGCTGCCGGCACACCTCGACGAGAACGCGGCGCTCGAGCGCATCGACCCGGCCAAGGACGCCGACGGTCTGCATCCGATCAATCTCGGCCGACTGGTCCTGGGCAAGGAGTCGACGCTGCCGTGCACGCCGCGCGGGGTCATCCACCTGCTGCGGCGTTACGACATCCCGATCGCCGGTGCCCGGGTGACGGTCATCGGTCGTGGCGTGACGATCGGGCGGCCCATCGGATTGTTGCTGACCCGCCGCAGCGAGAACGCCACCGTGACGCTGTGTCACACCGGCACCCGCGACCTCGCCGCCGAGGTGTCGCGCGCCGACATCGTCATCGCCGCCGCCGGGGTACCCCACCTGGTGACCGCCGACATGGTGAAGCCGGGCGCCGCGGTCATCGACGTCGGAGTGAGCCGCACCGATGACGGACTCCGTGGAGACGTGGCACCCGACGTGTGGGAGGTGGCCGGCCACGTCTCACCCAATCCGGGCGGTGTGGGCCCCCTGACCCGGGCGTTCCTCCTGGTCAACGTCGTCGAGCGGGCGGAGGCGCAACTCGCGGAGAAGCTGGGTCGATGACCGCCGACGCCACCGACCGGACCCGGCGGATTCACCGGGCGCGCATCGTCCGGGCGTGCATCGTGCAGATTCCGTATCTGCTGGTGATGCTCGGTGTGGTGGTGGCCGCGGGGTTGGTGCTCTTCGATCGCTGGCGGCGTGGTGCGTTCGTGTTCGGTTCCGCGCTCTTGCTGGGTGCACTTCTGCGCGCCCTGATTCCAACCACCAGGGTCGGATTGTTGCAGGTCAGGGGCCGGTTGTTCGACGTCGCCGCGATGGCGACGGTGGGTGGACTGATGCTGTGGCTGGCCACCTCGATCGACCCTTTGGGCACAGATTGATTACACTGGTGACCTCAGCGTGACATTCGGGGCCAAGAAGCGGCGCTCATCAGATCGAGGAATGACACGGTCGTTAGCGACACTAAGTAGGGATTGGCATCTCATCCATGTTGGAGACCAACAGCCAGGGCACTGACGGCGACGCGACGTCGCTGGGTGTCTCGGTGGGCGAGGGCATGATCCATTACGTCCTGATGACCCTTGACGACGCCGGCCGGACCGATGTCACCTCACGCGTCTTCGAGGTCGACCCCACCGACGGCCTCGACTCCGTCGGTCGCGTCAATGCCGGGATCGACCTCATGCTCGACGCGGCGCGGGCGGCCGATCGCCGTGTCGGACCGATCGGCGTCACCGCTCGGACCGCCACGCAGCGCCGCCGCCTGCGCTCGGGCGGGACGGGGACACGCCGACAGGTCTACCTGAGTTCCGACGAAGAGGCGGTGGCCGAATACCTCACCCGCACCGGCCAGATCGACCGCTTCACCGCCGTGGTGGTGGCCGATTGCGGTGACACCGGAATGTCGCTCTACACGGTGGATCCCGCTGCCGGGACGATTGCGTCGATCGAACGAACCGTGGTGATCAGTGGTCGTGCGCTGGATCGATCGCTCGCCGATCATGTTGCCGCGCAATCGGTCTCGGTCGGCCGGGAGGCGCAGACGCGACGTGGGCGGGAGTTGCTCGTCGGTGCTTGCCGGACCGCCAAGGAGGAGATCGGCGACGCGGTACCCGCATCCGGTGCGGGTGGTCTGCGTCTGACCCGGGCGGCGGTCGCCGAGGCGGCCGCGCCGATGGTGGCGGATGCGCGTGGAGTGTTCACGCGCTACGTCTCCGCGGTCGGTCGGCGCGGTCCGGCACCCGACGCGGTCGTCCTGGTGGGTGGCCTGGCGAATCTGCCGGTGATCCACGAACTCGCCGGCGACGTCGATCTGGAGGTGCTTGTACCGCCCTCCCCGGAGATCGTCGCCGCGACCGGCGCGGCGATGCTCGCCTCGTCGTCGTCGTCGACCGGCGGTCTCGGCTTCATCGGCGGGCATCGCGGGTCACGCTGGTCGCTGGCACCGGCGGCCCTGGTCGGTTGTCTGATCGCCGCCGTCGTGATGGCCGCCGTCGCGGTCGGCGCAACGCTGTCCACCGGGGATTCCCCGGCGCCGACGTCCACGGAGGGTGCCGAGGAGGTCGCGACCACCGACTACACCGGGTGGACCTCGACGACACGTTCGACGACATCCGCCGAGATCAGCGCGGTGCTGCCGCCGACGATCGCACCACCGCCCGGCGGGTTTCAGTCACCGGGTTGGGCGACGACCGAACTGCCGCAGACCACGATCTCGGCAACGACGCTGACGCTGGTGCCGAACACACCGAGCACCACCACCGCGTCGCCGAATGTCACGTCGCCGAGCACCACGACCCCGACAACGCCACCGCCACTGCCGATTCCATCGCAATGGTTGCCGCCGGGACTGCTGCCGCTCATGCCGCCGCAGACGAGCACCCCGGCCCCGGACACGCCGGATCTGACACCCTATCCCGTCCCGGCGCCGCGGCAGCAGGCCGTGCCGTCCGCTGCGCCGACGACGACCACCACTCCGGCCGGCTGACCCGACTCGACGGCTGCGGCCGTGCCGATCGGCGACGATCAGCGGCGCGCGAGATCCACTGTGCGCTTGAGGAGATCGGCGATGGCGTCGAACTCGGTGAGAAAGCCGTCGTGGCCCTTGTCGGACCGGATCACCTGCAGACCGCCCACGCAGTTGCCCAGGCCGTCGGCGAGCTCCTGTTGTAACCGCAACGGGTACAGGCGATCCGAATCGATACCGGCGACGATGATCGGCACCTGACACGACCCCAGCGCCGCGGCGATGCCGCCTCGGCCGCGTCCGACGTCGTGATGGTTGAGAACCTCGCTCAGCACCACATAACTGCCCGGATCGAAACGTTCGATGAGCTTGTCCGCCTGGTGCTCGAGGTAGCTCGCGATCGCGTATCGCCCACCGCGCAAGGGGTTTTCACCATCCTGTGCAGAATCGCCGAACCGCTCGTCGAGTTCCAGTTCATGTCGATAGGTCAGATGCGCGATACGACGCGCGATCCCCATGCCGATCATCGGTGAACGGCCGGTGCCGTGATAGTTGCCGCCCTGCCAGTCCGGGTCGGCCGTGATCGCCGCGATCTGTGTTGTCTGCGTGCCGATCTGATCGGCGGTGGCGCGGGCACCGACCGCGAGCACCAGCGCGGTACGCACCTTGTCGGGGTAGGTGATGGCCCACTCGAGCGCACGGGCCCCACCCATCGAGCCGCCGAGAACCGCACCGATGCTGCGGATGTCGAGCGCCTCGAGGAGGGTGGCCTCGGCCCGCACCTGATCGAGCACGGTGATCTGCGGGAAGCGTGAACCCCATGGCCGCCCTTGGGGATCCGGCGAGGACGGACCGGTCGAACCGCGGCACCCGCCGAGCACGTTCGCCGAGATCACACACCATTCGTCGGTGTCGATCGCCGCACCCGGACCGATCAGGCCGTCCCACCATCCGGGGGAGGGCTGCTCGTCGGTCGCGGGTCCGGTGACATGGGAATCACCGGTCAGCGCATGCAGGGTGAGGACCACATTGTCGCGTTCGGGTGACAACGTCCCCCAGCGCTGGAACGCCAGGGTGACGTCGTCGAGCACCTCCCCGTTGTCCAGAGCCAACGACCCCACCCGCATGCGGACCATCTGCCCGTCGGGGACCTGCTCCCACTCGGGTTGATGCGCCGCGGAGGCCTGGGGGTCGATGCTCACCGACACGGGGTGTGTGCTCCTGTCTCGAGTCCGAATTACTGTGCGGCGGCGAAACCCTGGGCGAGGTCGGCCAGGATGTCGTCGATGCCCTCGATGCCGACGGCCAGGCGGACCAGACCGGGGTTCACACCCGCGGCCAGCTGCTCCTCGGGGGTGAGCTGACTGTGGGTGGTCGAGGCGGGATGGATGACCAGCGAACGCACATCACCGATGTTGGCGACGTGGCTGTGCAGCGTCAGGGCCTCCACGAAACGCTTGCCCGCGTCGACACCGCCGACGATCTCGAAGCCGATGATCGCGCCCTGGCCCTTGGGTGCCAGTTGCTGTCCGCGCGCGTACCACGGCGACGACGACAGGCCGGCGTAGGCGACCGAGGAGACCTGCGGATGGTCGTTGAGGAACTCGGCGACGCGCTGTGCGTTGGCGACGTGCCGTTCGATGCGCAGGCTCAGGGTTTCCAGGCCCTGGGCGAGCAGGAAGGCGTTGAACGGCGAGATCGCCGCACCGGTGTCACGCAGCAACTGCACGCGGGCCTTGAGGGCGTAGGCGGGCGCGCCGAGATCGGCGAACACCGCGCCGTGGTAGCTCGGGTCGGGGGTGGTGAAGCCGGGGAACAGGTCGACCCCGTCACGCTGCACCCGCCAGTCGAAGGTACCGCCGTCGATGATCACGCCGCCGATCGCGGTGCCGTGTCCACCGATGTACTTCGTCGCCGAGTGCACGACGATGTCGGCGCCGTGCGCCAGCGGGTTGAGCAGGTACGGGGTGGCGACGGTGTTGTCGACGATCAGCGGCACACCGTTGCGGTGCGCGACCTCGGAAATGCCTGCGATGTCCAGGATCTCGTTGTTCGGGTTCGAGATCGACTCGCCGTAGAAGGCCCGGGTGTTGGGCCGCACGGCGGCCTGCCACGACTCGAGGTCTTCCGGGTCCTCGACGAAGGAGACCTCGACGCCGAGCTTGGGCAGCGTGTAGTGGAAGAGGTTGAAGGTGCCGCCGTAGAGCCGCGGGCTCGACACCACGTGCCCGCCGTTCTCGACGATGTTGAGGATGGCGTAGGTCTCGGCGGCCTGCCCCGACGCGACGAGAAGTGCGGCGACACCGCCCTCGAGAGCGGCCAGGCGCTGCTCGACGACGTCCTGGGTCGGGTTCATGATGCGGGTGTAGATGTTGCCCGGCTCGGCCAGCCCGAACAGGTTGGCGGCGTGGGTGGTGTCGTTGAAGGTGTACGACGTGGTCTGGTAGATCGGCAGCGCGCGAGCGTTGGTGGTGGCGTCGGCGCTCTGACCCGCATGGATCTGTTTGGTCTCGAAGCTCCAGGTGTCCACAGGATTCACGGTGCCGTCGTTGGCTGCGTCAGACATGGAAATAGATCACTTTCTACGGTCGGCAGGGTTACTGGAACCCTGATGGGGTCCGACCTTCGGACCCGCGCTTGCCGGGGACGCACTGCGTCCCACAACCCGGTCATCACCCGGAGCACCCCACCGCGGTTGGAGGGTTGCCGATCAGCAAGCCGGGGCTTGTCGCTGATGCTCATGACCTGGCGACAAGGATATAGCACGGCCACGCCGGGCTGATAACCCTCCTGCTCACGATGGTTGGAACGGTGGCGGGCGCAGTGGCCATCGAAACGGCACCGCGCGGTGCGCTCGAGAGCGCGGTGGTGTCCTCCGGCCGGAGGAATTGTGGATCGTGAGGCCGGTTTTCGATATCCACTACTGGACATCGGCCTACGCTGCACGCTATGGCAGGGTTCGGGGACCGACGTCGCATTCGACTCGCAGCTCTCACGGTCGGCGTGGGCGCGGTGGCGGCATCGCTGGTGACGGCGACATTTCTGGGGCGTGGGGTGGCGCTCGCCGATGACAGTCCGTACACGTGCACCGGTCCCGGTGCGGTGTTTGTCGTCGGCGGGACGTGGAACCCCGACAGCTACCTGCTCGGCATCAACCAGCGGTACGGAGCCCAAGGTTACGAGATCGTTCAGGTGCCGTATTCGGCGACCATCTGGCCCCTCGGTTCGGTCGGCTACAACGCCAGCGAGGCCGAGGGTGCGGCGAACCTCGAGCGGGCGGTGGCCGATTACCAGCAGGCATGCGATGCGGATGGAACCAAGAAGGTCGCGATCGTCGGATACTCCCAGGGCGCGCGAATCGCCGGCGACGTCCTCACCGACATCGGACAGAACCGCCCGCTCGAGGACGGTACCGTCATCGATTCGAGCAGGGTCACCGGTGAGCTCTACTCCGATCCCCGGATGGTGGGAACCCTGTGGGGGCAGGGCATCGAATCGGCCCTCGTCGGGGTCATCCCCGGCCTGACCATGTCGGGTCCGCGTAGCGGCACCGATTACGGCGGCCTGCCGGTGACCACCTACTGCATCGAGGGCGATCCGATCTGCGACCTACCGGATGTGCTGCACGACCCGATCGGCGTCGTCGACGACTTCTTCGGGTACTGGGTCAAACACAATCAGTACCCGTATCACATGTATCAATACCCCGGCGACTACGTGATCTGGGATTTGGGGCCGGTCGACGGTGAGATGACGTGCACGCAGACCGGCACCCTCGAGAATGTGCAGACGTGCACCATCTCGTCGCCGTCATCGTCGGCCATCATCGTGCAGAACCTCGTCGACGCGCTGGGCCTCGACTGGTCGGTGCCCGATCTGCTGCCGTACCGGTTCCGGTTCCCGGACATCATCGGAATCACCCTGTCCGACTTCCAGGTCCCGATCCGCTGGGTGATGGACTGGCTGCCACCGCTGCCCGAGCTCGGTTACGGCGCCTACCTGCCCAACCTGTTCGACTTCCAGGACACCCTCAACGGTGTGCTGCAGTGGGATTCGGCACTGTTCAAGCAGGGCGTGGTGGCGCTCGCGGCGAGTGCGACGAGCATCGTGCTGCTGCCGGTGAACTTCGTCCGGTACTGGGCTGAACGGATCGTCGAGGGCATCACCACGGTGCCGTGGGGCCCCGACTCGTCGTCGCAGTCGACGGCGGCGCTGTCCTCGTCGCCGGTGGCCGCGATGTCGTACGGCGTCAGCGCGCTGTCGGCGGGGGAGACCGAGGATGAGGCCCAAGGCAGCGGCGACGCGCAGACCGACGGCACGAAGGGGAGCCTCGACGGCGGCGATACGTCCGCTCCGGGAGAGGTGGTGCCGGACTCACCGGCGACGCCGGTGACAACCGGCGAGACGACGCCGCCGACCACGCCGGAGCCCACCGGTAGTGCCACGTCGCCGGCCACGCCGGAGCCCACCGGGAGCGCGACGCCGCCGGCCACGCCGGAGCCCACCGCTGACCCCACGCCGTCGGTTACTCCGTCGCCCACGCCCGAGACCACGGGCAGCGCCGGCGCCGTGCCCACCGCCGACGCCGCGGCAGTCGACGCCTCGAAGGAACCGGTCGGCGTCGGCTGACCCGACGACGCCCGCCTCGGGCGCTCGGCTCCGTGCGGCGCGCGCCGTTTGCCATGTGAACGACCTCACGCCGCCGAATGGGAATCCTCGGCGCCCGCGCGGTGGTTGGTGGACCTATGCCCGAGTCCGTCCACACGCCTGCCGACTCCGTCGTCGAGTCCTCCTCACCCTCGGAGACCTCGGCGAGCGCGCCGCCCTCGCCCGCCCGTCCGATCCGGTGGGCGATCCTGGCGATGGCTCTCGGCGGGTTCGGCATCGGGACGACCGAATTCGTCGCCATGGGCCTGCTGCCCAACATCGCCCATGCGATGTCGGTGAGTGAACCCAGCGCCGGCATCGTCATCTCCGCCTACGCCCTCGGTGTGGTGATCGGCGCACCGCTCATCGCCGCGCTGACCGCGCGGATGTCGCGACGCACCCTGCTGATCGCTCTGATGGTGGCCTTCACCATCGGCAATGCGGCGACGGTGGTGGCCCCGACGTTCGGTCTGCTCATCGCGGCGCGGTTCGTCGCGGGTCTTCCGCACGGCGCGTACTTCGGGGTGGCCGCACTGGTCGCCGCCCACCTGGCCGGACCGCGGAAGCGGGCCGCGGCGATCGGTCAGGTCATGCTCGGGCTGGCCGTGGCGAATGTCGCCGGGGTGCCGATGGCCGCGTGGCTCGGTGAGCACTTCGGCTGGCGTAGCGCGTTCGTGGTCGTCGTGGTGGTCGGCGTGGCGACGATCGGTGCGCTGGCGATGAATCTGCCGTCGCTGCAGGACATGCGCGTCACCAATCCGATGACCGAGCTCGGCGCGCTGCGTCGACCGCAGGTGTGGTTCACCCTGTTCATCGGCGTCGTCGGATTCGGCGGCATGTTCGCCTTCTACACCTATCTGAACACCGCGTTGACATCGCTGGCCGGGCTCCCGGTGTCATTGGTGCCGATCGCGCTGATGCTGTTCGGTCTCGGCATGGTGGTGGGCAACATCGTCGGCGGCATCGCCGCCGACCGCAACGTCGCGCTGTCGATCCTGGTGGGACTCACCGGCACCGGACTGGTGCTGCTCCTGTTCGCGCTCCTGGTGCAGAACGTGTGGGCGGCCCTGATCCTGACGTTCTTCGTCGGCGTCGGCGGTACCTCGATGGTGCCGGCGCTGCAGACCCGGCTGATGGATGTCGCCGAAGATGCGCAGACGCTGGCGGCGGCGCTCAATCACTCGGCGCTCAACATCGCCAACGCCGCCGGCGCCTGGCTGGGTGGTGTGGTGATCGCGGCCGGATACGGCTACCGCGCCCCGTCGATCCTCGGCGCCGCCCTGGCGGTGGCGGGAATCGTGGTCCTGGTGGCCGCGCTGGTGGCGCAGCATCGTCGGGTGCGCGGCATCTGGATGCAGAGCCGGCAGACCTCACCCGCCGAGACGGTGTGAATCGCGGACCCGGGGGTCAGACACGGGGGTCAGACACCAGTGGCGCCCCCTGTCGGACAGGCGGCGCCACTGATATGCGGGGGAAGTCTGGAGAGCGGGAAGTCTGATGTGCGGGGAGTCCGGGCGACTCAGCCGACGTCCGGCGGGGTCGCGACGATCTTGGCCATGTACAGCTGCTCGCCGAGCTTGTCCATCAGTTCGAGCTGGGTCTCGAGGTAATCGATGTGGTGTTCCTCGTCCTTGAGGATCTCCTCGAACAGCTTTGCCGAGGTGATGTCACCTTTGCTGCGGCACAAGGCAATTCCAGGCTTCAGCCGGTCGACCACCTCGAGTTCGATGGCGAGGTCGGATTCGAACTGCTCGCGCAGGGTCTGCCCGATGCGCAGCGGCAGCAGCTTCTGATAGTTCGGCAGGCCTTCGAGGAACAGGATGCGGTCGGTGAGGATCTCGGCGTGGGTCATCTCCTCGATCGATTCGGCGCGGGTCTTGCCGGCCAACTCCGTGAAACCCCAGTTGTCCTGCATCTTCGCGTGCAGAAAGTACTGGTTGATGGCGGTCAGCTCACTGGTCAGCTGCTCGTTCAACAGGGCGATGACCTCGTCATCTCCACGCATGACACAACTCCGCTCGGGTCAAAGAATGATGAGTCGAACGGTAACACGACCAATGGCCCCATGTGAGGCATTCACATGAGGTCGAACTCGGCGTGTGTCAGGCGGCGCTGGTGACGGCGGTCCTTTCGCTGAGAATCTCGGAGAGTCGTTCGAGGCAGGTTCCGCATCCTTCACCGGCGCCACAGCGATCGCTGATGGCGTCGACGGTCCGCGCACCCTGGGAGCAGTGCTCGTGGACCTCGTCCTCGGTCACCGCGCGGCAGATACAAACGAACATCGGAACTCACCTCATCTGACTATTAGGTGAGGATTACATAAAACCCCGTGGTGCACAAGGGTTGCCTAACCTTGGACCCAGTCCAGATTGGGATGTCGGAGCGTAGACGTAGGGTGTGGAGCCGTGACAACCACGATCACCACCGTCAACGTGAACGGCATCCGGGCGGCCACCAAGGCGCGATCCGAGATCAATCCCGGCCTCCTGACCTGGCTCGATTCGGCAGATCCGGACATCGTGCTGCTCCAGGAGATCCGGGCGAGCGAACAACAGGCACGGGAGGCGCTCGGGCCGATGATCGATCGAGGTTGGCAGCTGACGATGACCGAATCGGTGGTCAAGGGCCATGCCGGGGTGGGAGTGATGAGCAAGGTCACACCGACGGCGGTGCGGACAGGCTTTGGCAGTGCCGAGTTCGACCCGACCGGGCGTTACCTCGAGGCCGACTTCGCCACCGGCGTCGCATCTGGAGCGGGACCGCTGACCGTCGGGAGTCTCTACCTCCCGAAGGGGGCGGGGGCCCCGACGCCGTCGAGCACCGACAAGGACGTCGCGAAGTTCGAGGAGAAGAAACGGTTCCTCACCGAATTCGGCGACTACCTGACCACCGCGGCACGACGCCGCCGCGACGTCGTGGTCGGCGGCGACTGGAACATCGCCCACGCCGAGTCCGACATCAAGAACTGGAAGGGCAATCTCGGTAACCCCGGGTTCCTGCCCCATGAACGGGAGTGGGTGGCGCACCGCCTCGGAACCGGCTGGGTCGACGTGGTGCGCGAACTGCATCCGGGCGTCGACGGCCCGTACAGCTGGTGGTCGTGGCGGGGCAAGGCCTTCGACAACGACTCGGGGTGGCGGATCGACTATCAACTCGCCAATCGGGCCCTGGCCCGGCGGGCGGTCAAGGCCTTCGTCGACCGCGCCGACTCCTACGACCGCCGCTGGTCGGATCACGCGCCGGTCACCGTGATCTACGAGTGAGTGCGTTTGAGAGAATCTGGTGTCATGAGTGACGTTTCGGATTCCGCCGCGCCGCGCCGGCGTGTGCTGTCGGGCATTCAACCCACCAGCGACTCCTTCCACCTGGGCAATTACCTGGGCGCGGTCAAGCAGTGGGTGGAACTGCAGGACGATTTCGACGCGTTCTACTTCATCCCCGACATGCACGCGTTGACCGTCGAGTTCGACCCGAAGACCCTCGCCGACCGCACCCGGCTGTCGGTGGCCCAGCTGCTCGCGGTCGGCGTCGACCCGGCTCGTGCGACGGTGTACGTGCAGTCCCACGTCCCCGAGATCGCGCAGCTGACCTGGGTCCTGCAGTGCATCACCGGATTCGGTGAGGCCAGTCGCATGACGCAGTTCAAGGACAAGAGCGCCAAGCAGGGCACCGACGCGACCGGCGTGGGCCTGTTCACCTACCCGATCCTGATGGCCGCCGACATCCTCGCCTTCGACGTCGATTTCGTGCCGGTCGGCGAGGATCAGCGTCAGCATCTGGAACTGACCCGTGATCTCGCGCAGCGGTTCAACAAGCGATTCGGGAAGGCATTCGTCGTCCCGCGGGCGCACATCGTCTCCGAATTCGCCAAGATCTATGACCTGCAGAATCCGACGGCCAAGATGAGCAAGTCCGCCGACACCGACAAGGGTCTGATCAACCTCCTCGACGACCCGAAGCGTTCGGCGAAGAAGATCCGTTCGGCGGTCACCGACACCGATTCGGTCATCCGGTTCGACCCGGCCGAGAAGCCGGGAGTGAGCAACCTGCTGACCATCCAGTCGGCGCTCAGCGGGGTGGGCGTCGACGATCTCGTCGCCAAGTACGAGGGCAAAGGGTACGGCGACCTCAAGGTCGACACCGCCGAGGTACTCGCCGACTTCGTGACGCCGCTGCGTGGCCGCGTCACCGAGTACCTCGACGACCCTGCCGAACTCGACGCCATCCTGGCACGGGGCGCCGGCCGGGCCCGCGACGTCGCGGCCGCCACGCTGGCATCGGTATACGACAAGGTGGGGTTCCTCGCGCCTACGGTAGGGGAGTAGACCCGCCGTCGGTGTAGTCCACGCCCGGCGGGTCGCGTGATCGCGGAGCGTGCGCTCCGCACCGAGGCGGAGGGTGGCACATATGGGTGCGATGATCGACCGGATCAAGCGACTGATCGCGCTCGCGCAACAGCAGTTCGCCGACGCACGCCGACGATGGCCATGGCTGGAGCACCTGATCGCGATGCAGCAGCGATACACCACCCGGCGCGGCAACCTGTATGCGGCGAGCATCAGCTTCAACGGCATCCTGGCGCTCGTCCCGATCGTGATGGTGGCCTTCGCGATCGCCGCCTTTGTGCTGGCCAGTAGGCCGGACCTGATCGACCAGATCCAGGAGTCGGTGGTCAAGGAACTGCCCGGCGAACTCGGCAGCCAGGTCGAGCAGGTCATCGATTCCGCGATCGCCTCACGCACCGCGGTGGGCGTCGTCGGTCTTCTCGGTGCCGCGCTGACCGGCATCGGCTGGATCGCCGGGGTCCGAGCGGGGATGACCGAGATGTTCGGTGGGCGCCTGAATCGTAATGCGTTGGTGTCCAAGGGAACCGACCTGCTGACCTTCGCCCTCCTCGGAGTCGCGTTCGCGGTGACGATGGCGTTCACCACGTTGGCCAACGGTGGCGGCATCGTGTCGACGATCCTGCGCTGGGTGAAGGCCGATGACGCCGCCTGGGCGCCGGTGGTGGTGCGTGGTGTGGCGGTGGTGATCTCGGTGCTGGCGAGCTGGTTGTTGTTCACCTTCATCTTGTCGCGTTTGCCGTTGGTGCCCTTACCCTTCCGCAACACCCTGAGGGCCGGCCTGATCACCGCGATCGCCTTCGAGATCGTCAAGGCGGTCGGCGGGATCTACCTGAAGTCGGTGCTGAGCAGCCCGGCCGGGGTGGCGTTCGGGCCCATCCTCGGCGTGATGGTCTTCGCCTACCTGGCCTCTCGCATCATCCTGTATGCCACCGCATGGTGCGCGACCGATCCGGTCAACGCCCCGTACCAGGTCGCCGACGAGGTCGATCCGGCCGAGCAGGCCGTCGTCGTCCGCCCGACGGTGGAGGTGAACCCGATGCCACGCGCCGCCGTGGTCGCCGGGGCTGCGGCGTTCGGCACGCTGGTCGGCTTGGCGCTCAGGAGGTTTCGCGACTGATCGGTACTGCTGGTCATCGGCTGCGGCGGCGGACCATCATGCGCCGGGCGGCGGCCACGAGGGCGACGACGGCCAGCGCCGCGACAAGTCCGATGAGCAGGCGTGTCGATGTGCTCCGGTTGGTGGCCGGGTCGGCGAGGCTCGCATTCTGTGGCGCCGCACCGGCGGTGGGACTTGCCGACGCCGGCCGGTCATCGGCCACCAACTCGCCGACGCGGATTCCCGCAGGTGACCGGAATCCGTAATCGAGAAGAGACGCGCCCTGTGTCCAGTAATTGTCGTCGGCGGTGGACAGCCCGTACATCTGCACGATCAGGATGCGACGATCCCCCTGCTGTGCGGCCCCGACGAAGGTCTTCAGGGCGTCGTCGGTGTACCCGGTCTTGCCGCCGAGCATACCCGGATAGCCTTCCAGCAGAAGGTGATTGGATGTCTGCATCTCATAGCCCGGGTGGTCGTTGTCGCCGGGGACGTCGGCCCGGGCCGGATAGCCGGGGAAAAAGTACGTCGGCTTGGCGATGATCTCGGCGAAGGTGGCGTTGTCCATCGCGGCGCGGAAGATCAGTGCCAGGTCATAGGGTGAGGTCGACATCCCGGCGGCGTCGAGTCCGGACGGGCTCGCCGCGCGGGTGTCGAGGGCGTGCAGGTCGCCGGCCAGCGTGTTCATCTTCGTCAGCGCCGCGTCCACGCCGCCGAGCTGTCGGGCCAGCGCATTCGCGCAGTCATTGCCCGACACCACGATGAGACCGCTGAGCAGGTCGCGGACGGTGTAGTGCCCGCCCGGTCCCATCCCGCAGGAGTCGCCTTCGGCGCTCCAGTCCTCGACGGTCGGCTCCACCACGCGATCGAGATCGAGTCCGCTGTCGAGGACGGTGAGCGCGAGCAGCACCTTGATCGTCGACGCCGGCCGATAGCGGCCATGCGGGTCCTTGGCCGCGATGACCGCTCCGGAGTCCATGTCGGCCACCAGCCAGCCGGCCGAGGTGAGCCGATCGGGCACCGGCCCGGCCGCCGGATCGGCGATCACCCCGCAGCCGGCGAGCGCGTCGCCGCCCACGGTCTCGGACGGGACCGGTAGCGGGGTGGGCGCCGCCGAACCGGGTGCGACGACCTCGGAGGTGTCCACCGCCGGGGGCGTGGCGACCCGGTGCGGGCAGTGATCGGTCACCGGTGTGGCCACCGGGGCCGCGAGGGCGGGAGCACCGGACAGGCCGGTCACCACGGCGGCGACGGCAAGGGCCAGGAGGCGGTGGCGCGAGGTCACCGGTGGGAGGTTACCAGCGGTGACCCCGGCCCGACGGTCCGGTGTAGACGGATCGGTGGGGTCGTCTCAGAGCAGGGTGTAGGCCTCCGTCAGCACCGTCCGCAGGATCTGCTCGATCTCGTCGAACTCGGCCTGCCCGGCGATCAGCGGCGGGGCCAGCTGGACGACCGGGTCACCCCGATCGTCGGCGCGACAATACAGACCGTTGTCGAACAGCGCCGAGGACAGGAATCCGCGCAGGATGCGCTCGGATTCGGCGTCGGAGAAGGTCTCCTTGGTGGTTTTGTCCTTGACCAACTCGATGCCGTAGAAGAACCCCTCGCCGCGCACATCGCCGACAATCGGCAGGTCGTGCAGTTTCTCCAGCGTCGCGCGGAAGGCCGGTGCGTTGGTCTTGACGTGATCGTTGAGCCCTTCACGTTCGAAGAGATCGAGATTGGCCAGGGCCACCGCCGCCGACACCGGATGGCCACCGAAGGTGTAGCCGTGCGGGAAGGTGGTGGAACCGTCGTTGAACGGTTCGAACAGTCGCTCACTCGCGATCATCGCACCGATCGGTGAGTATCCCGAGGTCATGCCCTTGGCGCAGGTGATGATGTCGGGTTGATAGCCGAAGTCCTCGCAGGCGAACATCGAACCGATGCGGCCGAACGCGCAGATCACCTCGTCGGAGACCAGCAGGACGTCGTACTCGTCGCAGATCTCGCGCACCCGCTCGAAGTATCCCGGCGGCGGTGGGAAGCACCCGCCCGCGTTCTGCACCGGCTCGAGGAAGACCGCGGCGACGGTGTCGGGGCCCTCGAACTCGATGGCCTCGGCGATACGGTCGGCGGCCCAGCGGCCGAACTTCTTGGGATCGGCGGCCAATTCGGCGTCGGGTGCGCGGTAGATGTTGGTGTTGGGGGCGCGGAAACCGCCCGGGGTGAGCGGCTCGAACATCTGCTTGAGGGCGGGCACGCCGGTGATGGCGAGTGCTCCCTGCGGGGTGCCGTGATAGGCGACCGATCGGGAGATCACCTTGTGCTTCAACGGTTTACCGACGAGCTTGTAGTACTGCTTGGCGAGTTTCCAGGCGCTCTCGACGGCCTCGCCGCCGCCGGTGGTGAAAAAGACCCGGTTGAGATCGCCCGGCGCGTAGGCGGCGAGTCGCTCGGCGAGTTCGATCGCCGGTGGGGTCGCATAGGACCAGACGGGGAAGAAGGCGAGCTCCTTGGCCTGCTTGGCGGCCGCCTCGGCGAGTTCGGTGCGACCGTGCCCGGCCTGGACGACGAAGAGGCCGGCGAGGCCGTCGAGGTAGCTGCGGCCGCGGTCGTCGAAGATGCGGACCCCCTCACCCTTGGTGATCACCGGCGGGGCGATGCCCTCACCGTGCCGGGCGAAGTGTCCCCACAGATGTGCGGCGCTGCGTTCGCCCCATGAACTGGAGCCGGCGGATTGTTGTGCGACTGCGGTCATCGTGTACCCCAATTGTATTGCTGTTTGACAAGTTTCAGATAGACGAGCGTTTCGGTGGCGGTCACCTCGGGGTGGCGGCGCACCGTCTTGTTCAGAATCGACAGGAGGTGATCGTCGTCCTCACACACGACCTCGATCAGGATGTCGAAGGACCCGGCGGTCAACACCACGTAGTCGATCTCGGCGTGGTCGGCCAGTGCGCGGGCCAGCGCCTCGGTGTCCCCGGTGCAGCGGATGCCGATCAGGGCCTGGCGCGAGAAGCCCAGCTTCAACGGATCGGTGACAGCGACGATCTGCAGCAGGCCGCTGTCCCCGAGCTTCTGGACGCGGTTGCGGACGGCGGCCTCGGAGAGGCCGACCTCTTTGCCGATGGACGCGTACGAGCTGCGTCCGTCGGCCTGCAGTAGCTCGATGATGCGTTTGGCGGTGTTGTCCAGATGTGCGGGTGGTGTGTCAGGCACACGACGATCCTGACGGATTTCGTGGTTTGGCGCAACATTTTATGACGATTTCGCAATCAGGATTCCGTTGACTGTCGCGAATTCGTTGTCCTGCCGGTAGTATCGCCGTCGTGCCGTACACCGCAACCGTCCCGTCCGGCTGGGTTGCCGGAGCAGCCGTGCCGGGCTCCGGTCCCGACCACGTCGTCGTCAATCCTGCCACCGATGAGGCGCTGGCGACCCTGACTCTGGCGAGTCCCGCCGACGTCGACGCCGCGGTGGCCGCGGCTCGTGACGCCCAACGGGAGTGGGGCGGTGCGACGCCCGCGGAACGGTCGGAGGTTCTCATGGCCCTCGCCGACGCCCTCGATGCCGAGTCGGAGTCGTTGGCGGCGGAGGAAACCGCGCACACCGGCAAGGCGATCAGGCTCGCCCGCGAGTTCGATGTACCGGGCAGCGTCGACAACGTCCGGTTCTTCGCCGGTGCCGCACGGCACCTGGAGGGCAAGGCGTCGGCGGAGTACTCCGGTGATCACACCTCGAGCATCCGGCGTGAGCCGGTGGGCGTCATCGGGTCGATCACCCCGTGGAACTATCCGCTGCAGATGGCGGTCTGGAAGGTGCTGCCGGCGCTGGCCGCCGGATGTGCGGTGGTGCTCAAACCCGCCGAGCTGACTCCGCTGACCACCCTGACGCTGGCGCGGCTGGCCACCCGGGCCGGTGTGCCCGACGGCGTGCTCAACGTCGTGGTGGGGACCGGGGCGCAGGCCGGAGCCGCGATCGCGGGCCATGCCGGCGTCGACATGGTGACCTTCACCGGATCGACACCGGTGGGCCGGATGGTGATGGCCCAGGCTGCGCGCAACGGTACGCGCGTACAACTCGAACTCGGCGGCAAGGCACCCTTCGTGGTCTTCGACGATGCCGACCTCGACGCGGCGATCGCCGGTGCGGTGGCCGCGTCACTGATCAACGGCGGGCAGGACTGCACCGCCGCCACCCGGGCCATCGTCGCCGCCGACCTCTACGCCGACTTCGTCGCCGGCGTGGCCGAGCTGATGTCGGGTGTGACGGTGGGCGATCCGACCGATCCCGCAACGGATCTGGGTTCGCTGATCTCGCGGGCGCATCGCGACAAGGTCGCCGGCATGGTGGAGCGGGCGCGCGCCGACGGCGCCCGCATCGTCGTCGGCGGTGCGGTCCCGGAGGGGCGTGGCGCCTTCTATCCGCCGACCCTGGTGGCCGACGTCGCGGAATCATCGGAGATCTACCGCGACGAGGTCTTCGGTCCCGTGCTGACGGTCTCGTCGTTCTCCGACGACGACGATGCGATCCGCCGGGCCAACGACACCGTCTACGGCCTGGCGGCCTCGGCGTGGACCCGCGACGTCTACCGGGCGCAGCGGGCGTCGCGGGAGATCCACGCCGGCTGCGTGTGGATCAACGACCACATCCCCATCATCAGCGAGATGCCGCACGGTGGTGTCGGCGCCTCGGGATTCGGCAAGGACATGTCGATGTACTCACTGGAGGAGTACCTGTCGGTCAAACACGTCATGAGCGACATCGCCGGTGTCGTCGACAAGGACTGGCACCGAACGGTGTTCGCCAACCCGGGGCGCGCGGTCCGATGACCTGGGCAACGCGGCCGGGCCGGCGGGCGGTCGAGATGGTGGCCCAGGCGTCGCCGGAATCCTTCTGGCTCGACCGGCCGGAGCGGCCCGCGGCGTGCGACCGGCTCTCCGACGAGGTCGACGCCGATCTGCTGGTGGTCGGTGGGGGATTCACCGGCTTGTGGACGGCGGTGACCGCGGCCGAACGCGACCCGGGGCGTCGGGTGGTCCTCGTCGAACGCGACCGGATCGCCGAACACGCCTCCGGTCGCAACGGCGGATTCTGCTCGGCCAGCCTCACCCACGGCATAGGCAACGGTCTGGAACGCTTCGCCGACGAGATGCCGACCCTGACGCGACTCGGCCGCGAGACGCTCGACGGTATCGAGGCGGCGATGGACCGTCTGGGTATCGACGCCGACGCCGAACGCACCGGTGAACTCGACATCGCCAACTTCGACTGGCAGGTCGACGGACTTCGCGAATTATCTTCTGCAGCAGCGTTTCTCGGTCAGGAACTGACCATGCTGCCGGGCCCGCAGGCCCGAGATCGGGTGAACTCGCCGATGGTGCGTGCCGCGGTGCACGACCCGGATGTGCTCATGCTCGATCCGGCCAAGCTGGCGTGGGGCCTCGCCGAGGCGGCGCAGCGGCTGGGCGTGCGGATCTACGAGGGCACCGAGATCACCGGGATCGGGCGCGAAGGTGAGTGGCTACGTGCACAGACCGGTTATGGTGACGTGCTCGCCCGCCGGATCGTGCTGGCGACGTCGGCCAGTCCGTCGGTTCTGCGCCGGCTGCGTCTGTTCACCGTCCCGGTGTGGGATTACGCCCTGATGACCGAGCCACTGACCGCCGAGCAGCGTGCGTCGCTGGGCTGGGCCGGGCGCGAGGGACTGGCCGATTCCGGACCGAGGTTTCATTACTTCCGGCTCACCGCCGACGATCGTATTCTCTTCGGTGGTTGGGATGCGTTGTATCACTACGGGTCCGACGGGGCGCGGCGGCACGAGTTCGAGCCGGGGGAATTCGCGCTCCTGGCCGAGCACCTGCTGCAGTTCTTCCCGCAGCTCGAGGGTATCCGCGCCACCCACACCTGGGGCGGTGCGATCGACACGTGTTCGCGGTTCTGCGCGTTCTGGGACCGATCCTTCGGCGGCCGCGTGGTCAGCGCGGTCGGCTTCACCGGGCTCGGGGTGGGTGCCTCGCACTTCGCCGCGGCGACCGCGCTGGATCTCCTCGACGGCCTCGACACAGAACGCACGGCTCTGAACATGGTGCGGTCCAAGCCGATTCCCTTTCCGCCGGAGCCGCTGCGGTGGGCCGGGATCACCATCACCCGTCACCAGCTGGCGCGCAGCGAACGGCGTGAGGGGCGTCGTGGCGCGTGGCTGAGCGCGATGGACAAGCTGGGGCTGGGCTTCGACAGCTGAACCTCAGACCCGTCGGAGATCGGCACACCCGGCGACGACCACCTCGACCCACCGGCGGATCGCCGTCGCGGCCAGTGGACGCGTGATCTGTTGCGCCCGTGCGACATCGGCTCGGATACCGGCGGGTCCGTCGGGACCCAGAGCGCTCTCGAGTTCACGACGGTACTCGGGGACCCCGAGCCACTCGTCGAACAGGGCGGTGTCGACCTCGAGGTGGAACTGCACGCCGTAATGCGGTCCGTGCCGGAACAGTTGATGAGCACAGAGCTTCGACGACCCGAGAAGTGTTGCGCCACCGGGCAGGTCGAAGGTGTCGTAGTGCCAGTGCATCGCCGGGATGGTGGCGGTGCCGGCCCACACCGGATCGGTGGCGGCGTCCGCGGTGAGGGTGACGTCGGCGATCCCCAGTTCCGGTTCCGGACCGGTCCGCACCGCCGCGCCGAGCGCCCGGGCGAGCAGCTGCGAGCCCAGGCAGACTCCCCAGATCGGGATGCCGGCGGCGATCGCGTCGGTCAGAAACGCGATCTCGGCGTCGATCCAGGGGAGGGTCGGGCCGTCGTTGGCACCCATCGGACCGCCCATCACCAGGATCGCGTCGAAGTCGGTGGGATCGTCGGGCATCGGTTCGCACCAGGAGCGCACCGTGCGGACGTCGGCGACCTCGTCGAGCCCGGCCAGGTAGGCTCCCGGCGACTCGCACTCGGCGTGGCGGAGTTCGAGCACCCGCGCCCGGGTCATGCACCCGTCCGCGGGATGACGATGACCGGCGCGGTCGTCCAGCGCAGGATGCGCGCGGCGGTACTGCCCAGGAACACCCGATTGGCCGCGCCGAGGTGCCCCGAGCCGACGGCGACGAGATCGTTCTGGTCCCACTCGAGATTGTCCAGCGCCTCGTCGAGGGTCGGGCCATCGGCGACGAGCACCTCGATGTCCAGGTCGGCCTCGACGGCCGCGCGGGTGTGTTCGAGGAGGTCGCGGGCCACCTCGACCTGCTTGGCGCGGGCCGCGCGGGAGGTGTCGTCCTCAAAGGGCGAATCCAGGGACACCAGCGACACCAGGCGCAGATCGAGGTGTGCCGACTCCGCCAGCTCGATCGCGAACGGCAACGGGTCCGATGCCGACGGCCGGACCGGCACGGCGACGGTCACCATGTCCAGGGCGACCTCCGAGCGGGTGGCGTACCCGCGTGGCGCCAACGCCACCGGCAGCGGTGCCGAGTGCAGTAGTTCGGTACTCACCGTTCCCAGGTTGTGCCGGCTGAACAGGCCGTCACCGGTACCGCCCACCACGATCAGGTCGGCCCCGTTCTCCTCGGCGATCTCGATCAGTCCGGCGGCGAAGGACTCGTTGACGGTGACGATCGCCCGGGTCTCGATGTCGTCGGGAACCAGGGTCGCGCCCTCGGCCAGCCACCGGCCCGCCTGTTCCTCGAGGCGTGCCTCGTACTGCTCGAGTCCGGGCGAACCGTCGTAGGGCACGGGATGCACCACGCACACCAGGTCGATGGACGCGCCGGTCTTGCGGGCCAGTGCCGCCGCGAGTACGACACCGTCGTTGCCCGACGGGGTCGCCAGATAGCCGACGACGAGGCGTCCCCGGCAGGCCGACGACCGCGCGGGGGTCGAGGTGTCGGGGGTCGGGTTCTCGGGGGTCGGTGACGATGGGGTGTCAGTAGACGGCGACGATGGGGTGTCAGTAGACATCGGGCACCTTCACTTCGGTGTTCGCGGTCAATGTCTTGCCCTGAAAGAACTCTCGGCGCTGGGCGAAGCACGCCAGCATCAGTGGGATGCCCAGGACGAGCATGCCGACGCCGAGGATGAACACGCCGCCGATGGGGCCCACGGAGGTGTAACCGTAGTCGGGCTGGACCATGTCGATGGCACTCTTGACGAACGCCCAGGTCATCGCGATCCCCCCGAGGAGGGGGAACAGGCCGCGCATGAAGAAGTTCCGGGCCGAGTCGAACAGGGTGCGGCGGAAGTACCAGACCGAGGAGTATGCGGTGATGCCGTAGTAGAACGCGACCGCCAGCCCGAGTGAGGCGATCGAGTCGGCCAGGGTGTTCTGGCTCGCGATCGACAGGACCAGGTAGAACACCAGCGCGGACACCCCCATCACCGCGGTACCGAAGGCCGGGGTCATGTAGCGCGGATGGATCTTCGAGAACCGATCCGGGATCGCCTTGTACACCGCCATCGACAGTGAGCCACGGGCCGTCGGCAGGATCGTCGACTGCGTCGAGGAGATCGCCGACACGCTCACCGTCAGCAACAACGCCGATGCCATGATGCCGCCGGCCACCGGCTCGCCGAGGATGGTGAGCACGTCGTCGACGTTGTCCTCGTTGTTCAGTCCGATGCCGGTGTCGCCGAAGCCGGCGAAGGACTGGATGGCGTAGGCGACGAGCACGTAGGTGGCCACCAGGATCACGCAGGTGATCACCGCCGCACGCCCGGGGGTCTTTTCCGGATCCTTGGTCTCCTCACCGACCGCGAGACACGCGTCCCAGCCCCAATAGATGAAGATGCACAGGATCACCGCCGCGGCGATCTCCGACTGACTCAGCCCGCCCGGCCACAGCCAGTTCCATTCCGGTGAAATCGCCTGCGGTCCAGCTGTTCCCAGTCCCACCTTGATCAGTGCGATGACGCTGGCCAGCACGAGCACCCCGAACTGGATGAACATCAGCGCCACGAGCAGCCGCTCGCTGATGACGATGCCCCGGATGCTCACCCAGGTCATGCCGGCGATGAAGACGCAGCCGAGCAGAACCTTGATCCAGAGGGTGTCCGCCAGCGACTCCAAGCCGAGGAACTCCAGCAGATAGACCGCGGCGATCTCGGCGACATTGGCCAGCACGATGATCGCCGACACCGCCAGACCCCATCCGCCGATCCACCCGATCCACGGTCCGAAGGCCTTGGTTCCCCAGGTGAAGGTGGTGCCACAGTCGGGGGTGTCGCGCGAGAGTTCCCGGTAGGCGAAGGCCACCAGCAGCATCGGGATGAACGCCACCACGAACATCGCCGGCGCCTTGGTGTGCACCGCGGCGACGACGAATCCGAGGGTGGCGGCCAGGCTGTAGGCCGGCGCCACCGCCGACAGCCCGATGATCACGTTGCCGACGAGGCCGATGGAGCCGGCGCGTAGTCCCTTGTCGCCGCCCTGGAGCTCGGCCTGAACACTCTCGGTCATGTGCTACTCCCACCTTGCGTGCGCATGCAGGGACTCAGACTAAGGTTTCCGTTGCCGACGCGCAGCGCTATCGCGGAATCAGTGGTTTCGAGTGAACAATATCCCGATATCAGTGACCGTTGGCGATCTCTGATCGGGATTTACTCACACACGGCCATCGCTCGGTCGCCCTGTGCGGTGTCCTCGGCGACGGTGGCGTCCCCGCGGGTGATGGCGCATGCCGCGTACTCGCCGCCGCTGACGAAGACGACGCGGACGATGGTCTCGGCATCATTGGGGATGTAGGTCAACGTCGCCACGTGGTGTCCGCTGTCCTCGTCGACATCGGTCAGGGGCACGTCGAACTGATGCCGGGGACGGCCGGCGGAGTCGTACCAGAGCAGTTGCTCGTTGATCTCGGTGTCCGAGGTGAGCGTGATGGTCACCGGGTCCGGTGGTTGCGCTGCGGCGTGTGGTGGGGAGCCGAGGAAGCTCATGAGAAGGACGGCTGCGAGCAGGGCGGTTCCGCGGGTGATCGTGTGTGTCATGCCGGGTTGGACGCAGCCCGAGCGCGATCGGTTCCATCCGATCCGGTTGTCCACAGGCCGGCAAGAACGGTGCTGGTCTCGCAAGCTGTCCGGTCCATACTCGTCGCCATGATCAAGGAGGCGCCCTACCATGACATCCATGACCAGCGAGACCTGGACCCTGCCGCGGGGCCGCGAACTGACCCGCGCGGATCTCGACGCGGCTCCTGATGACGGCTGGCGCTACGAACTCATCGACGGGGTCCTCATCGTGAGTCCGGCTCCGCGGCCGCGACATCAGCGTGCCATCCGCGATCTCTTTCTTCGTGTGCATGCGGCCTGCCCGGCCGACCTCGAGGTGCTCTTCGCTCCACTGGACGTGATCCTGTCGGAGAACACCGTGATCCAGCCCGATCTGCTGGTCGCGCCGCGTGCGGCGTTCACCGACGACGGACTTCCCGGACCGCCGGTGCTGGCCGTCGAGGTGCTCTCACCGTCGACGCGGGGGGTGGACCTGCTGCTGAAGAAGGAACGGTTGCAACGCGCCGCCTGCGCCCACTACTGGGTGGTCGATCCCGACGAGCCGTCGATCCTCGCGTGGGAACTGATCGACGGTGCCTACCGCGAGGTCGGGCGGGTCACCGGGGAGGACACGTTCACCGTCGAGCGGCCGTTCCCGGTGAGCGTGGTCCCGGCCGAACTCGTCGGCTGAGCCCGAGACACCACATCTCTCGAGACACAACGAAGGCCCGTGCCGTGCGGCGCGGGCCTTCGTTGGGCTGCAGAGGTGGTCTGCGTGTCAGCGCGAGAACATCAGAGCGCGCTTGACCTCTTGGATGGCCTGGGTGACCTGGATGCCACGCGGGCAGGCGTCGGTGCAGTTGAAGGTGGTGCGGCAGCGCCACACCCCGTCGACGTCGTTGAGGATGTCGAGTCGTTCGACGGCACCCTCGTCGCGGCTGTCGAAGATGAAGCGATGAGCGTTGACGATGGCGGCGGGGCCGTAGTAGCTGCCCTCGTTCCAGAACACCGGGCAACTCGTGGTGCAGCAGGCACACAGGATGCACTTGGTGGTGTCGTCGAAGCGGGCGCGGTCGGTGGCCGACTGGATGCGTTCGCGGGTCGGCTCGTTGCCGGTGGTGATCAGGTACGGCTTGATCGCGCGGTAGGCGTCGAAGAACGGCTCCATGTTGACCACGAGATCCTTCTCCACCGGAAGCCCCTTGATGGGCTCGATGGTGATGGTGATCTCTTTGCTCTTGTCCTTGGGGAGCAGATCCTTCATCAGGAGCTTGCAGGCCAGCCGGTTGACGCCGTTGATCCGCATCGCGTCGGAACCGCAGACGCCGTGCGCGCAGCTGCGACGGAACGTCAGGGTGCCGTCGAGGTAGCCCTTCACGTACAGCAGCAGGTTGAGCAGCCGGTCGGTCGGCAGGGCGGGGACGCGGAAGCTCTCGAAGCCCTGGGCATCGGGATTCTCCGGGTTGAACCGGTAGATCTTCAGCGTCACCATCGTCGCCTCGTCGGGGACGGCGGGCAGTGGCGGCTCGTCGGAGGAGGGAGCCGGGTTGTCCATGACGGCGGTCATCAGTACTTACGCTCCATCGGCTCGTAGCGGGTTTGGATGACGGGCTTCCAGTCCAGCTCGATGTCGCTGAGCAGGTCGGTGCCCTTCTTATAGGCCATCGTGTGCCGCATGTAGTTGACGTCGTCGCGGTTCGGGTAATCCTCGCGGGCGTGACCGCCGCGCGACTCCTTGCGGTTGAGCGCCCCGACCACGGTGACCTCGGCCATCTCCAGCAGGAAGCCGAGCTCGATGGCCTCGAGCAGGTCGGAGTTGAAACGCTTGCCCTTGTCCTGCACGCGGATGTGGGCGTAGCGCTCCTTGAGGGCGTGGATGTCGGTGAGCGCCTGCTTGAGGGTCTCTTCGGTGCGGAACACCGACGCGTTGGCGTCCATCGAGGCCTGCAGCTCGGTGCGGATGTCGGCGACCCGCTCGTGCCCGTGCTCGGACAGGATCGTCTCCAGCCAGCCGTCGACCATCGCGGTCGGCTCTTCCGGCAGGTCGGTGAACGACGCCGAGTTGGCGTAGTCGGCGGCGGCGATGCCGGCGCGACGGCCGAAGACGTTGATGTCGAGCAACGAGTTGGTGCCCAGGCGGTTGGCGCCGTGCACCGAGACGCATGCGCATTCGCCCGCGGCGTACAGACCGTGCACGACGTCGGTGGGGTTGCGCAGCACCTGACCCTCGATGTTGGTCGGGATGCCGCCCATCACGTAGTGGCAGGTCGGGAAGACCGGAACCCATTCGGTGACCGGGTCGACGCCCAGGTAGGTGCGGGAGAACTCGGTGATGTCGGGGAGCTTCTCGTTGAGCACGTCCTCGCCGAGGTGGGTCACGTCGATGTAGACGTAATCCTTGTTCGGTCCGGCGCCGCGGCCCTCGAGGACCTCGAGCACCATCGAACGGGCGACGATGTCGCGGGGGGCGAGGTCCTTGATGGTGGGGGCGTAGCGCTCCATGAAGCGCTCGCCCTCGGCGTTGCGCAGGATGCCGCCCTCACCACGGACGGCCTCGGAGATGAGGATGCCCAGACCGGCCAGGCCGGTCGGATGGAACTGGTGGAACTCCATGTCCTCCAGGGGAAGTCCCTTGCGGAACACGATGCCCATGCCGTCACCGGTGAGGGTGTGGGCGTTGGAGGTGGTCTTGTACATACGTCCCGAGCCGCCGGTCGCGAACACGATCGACTTGGCGTGGAACACGTGGATCTCGCCGGTCGCGAGTTCGTAAGCGACGATGCCGGTGGCCACCGGTTCGCCGTTCTCGTTCTCGGACAGGCACAGGTCGAGTGCGTAGAACTCGTTGAAGAACTCGACGTCGTGCTTGACGCAGTTCTGGTACAGGGTCTGCAGGATCATGTGACCGGTGCGGTCGGCGGCGTAGCAGGCGCGACGGACCGGGGCCTTGCCGTGATCGCGGGTGTGACCGCCGAAGCGGCGCTGGTCGATGCGACCCTCGGGGGTGCGGTTGAACGGCAGACCCATCTTCTCCAGGTCGAGCACTGCGTCGATGGCCTCCTTGGCCATGATCTCCGCGGCGTCCTGGTCGACGATGTAGTCGCCACCCTTGACGGTGTCAAAGGTGTGCCACTCCCAGTTGTCCTCTTCGACGTTGGCCAGTGCGGCGCACATGCCGCCCTGGGCCGCGCCGGTGTGGCTGCGGGTGGGGTACAGCTTGGTGAGGACCGCGGTGCGGGCGCGGGGAGCGGCCTCGATGGCCGCGCGCATCCCGGCGCCGCCGGCGCCGACGATCAGCACGTCGTAGCGGTGTTCCTGCATATGTATTCGTGTCTCCTGTGGTCGACGTGGGGCGCGTCAGCTCGCGCTGTTGACGTCAAAGGTCAGAAGGGCGTAGGTGCCGAGCACCAGCACCAGGATCATCGAGATGCCGAGCAGCACGTTCAGCCAGAACCGGGTGGAGTCCTTGCGCGAGTAGTCGGCGATGACGGTGCGCACACCGTTGCCGCCGTGCAACTGGGCCAGCCACAGCATCGTGAGGTCCCAGATCTGCCAGAAGGGTTCCTTCCACCGGGCGGCGACGAAGGACGCGTCGATGCGGTGCACGCCGTTGTCCCACGCCAGCATGATGAACATGTGGCCGATGGTGAGGATGATCAGCGCCAGGCCGGAGAAGCGCATGAACAGCCATGCGTACTTCTCGAAGTTGCCGCCCTTGCGGGCGCGCGGCGAGCGCGGGTTGTCGAGACTGGCCGGCCGGTCGTAGTCGGTGCCGAGTGTCTTGGCGAGGTGCGGGGAGGATGCAGTCATCGGTGATCTCTCCTAGAACGAGTGCGTGATCAGGATCTGGAGGAGGCGGACCGCCGCCGCCGCGAACACGATCGCGAAGATCGACAGGATCACCCACAGCATCTGTCGCTGGTACTTGGCACCCTTCGACCAGAAGTCGACGAGGATGATCCGCACACCGTTGAAGGCGTGGTACAGAACACAGGCGACGAGACCGATCTCCATCAGGCCGATGAGCGGCGTCTTGTAGGTCTCGATGATCTCGGAGTACTTGTTCGGATCGATGCGGATGACCGCGGTGTCCAGAACATGCACGAAGAGAAAGAAGAAGATGGTGACACCGGTGATCCGGTGGAGCACCCATGACCACATCCCGGGGTCGCCTCGATACAGAGATCGCTTACGCACCGGCTCCGGTGCGGTTTCGGTCGGGGTGCTCATTGCGAAATTGGCCTCCAACATCGTCGATGGACGCAGGGAGCCGCCTTGTGGAGGCTCCACCATGGACCCATGCAAGAGACTTTAAACCTATGCTGAGGGCAGCCGTGAATTGCCCGAACAGATCTGGGCCACAAGAGATTCCGACTTAGGTTTGCCTTACCATTGCAACGGTGACCGCAGAGTCGTCTGTGTCCGGTTGTATCCCCGTTCAGAAGGAGTTTCCGCTGACTGCCGACATTGATTGGAATATGCTGCGCCACAAGGCAATTGAAATGGTGGGGCGAGCCTACGCGCCGTACTCGAGGTTCCCGGTCGGTGCGGCCGGGAGCACCACCGAGGGGCGAAACGTCGCCGGCTGCAATGTGGAAAATGTCTCATACGGACTCGGCGTCTGCGCCGAGGTGGCGTTGGTGACCGACCTCATCGGATCGGGTGGCGGTCGGCTGCGTGCGGTCAGCGTCAGCGACTCCCGCGGCGAGGTGCTGATGCCGTGCGGCCGGTGCCGGCAGGTGCTCTTCGAACACGGTGGCGTGGAGCTGCTCATCGACCACCCCGCCGGTCCGCGCGCGCTCGGTGAGTTGCTGCCCGACGCGTTCGGACCGGACGATCTGGCCGCAGGGGAACTCGGCGAGGCGTCCCGGTGAGCGGGGAGAGCGTCGGGATCGACCCGATCTCGGTGATCACCACCAAACGGGACGGCCGGGCACTGACCGATGCGCAGATCGACTGGGTCGTCGACGCCTACACCCACGGTGTGGTGGCGCCGGAACAGATGTCGGCGTTGCTGATGGCCATCGTGCTGCGTGGGATGGACCGCCGGGAGATCTCCACCTGGACCCAGGCGATGATCGACAGCGGCACCCGGGCCGACTTCTCCGGACTGAGCCGGGCCGGCCGACGGTTGGTGACCGTCGACAAGCACTCCACCGGTGGGGTCGGCGACAAGATCACCCTTCCGCTCGCGCCGCTGGTCGCCTCCTACGGGGTGGCGGTACCGCAGCTGTCCGGGCGCGGCCTGGGCCACACCGGCGGAACCCTCGACAAACTCGAGTCCATTCCGGGATGGCGGGCCGATCTCACCGTCGAGGAGATGATCACCCAACTCGAACAGGTCGGCGCGGTGGTGTGCGCGGCCAGTCCCGGCCTGGCACCGGCCGATCGCCTGCTCTACGCGCTGCGCGACGTCACCGGCACCGTCGAGTCGATCCCGCTGATCGCCAGTTCGATCATGAGCAAGAAGATCGCCGAGGGCACCGGCGCCCTGGTGCTCGACGTGAAGGTGGGTTCGGGTGCGTTCCTGCCGGGCGAGGACGACGCGCGCGAACTGGCCGCCACCATGGTCGACCTGGGCGAGCGGGCCGGGGTGGCGACCTCGGCGTTGCTGACCGACATGGACACGCCGCTGGGCCGGGCGGCCGGCAACGCCGTCGAGGTGGCCGAATCCGTCGAGGTGCTCGCCGGTGGCGGACCGGCGGACGTGGTGGAACTGACGGTGGCGTTGGCCGTCGAGATGCTGACCCTCGCCGGTGTCTCCGACGTCGACCCGGCGGAGAATCTGCGCAACGGCCGGGCGATGGACTCGTGGCGGGCGATGATCACCGCGCAGGGCGGAGATCCGGACGCCCCGTTGCCGCGGGCACGGCACACCGACGTGGTGACCGCCGAGCGGGCCGGGATCGTCGCACGGGTGGACGCCCGGGCCGTCGGCGATGCGGCCTGGCGACTCGGCGCCGGACGATCGGTCCCCGGCGAATCGGTGCAGGCCGAGGCCGGTGTCATCGTGCACGTCGCACCCGGCGACGAGGTGCGCGCCGGCGAGGTGCTCTTCGTCATGCACACGCAGACCCCGGAGCGGTTCGCCGCCGCGCGGGCCGCGCTGGTCGGCGCCGTCGACATCGGGGCGCACACGCCCGTCGTCCGGCCCCGCGTGATCGAACGCGTTAGGTTCGGGGCATGACGTCAATGCCGCCGCGTTCACCGCTGGATCCCGCCGCACTGCTGCTCGCCCCGAAGGTGCTGTTGCACGATCATCTCGACGGCGGACTGAGGCCGTCGACGGTGCTGGAGCTGGCGCGGGAGACCGGCTACGACGAACTGCCCGCCGATACCGCGGACGATCTCGCCATCTGGTTCCGCGAGGCCGCCGACAGCGGCTCGCTGGAAAGATATCTGGAGACCTTCGCGCACACCGTCGGCGTGATGCAGACCGCCGACGCGCTGGTCCGGGTGGCCCGCGAATGTGTGGAGGATCTCGCCGCCGACGGCGTCGTGTACGCCGAGGTGCGCTACGCCCCCGAACAGCACCTCGAGGCCGGACTCGACCTCGACGAGGTGGTCGAGGCGGTGCTGACCGGATTCGCCGAGGGGGAGGCGATCGCCGCGGCGTCGGGCCGTCGGATCATGGTGCGCTGCCTGGTCACCGCGATGCGGCACGCCGCCCGCTCCCGGGAGATCGCCGAACTGGCGGTGCGCTACCGCGACCGCGGGGTGGTCGGATTCGACATCGCCGGCGCCGAGGCGGGCCACCCGCCGACCCGGCACCTCGACGCATTCGAGTACATGCGGGCCAACAGTGCGCCGTTCACCATTCATGCCGGCGAGGCGTTCGGCCTGCCGTCCATCCACGAGGCCATCGGCTTCTGCGGCACCGACCGGCTCGGTCACGGGGTGCGCGTCATCGACGACATCGTGCTGCCGGCCGGGTCCCGGCCCGACGACGAGGCGTTCCCCGGAGCCGAACTCGGCCTCATCGCGAACATCGTGCGCGACAAGCGAATCCCGTTGGAGCTGTGCCCGAGCTCGAACGTGCAGACCGGCGCGGTCGCCTCGCTGGCGGAGCATCCGTTCAACGTGCTCGCGCGGTTGCGTTTCCGGGTGACGGTGAACACCGACAACCGGCTGATGAGCGACACCACGATGAGCAAGGAATTCGCCAAGCTCTCCGAGCAGTTCGGTTACGGCTGGGCCGACTTCGAACGCTTCACCGTCAACGCGATGAAGTCGGCGTTCATCCACTTCGACGAGCGTCTCGCGGTCATCGACAACGTCATCAAGCCCGGCTATGCGGTGCTGATCGAGGGCTGATCAGGTCGGCGGGAAAGTGGGTCGTGCGTGAGAAGGTGGGTGCGGTAGCACCCACCTTCTCCAACACGACCCATTAGTGGCGCGGCGTCAGCGCTTCTTGACGAGCCGATCCTCGAACTCGTGCTCGAGGGCGCGCCACGCCTCGGCCTCGTTCTCGAACGGCGGGCTCGGGGCCAGCCGCTTGGGATCGGGATTGATCGCGTAGTCGACGAACCAGCCCAGCGGGGTGGTGGACCCGAGTGCCTCGCCGACGGAGTCGTCGTCGGCGTAATCGGCTGCGTCGGTGAACAATTCGACGGCCAGCTCGAGCTGGTTGCGGTCGATGCGGCGGGGGCCGTCGGAGATGTCCTCACTCAGCCCGGGCAGCACGTAGACGTTGTCGTCGATGACGTCGAACTCCAGTGAACCGTCGGTGGCGGCCACCCGCACCTCGTCGAAGGTCGACACACCCGACAAGTCGTGGCTGTTCTCGTCGGCGAGGAACTTCGACAGCACCCGCGGCGAGGTGAAGACGAAGATCTTGCCGTCCTTGCCGAGGAAGACCGGGTCGTCACCGAGGTAGCAGCGCAGCGACAGGTATTCCCCGGCGCCGGTGACGATGCGGATCGGGTCGATGCCGACCGAGGCCCAGAAATCGTCGTCGTCGATCTCGTCGTTCTCGTTCTCGTCCTCGTCGTCGGAGTCGTCGAGGTCGTCGTCGGTCTCCTCGGTGGCCTCGTCGTCCTCGGATGCCTCCGCGTCGGCGTCGCCGACGAGGTCGAGATCCTCATCCGGCTCGTCCTCGTCCTCCGCCGACGCCGCGGCCTCGAGTTCGGCGGCGGCGGTGGTGACGGCGTCGTCGGGCACGTCGGGGGTGGTGATGACCTCGTCGATGGCGTCGAGGACGTTGTCCCAGTGCTTGGCGATGAGACGGCCGATGCGCACCCACAGGTCGGTGCCGTCGCGGCCCTCGAAGTTGCGGGTGCCGGTGGTCACCGCACCCAGGATCGGGTTGCCGTTGAAGAACTTGGTGATCACCACCAGCTCGCACACCTCACCGAGGATGCGCACGATCTCCAGCGCGTCCTCGAGTTCGGCGATGACCTCGGGGGTGGGATCCTCGGCGGCGAGCTCCGGCACGCCCACCAGGTCATAGGTGTGCCGGTCGTCGGGAACCAGCTCGTCGGCCTGCAGACCCTTCACGGTCTCCCACGCCGGATGCTCGACGAGGTCGTTGTCGTCGTCGGTGCGGATGAACGCGACGAGTTCGGCGACGCCCGGGAAGACGTAGAGGTCCTCGTCGAGACCCAGGAACGCCTCCCACTCGTCGTCGCCCTCGCGCCAGCGGGGCGCCCACAGCGTGAAGCTGTTTCCGTCGGTGAGTCCGAGCTCGATGGGGACGATGTCTCCGGCCATGACGTCACAGCGTAGCGATCATGCCTGTGACATCCATACCGACCCCACGACGAGTTGATGAACACCTCGGTGCACCGACGACGAGGACGTCATCGCGGGCATCACCGCGGCCGGAAGAAACCCTGGAATCCCTGCCCTGCGTTGCTGGTGCGCAGCGGTGACACCTGGACCGGATCGCCGGCTTCGACGAGTTGGTTGTTGCCGATGTACATCGCGACGTGCCCGTCCCACACGGCGAGGTCGCCGGGCAGCAGGTCGCCCTGCGCCACCGCGATCCCGGCGGTGTCCTGCTCCTGGGCCAGCCTCGGCAGCTCGAGTCCCGCCTGCCGGTAGGCCCATTGGGTGAGGCCGCTGCAATCGAATCCGCTCGGGTCGGTGCCGCCCCACACGTAGGGCACACCCTGCTGACTCAGCGCGGCCCGGACCGCGGTGGCGGCGCGTTCGTTCGGTGCGTACGCCACCGACCCGTCGGGAAGGGTGATCGCGACACCGCCGTGATCGGTGCCGGGACCGGCGGGCACCGAGGCCGGGGTGGGCAGCGATGCAGGCACACCGGCGGGGGCCTCGGTCTGCGCCGACGCCATCAATTCGCGGGTGTCGCCGGCGAGTTCGGCCCGGGTCCGGGCGACGACCGTCACGCCGCGTTCGATGTGGTCGAGGGCCACGGGCAGCAGCATCATGAGCCCGGCCGGGGTGAACAGCCCGTCACCCAGAGCCCGCGCCGCCGCGGCAAACGAGTCGAGCAGTCCGTTGAGTTCGGCGGCCGCCCGTTCGACACGGCCGGCCGCGGTCCCGGTGATGCGGACGATGTCGGCGGTGTCCTCCTCGATCGCCACGGTCGTGGTGGTGGCGCGTCGTGCGGCGGCGGTCGCCGCGGTCCCGCCCGCACCGTCCCATGCGGCCTCCACGTTCGACGCCGCGGCCATGGCCTCGTCCCGGATCGCGGCGAGATCGGGCGCCAACGCCGCGATCGCGGTCACCGGGTCGTTTCCGGGAAGGACACCGGTGCCCAGGGCGGGCATCAGCATGCGCAGGGGCGCGATCAACACATCGGCGGTCAGCATCAGAGTCGCACCCCGGTCATGTCGGCGGCAGTCATGTCGGCGGCGGGCATGGTGGGAGCGGGCATGGTGCGGGTCGGCATCGTGGGGCCCGGCACAGCGCCGGTCAGCACCGCGCCGGCCGTGTCGTCGGTGCTCGTGTACCCCGACGCCGCTGCCGAACTCTGAGCGGAGATGGCGAGGTGGGTCTCGGCGATGCGGCGCAGGCGGGTGCGTCGGACGTCGATCACCTGTCCGAGTGCGGCCAGGAAATCCGAACCGATCAGGCCGAAGGTCAGGGCCAGCGGCGTGAGGTCGGTGGCGGCGGTGTGCATCCCGAGGCGGGTGGCGGTGGTGGCCTCGTGGCCGGCGAAGGACTGCACGGCTGCGGGGGAGACGGAGAGTGGCGGAGTGGTGGTCATGCAGGGTTGGACGCGGCGAAACCCCCGACGGTTCCATCGTGGCCGGTATTGATGTGGACGATTTTCGTTGCCGGGCCCCGGCCAGGTGTGCGCACTATGGTTTGCTCATGGCTGTTCACATCGTCGATCACCCGCTCGCCGCGGCACGACTGACCACGATGCGCGACAAGACGACCGCCAATGCGGGTTTCCGGGCGGCATTGTCGGACCTGACGCAGATGCTCGTCTACGAGGCACTGGCCGACGCCCCGACGGTCGCCGAGACGATCGACACCCCGATCACCCGGTGCGCCGGGTCGCGACTTGCCAAGCCGCCGTTGTTCGTTCCGGTCCTGCGGGCGGGACTCGGCATGGTCGAACAGGCGCATGCGATGGTCCCGGAGGCGCTCGTCGGGTTTGTCGGCGTGGCCCGCGACGAGTCCACCGCCACCCCGGTGCCGTATCTGGAATCGTTGCCGGACGACCTGTCGGATCAGCCGGTGTTCGTGCTGGATCCGATGCTGGCCACCGGCGGATCGTTGCTGTACACGATCGAGTTGCTGGTGGCCCGCGGTGCCACCGACATCACCGCGCTGTGCGTGGTTGCCGCCCCCGAAGGTGTTGCGGCACTGGAGAAGTCGGGTCATCCGATCCGGTTGTTCGTGGCCGCGGTGGACGAGGGCCTCAACGACGTCGCCTACATCGTTCCCGGCCTCGGCGACGCCGGGGATCGTCAGTTCGGTCCGCGCTGAGCAGATACCTCAGGCGGCCACCGCCGAGCAGATATCTCAGGCGGCGACCGCCGACCAGCGCCCGCCGTGCCTGCGCACCGTCACCGGATGATCGAAGGCGGTACTGATGGCCGCCGACGTCAGCGTGTCGTCGACCTCGCCGGCCGCGATCGCCTCGCCCTCACGCAGCAGCATCGCGTGGGTGGTGCTCGCCGGCAGATCCTCGAGGTGATGGGTGACCAGCACACTCGCCAGATCCGGCACGTCGCCGCGGAGCCGATCGATCGCCGAGAGCAGTTTCTCCCGCGCGGCGAGGTCGAGGCCGGTGGCCGGCTCGTCGAGGAGCAGTAACGCCGGCTGCGGCATCAGCGCCCGTGCGATGAGGGTGCGCCCCCGTTCACCCTGACTCATCACCGGCCACACCGAGTCACGTCGCTCGGTCATCCCCAGCAGGTCCAACAGGTCGTCGGCGCGCCGGTGTTCGGCGTCGGTGTAATGGTGTCGGCGGTCGAGTTCGGGTGTGTTCGTCAATCCCGTCAGCACCACATCGTGCGCGCTGATCGGCACGTCGATGCGCCACCGCGGATCGACATGTCCGATGTGCGTGCGCAATTCGCGCATGTCGACGCGACCGAGCCGCTTGCCGAGCACGTCGACGACGCCGGTCGTCGGATGCGATCGGGCACCGAGGATGGCCATCAGGGTCGACTTCCCGGCGCCGTTCGGGCCGAGCAGCGCCCAATGCTGACCCGGGTGCACGGTCAGACTCACATCGTGCAACAGCGCACGCGAACTGCGGATCACATCGAGATGGCGGGCATCGAGAACCGGGGGCACCCGTTCAGTTCTAGACCCAGGGGTCTGCGGTTCTGGACCCAGGGGTCGGTGGTTCTGGACCCAGGGGTCGGCGGCGCGGACGGTCGGCGTCAGCTCGCCGCCCAGTATTCGAGCATCGGTTCGGTGGACTGCGTGACGCCACCGTCGGCGATGACCAGCGCGGACGGCGACACCGTGTAGGTCACCGATCCGTTGCGGGCGATGAAGGTGTTGCCCACATGCTGGGGGAACCCGACCTCGATCTCACCCGCGTCCGCGGCGCCCTTGTAGTAGTACCGCCCGGTCTGGTCACCCACCTGGCAGATCACCACCCGGGATCGGGCGGTGCGCCCGATCGCCACCGCCGGATCGTCGGCGGCATTACAGCGCGGGCCGGACAGGAAGCCCTGCCAGTCGGCCCCCGACACGGTCGGTGACGGGCGGGCCTGGGTGAGGGTGGTGGTCGTGGTGGTGGTCGACGTCGATCTTCCGCCGGGGACCTGCGTCACCCCGGGCGCGGTGGTCGTGGTGGTCGATGACGACGCGGCCGCCTCGTCGGAGCCGCCGCTGTTGTGCAGCAGCAGATAAGCGCCCACGCCTGCGCCGAGCACCACGACGACGCCGAGCACGATCGCCGCGATCACCAGGGGCGACGACCACGGCGACCGCGGCGGCGGGGGACCGTAGCCCTGCGGCGGCGGCGTCGGATATCCGTATCCGCCGGCGGGTGGGTACCCGCCGGAATTGTCGGGCGGATAGGTCATCGCATCCCCTTGCGTTCGGTCGGTGGTCCGTCGGGCGCTGATCCGTCACGGTCGGTGGGTACTCGCATAGGTCACAGGGTCCCGATGATGCTCGCCAGCAGTTCGCCCATGCGGGTGGCCGACGCGCGGCCCACCTCCAGCACCTCGGCATGGTCGAGCGGTTCACCGGTGATCCCGGCCGCCAGGTTGGTGACGAGTGACACCCCGAGGACCTCCAGCCCGGCCTCGCGGGCCGCGATCGTCTCGTGGACCGTCGACATGCCGACGAGGTCGGCGCCGAGGGTCCGCAGCATGCGGATCTCCGCGGGCGTCTCGTAGTGCGGGCCCGGCAGTCCCGCGTACACGCCCTCGGTCAACGTGGCGTCGACGCCGCGGGCGATCTCCCGCAGCCGCGGGGCGTAGACGTCGACCATGTTGACGAAACGCGCGCCGACCAGCGGGGACCGGGCGGTCAGGTTCAGATGGTCGGAGATCAGCACGGGTTGACCGACGCTCATGCCCTCGCGGAGCCCGCCGGCGGCGTTGGTCAGGATCACCGTGTGCACCCCGGCCGCCGCCGCGGTGCGGATCGGATGCACCACCCGGGCCAGATCGTGTCCCTCGTAGGCGTGCGTGCGGCCGAGCATGATCAGCACCCGCCGGTCGCCGATGTGCACCGATCGGATGGTGCCACCGTGACCGGCGGCCGAGGGGGCGAGGAATCCCGGGACATCCGACATCGCCACGGTCGCGATCGGTGTGCCGAAGGCGTCCGCGGCCGGCGCCCACCCCGAACCCAGGATCACCGCGATATCATGTGCGGCACAATCGGTTTCGGCAGAAATCGTGGCGGCGGCGGCGATCGCCGCGGCGTCCGCGTCGACGGTGGGATCCATGCCGCCAACCCTAGTGGCCCGAGCCGACGATCTCATACGACGACGCGCACGGGCGGCGAGATCGTCGTCGATGTGCGCGGCAACGATGGATGAGTGGTTGCGGGGACCCCGGCGTCGACGGCGCCGAAGATCGCCTGGCCTCAGGCGATAAGGTCTCTGCATGCCATTTCTGAGCGAACAGCCCACCGCCGCCGGCGTCGCGGAACTCTTCCTGGGCACCCCGGGTGTCGAACTCGACGAGGCGAATCCGGAGAACCGTTTCCGCCTCGAGTGGATCGACACCGTCACCGCGCTACTCGACGAGGCGGTCTCCGGCGGGGCGAAGGCCGTGGTGATCACCGCGACCGGCAAGTTCTTCACCAACGGCCTCGACACCGACTACATCGCCACCAACGCCGCTGACCTCCCGGCCTACCTGGACCGGGTCCATGCGCTCTACCGCACGGTGCTGACCCTGCCGGTGCCGGTGATCGCGGCCGTCAACGGTCACGCCTTCGGAGCCGGGGCGATGCTGGCGCTCTGCGCCGATCACCTGGTGATGCGCACCGAACGTGGTTTCTGGTCGCTGCCCGAGGCGGCCCTGGGCATGCCGTTCACCAAGGGGATGGCCTCGTTGGTCCGCACCCGGCTGACCGATCGGGCCGCCACCGAGGCGATGCTCACCTCACGTCGTTACGGCGCCGACGACGCGGTGGCCGCCGGTATCGTCGACGAGGCGGTGCCGGCCACCGACCTGCTCCGACGGGCCGCCGAGGTGGCCGCAGCACGCGCGCCGCTGGCCGGCCCGACGCAGACACTGATCAAGCAGGGACTGCGGCAGCCGTTACTCGCCGACCTGGCCGTACCCACCCCGCCGTCGCTGCTCTGATCGGCCCACGATGAGCGGGAATCTCCGACCAGCGGAAGGAACAGTGGCGGTGACACAGGCGGGCATCGGTGACCCATCCGGCGGCGTGATCGACGCCTGGCTGGCGGCGCACCGCGATCGGCTCATCGGGTGGCGGCGGCGGATCCACGCGACTCCGGAACTCTCGCGGCAGGAGGTCGCCACCACCGAACTGGTGATGACCGAACTGGCCACCCTCGGGCTGTCGCCGCGTCGACTGCCGCTGGGCACCGGCGTGGTCTGTGATCTGGGGCCCGCCACCGGGCCGCGGCTGGCGTTGCGCGCGGACATGGATGCCCTGCCGATCACCGAGCACACCGGTCTGCCCTTCAGCTCCACCACCGACGGCGTCTCGCATTCCTGCGGTCACGATGCGCACACGGCGATCCTGTTGGGTACCGCCGCGGTGCTCGCCTCGGCGCCTGCCCTGCCCGTCGGGGTGCGACTGATCTTCCAGCCCGCCGAGGAGGTGATGCCCGGCGGCGCGCTCGACGCGGTCGCGGCCGGGGTCACCGAAGGCGTGAGCCGCATCTTCGCGCTGCACTGCGACCCGCGGCTGCCCGTCGGCTCGGTGGGACTGCGGGAGGGGGCGCTCACCTCGGCCGCCGACCACATCGAACTACAGTTGCGCTCACCCGGCGGACACACCTCGAGACCGCATCTCACCGGGGATCTGGTGTACGCGATGGGGACCGTCATCACCGGACTGCCCGGAATCCTCTCGCGGCGGATCGATCCGCGGTCGGGGACCGTGATGGCGTGGGGGGCGGCGCACGCCGGCAACGCACCCAACGCGATCCCGCAGGAAGGGCAACTGCGGGGAACCGTGCGCACCGGTGAACATCTCACCTGGGCGGAGATGGAACCGTTGGTGCGCAGCGTCGTCGGTGAACTCCTGGCGCCGCTGGGGGTGTCCTACGACCTGTCCTACTTCCGGGGTGTCCCACCGGTGGTCAACGACGCGACAGCGATCGAGATGCTGACCCGGTCGGTCGCGGCCATCGGCGAGGATGCCGTGGCCGACACCCCGCAGTCGCCCGGCGGGGAGGACTTCTCCTGGTATCTCGAGCAGGTGCCCGGGGCGATGGGACGCCTGGGCGTGTGGAGCGGTTTCGGCCCACAGGTCGATCTGCACAGCCCCAACTTCGACATCGACGAGCGCGCCCTGGACGTGGGTGTACGGGCGCTGGCCGGGGTGATCTTCGGCGTCGATTCCGGGGGCTGAGCCCTCGGCCGGTTCGGCCCCGCGCCGCTCAGGCTTCCGCGGCGCCCGGGCCGGGACCGACGTTGCGCGACTCGCGCAGACGGAGATCCTGCACGTATTCAGCAGGCGCACCGGCGATTTCGGCCGCCTCGGCCATCACGCCCAGGTAGCGCGCAGAGGGGAGTCCGCCCTCGTAGGCGTCGAGGACGTACAGCCAGGCCAGCACACCGTCACCGCCGTCGGTGTCGACGCGGGCGCGGATCTTGCGGTGGATACCGAGCTCGGAGCCCTCCCACCGATCGAGGTTGTCCTCGTCCTCGGTGGGGACGTCATAGAGCACCACGAACACCTTGGCGTCCGGGTCGTCGCGGTCCTCGGTGACGGTGGCCAGTGATCCTTCCCACCCGATGTCACCGCCGGCGAAGGTCAGTCGCCACCCGTGCAGCCACCCGGTCCCCGACATCGGCGAATGCGGCGCGCGCTCCGCCATCTGTTCGGGATGCATGTTGCTGCCGTAAGCCGCGTAGATGGGCATAGTCGCCTCTGACCTGCACTTTCCCGTCGGGATGGGCCCGACCTCATCGTTTTGCGCACCGCGTGGCCCTCGGTGGCCACGATGATCGTATTACGCGCACGCCGATCGCACGACGCTCACGAACACACCCCACCCGGCCCCACGGGTCGCCCGCGCGGCGGTCCGCCGGTCCGATGGCCTAGGTTGGTGAGCGGAGAAATCGCATGCCCGGCGCACCCGCGGAGGAGACACACCAGTGACCAGGATCGTGATCATCGGCGGAGGTCCGGCGGGCTACGAGGCGGCGCAGGCCGCCGCGGCCTATGGCGCCGACATCACCCTGATCGACTCCGACGGCATCGGTGGGGCGTGTGTGCTCTGGGACTGTGTCCCCTCCAAGACGTTCATCGCCTCGACCGGTATCCGCACCGAGGTGCGTCGTGCCGCCGATCTGGGTATCAACATCCGCACCGACGACACGCTGGTGACGCTCCCGCAGATTCATCAGCGCGTCCGCGACCTGGCGTTCGCGCAGTCCGCCGACATCCGATCGCGACTGGTCAGCGAGGGCGTCAAGCTGGTGTCCGGGCACGCGGCACTCGACCAGACCCAGGTCGGGGTGTCCACCCACGGCGTCACGGCGACCCTGCCGGACGGGTCCACCGAACACTTCGAGGGTGATGTGGTGCTGATCGCCACCGGCGCCTCACCCCGGGTACTGCCCGACGCGCAGCCCGACGGCGAACGCATCCTCACCTGGCGTCAGCTCTACGACCTCGAGACCCTGCCCGAGCACCTGGTGGTGATCGGATCCGGTGTGACCGGTGCGGAGTTCGTCCACGCCTACACCGAACTCGGCGTCAAGGTCACGCTGGTGTCCAGTCGCGATCGCGTTCTTCCCCACGAGGACGAGGACGCCGCCCTCGTGCTCGAGGAGGCGCTCGCCGAGCGTGGTGTGGAGCTGGTCAAACACGCCCGGGCGGATCGGGTCGTGCGGACCGGCAACACGGTGACCGCACACCTCGCCGACGGCCGGACCGTGACCGGCTCGCATGTGCTGATGACGGTGGGATCGGTGCCCAACACCGACAACCTGGGGTTGAGTGGTGCCGGCGTGGACACCCACCGTGGCGGATACATCACCGTCGACCGCGTCTCGCGGACCTCGGTCGCCGGAATCTACGCCGCCGGCGACTGCACCGGACTGTTCCCGCTGGCCTCGGTGGCCGCGATGCAGGGCCGGATCGCGATGTATCACGCCCTCGGCGAGGGCGTCAGCCCGATCAAGCTGAAAACCGTTGCGTCCGCGATCTTCACCCGTCCGGAGATCGCCACGGTCGGGGTGTCGCAGAACGCGATCGACTCCGGTGAGTACCCGGCCCGCACGGTGATGCTGCCGCTGGCGACCAATCCGCGCGCCAAGATGAGCGGCCTACGACGCGGCTTCGTCAAGATCTTCTGCCGACCGGCGACCGGTGTGGTGATCGGCGGCGTGGTGGTCGCGCCGACGGCGTCGGAGCTGATCCTGCCGATCGCGGTCGCGGTGCAGAACAAGCTGACGGTGTCCGATCTGGCCCAGACCTTTTCGGTGTATCCGTCGCTGTCCGGGTCGGTCACCGAGGCGGCCCGCCAGCTCGTGCGCCACGACGACCTCGACTGACCGGGCGGGCCGGTCGAGGCGGACCGATCCCCGATCCACAACCGAACGCCGGGCACGCCGCGACGGCACGCACGGCGATAGAGTGCGTGCACGGGTGCCGGACCGTTCGCGTCCTGCACCGGCGACGATCCCGGGGGGCGACAGCGATGACATCTGGGCGGGGTGAGCGGCCCACCGCCGGCGCGGAGCATTGCCGTCCCGGTGCGCAGACCCCGTGGGGATCGATGAGCATCGGCGAGATTCTGCACATCCTCACCACGATGAGCGAGAGTTCGGCCCGCGGTGACGCCGAAGCCGTGACCATCGCCATCGCCACCATCGCGGGCATCGCGGATGCTCTCGCGGGCGCCTTCGACAACGTCGGTGTGCTGCGGGGCCGGGCCGCCGAGGGTGCCGTCGACGCCGCGGATCGTCTGGTGGCCGAGATCCGCGCGACCGCCGAGGGTGCTGCGACCAGCGCCGCGGCCATCGGTGCCGCCGCCGGAGTCCTCGGCGCCACCCGGGCGCAGGAGCCGGTCCTGGTCGAGCATCAGCGTCGACTGCAGGAGCATCCCGAGGACGCGGCGACCGTGCGCGCGCTGGTCACCCGGCTGATGACCGGCAGCTACAGTTCTCCGATGCTCGAGGCGGCCGACGCGTTGCCCGAGGTCACGAGTGTGGAGAAGGACAACTTCCACTCCGGTGGGGTTGCCGGTGGCACGACGACGGGTGCCGGCTCCACCTTCGGCCCGGCCGGGGGTGGCCAGTCGGGCGCCATCGCCGACATCGACGGCGCGGATCCGTCGGCACCCGGCGGGGTCATCGAACTCTCTCCGACGACCACCGACCCGGACACCGCGACACCGGCCGCCCCGGCGACCGGGACCACCCCGGTGACGACGTCGACCACCACCGGGTCCCCGTCGGCCGATGACGGGGAGGATCCGTCCACCCTGACCCGTGGCGGGCTAGGCGACCCGGTCGGCGTCGGCGCCGGGGCCGGTGCACCCGGCGGGCGAACCACCGGATCGGGTGAGGGCGGCGGCGGGCGCGGGTCGAATCCGGTCGGTCCGGTCGGCGGCGCGCCGTCCGGGGTGCCGAGCGTGGTGCCCCCGTTCCTCGCTGCCGGTTCCGCGGGGCCGGTGGCCTCCGCTGCGCCCGCCGGGTCGGGCGCCCCGTCGTCGGGTCCGGGATTGCGTGGTACCCCGCCCGGTACCGGCCCGGGCGCGGCGCCGACGGGTCGCGATCGCGACACCCGGCACCGGCCCGCCCCCTACCTGCATCACGGCGAGCACGGCCGCGACATCGTCGGAGATCTGCCGCTCGTCGGACCGCCGGTCATCGGCGACTGGACTCCGCAGGCCTATCCCGCGACCGCGGATCCGGGCGGTTCGTCGGCGGCCACCGTGCCCGTCAGCGATCGCGAACCGGTGGGCGCCGCCGGCTCGGCGGGCGATGCGGTTCCCGTCGACTCCGCGGCAGGCGGTGGTGACGGTGATGCCGTCCCGCCGACGCGAGCCGGGGGCGCCGATCGCGATGGCTGAGAACATGATTCGCGGTCGGCTGGCACGACTTCCGGGTGCGGCGGTAGCGGAGCTCGTCGCCCGGGTAGGTGCCGCCGACATCGACGACTGCCTGCGAATGCTGGTGATCTCGGCGATCGACGTCACCGAGGCCAATGCCGATGCCGTTGTCCGGGAGGCCCTTTCGCAGTGGCGGGAGGAGGGTCGGGTGTCGCCGGCGACGCGTTCACGCTTGGTCGCGGCGCTGACCCGTCGTGACATCGACGCCGCCGTCGCGCACCGGTCCGGTGACATCGCCATGCAGCGAGCGGCATTCGTGCGGGCCCGGGCGGTGCATGCGCTGAGCATCGCCGTCGATCCCGACGTCGATGCCGCCGAGCGACTCTCCGAAGCGGCCTACGAGGCAGCGATCGCGATGGGCGGGACCGCGGGCGTCGTCGCGGTCCTCGTCGAATTCGTGGTGTGACCGGCTGGAGCTCGATCGCGCCCGATCGTCCTCGACCGGCCGGGTCAGGCCAACCCGAAACTGTGCTCCACAGCGCGATTCCACTCCCGGTACAGGCGGTCGCGCTCGTCGGTGTCCATCGCGGGTGTCCACCGGGTGTGTTCGGCCCAATTCTGCCGGATCTCGTCCTCGTCGTCCCAGTAGCCGACGGCCAGTCCGGCCGCGTATGCCGCGCCGAGGGCGGTGGTCTCGTTGACCACCGGCCGCACCACCGGCACATCGAGGATATCGGCCTGGAACTGCATCAAGAGATTGTTGACCACCATGCCGCCGTCGACCTTGAGGGTCGACAGGGTGACACCGGAGTCGGCCTGCATCGCCTCGATCACCTCCCGGGTCTGAAAAGCGCTGGCCTCCAACGCGGCCCGGGCGATGTGCCCCTTGTTGGCGAAGCGGGTCAGGCCGGCGATGACGCCGCGGGCATCGGGTCGCCACCGCGGCGCGAACAACCCGGAGAAGGCGGGGACGAAGTACACGCCGCCGTTGTCGTCGACGCCGGCCGCGAGTTGCTCGACCTCACCGGCGGAGGAGAAGAGGCCGAGGTTGTCCCGCAGCCACTGCACCAGCGAACCGGTGACGGCGATCGAGCCCTCGAGGGCATAGTGCGGCGGTGCCTCACCGATGCGGTAACACACGGTGGTCAGCAGTCCGTGATCGGAGAACACCGCGTCGGTTCCGGTGTTGAGCAACAAGAAGTTCCCGGTGCCGTAGGTGTTCTTCGCCTCGCCGGGTGACAGGCACGCCTGGCCGAACGTCGCCGCCTGCTGATCGCCGAGGATGCCGGACAGGGGCACCCCGTGCAGGGTTCCCTGTTCGCGTAGCGTCCCGTACACCTGCGAGCTGCTGCGGATCTCGGGGAGTGCGTCGACGGGTATCCCCATCTCCGCGCAGATCTCCTCATCCCAGGACAGTGTCCGAAGATCCATCAGCATGGTGCGCGACGCGTTGGTGACGTCGGTGATGTGCAGGCCGCCGGACGCGCCTCCGGTGATGTTCCAGGCGATCCAGGAATCCATTGTGCCGAAACAGAGTTCGCCGGCCTCGGCACGTTCGGCAACGCCCTCCACATTGTCGAGCAGCCAGCGCATCTTGGGCCCGGCGAAGTAGGTCGACAGCGGTAGCCCGGTGCGGTCGCGGTACCGGTCGGCGCCGGCATCGCCGGCGAGCCGGTCGCACAGTTCGCCGGTGCGGGTGTCCTGCCAGACGATCGCGTTGTGCAGCGGTTCGCCGGTGGTGCGGTCCCAGGCCAGGGTGGTCTCCCGTTGATTGGTCAGTCCGCACGCGACGATGTCGTCGGAGGTCAGATCGGCCGACGCCAGTGCGGATGCCACGACGCGGCGGGTGTTGCGCCAGATCTCGGCGGCATCGTGTTCGACCCATCCGGCGCGGGGGAAGATCTGTCGGTGTTCGAGTTGTTCGGCGGCGATGACCTGTCCGCGGCGGTCGAAGACCATGGCCCGCGTCGACGTCGTTCCCTGATCGATGGCCGCGACGTATCCGGAAGCGCTATCCACGGGGGTCAGTGTCGCACGGTGCGGGTCGCAGACGGTGGGTTCCGCCGAGATCAATTACGCTGGCCGGTATGGACACCGAGCCGAATGAGACCGGATTCAACCCGGACCGACCAGCGGATATGGGTCCGCTGTATCGGGCCGAGGCCTGGAAACGACTCTCGAGTGAGCAATTCGACATCGTCGTCGTCGGCGGCGGTGTGGTGGGCGTCGGCGCCGCACTCGACGCGGCGACCCGCGGCCTGCGGGTGGCGCTGGTGGAGGCCCGCGACATCGCGTCGGGAACCTCGAGCCGATCGTCGAAGATGTTCCACGGTGGGCTGCGCTATCTCGAGCAACTCGAGTTCGGTCTGGTCCGCGAGGCTCTGCGCGAACGTGAACTGTCGCTGCGGCTGCTGGCCCCGCACCTTGTCAAACCCCTCCCGTTTCTCTACCCGCTGACCCAACGCATCTGGGAACGCCCGTATGTGGCCGCCGGAATCTTCCTCTACGACCGTATGGGCGGCGCGAAATCGGTTCCCGGACAACAGCATGTGACCCGTTCCGGGGCGCTGCGGGTGGCCCCGGCGCTCAAGCGGGATTCGTTGATCGGCGGCATCCGCTACTACGACACCGTTGTCGACGACGCCCGGCACAGCCTGACCGTGGCGCGCACCGCAGCCAACTACGGCGCGGTGATCCGCACCTCGACGCAGGTGGTCGGATTCCTCCGGGAGGCCGACCGGGTGATGGGCGTCAAGGTCCGCGACACCGAGAACGGCGAGACCGCCGAGGTCCGGGCGCACTGCGTGATCAACGCCGCCGGCGTGTGGACCGACGAGGTACAGGCGCTGTCGCATCAGCGTGGCCACTTCCGGGTACGGGCGTCCAAGGGTGTGCACATCGTGGTGCCCCGTGACCGCATCGTCAGCGAGACCGCGATCATCCTGCGCACCGAGAAGTCGGTGCTCTTCGTCATCCCGTGGGAGACGCACTGGATCATCGGCACCACCGACACCGACTGGAATCTCGATCTGGCTCATCCGGCCGCGACGCGGGCCGACATCGATTACATCCTCGAGCATGTGAACACGGTGCTGGTCACCAAACTCACCCACGACGACATCGAGGGGGTGTACGCCGGTCTGCGGCCGCTGCTGGCCGGGGAGGACGAGGCGACCTCGAAGCTCTCACGGGAACATGCGGTCGCGCGGGTGGCGCCCGGACTGGTGTCGATCGCCGGCGGCAAGTACACCACCTATCGGGTGATGGCCGCCGACGCCGTCGACGCCTGCGATGACTTCATCCCGACCCGGGTGGCCCCGTCGATCACCGAGCGGGTGCCGCTGATCGGCGCCGACGGGTACTTCGCGCTGATCAATCAGTGCGAGCACCTCGGCAAGCGGTTCGGCTTGCATCCCTACCGGGTTCGACGACTGCTCAACCGGTACGGCTCGCTCATCGACGACGTGCTGTACTACGCCGACGCCGATCCGTCGTTGCTGCGCCCGCTGGTCGCCGCCCCGCAGTATCTGCGGGTGGAGATCGTCTACGCGGCGATCGACGAGGCGGCCCTGCATCTCGAGGACGTGCTGGCCCGGCGGACCCGGATCTCCATCGAGTACTCCCATCGTGGTGTGGGCTGTGCGCAGGAGGTCGCCGAGTTGCTGGCGCCGGTGCTCGGCTGGGACGACGAGCGGATCGCCTTCGAGGTGGAGACCTACAACGCCCGGGTGGCCGCCGAGGTGGCGTCGCAGCAGCAACCCGACGACTCGTCGGCCGACGCATTACGCGCCGCCGCGCCCGAGTCGCGCGCCGAGATCCTCGAACCGGTGCCGGTGCCCCAGACGTGATGTGACATGCCGTGGACGGTGCGGACACGGCTTTAAGAGTTTCGGCAGGACCTTTGGCTCTGGGACCGGTAACGTCGAGGATGCGACGATGAGGTATGGGAAAAGGACAGGTCATGGTGGACAACCCGATTCAGGAACTTCCCGCTGACGAGGCCTGGAAGTTGCTCGGCTCGAAGCAACTCGGTCGCCTCGCGGTGAGCGTTGGTGGACAACCGGACATCTTCCCGGTGAACTATTACTCCGACGAGGGCCGTATTCTCTTCCGCTCCGCGGAGGGCACCAAGCTGTCCGAACTCGTCGTCAACGAGCATGTGGCCTTCGAGGTCGACGAGTACACCGACGACGGCGGGTGGAGTGTGGTGGCCAAGGGCGCCGCACGGGTGCTCGCGCGCGGCGACGAGATCGCCGAGGCCGACACCCTGCCGCTCACACCGTGGGTTCCCACCATCAAGTACAACTACGTCGAGATCAGTGTCGGCGACATCACTGCCCGGCGTTTCGAATTCGGACCGGAGCCGGAGCGCTACCCGGTGTAGGGCGTGTCTCTCACGTCTGGCACCGCGGGCACCAGTAGATGACGCGGTCCTCGGTGTCGGTCGCGAGAAACCCCCTCTCGATGGGTGTGGCGCATCGACGGCACAGTCGTCCGCGTCGGCCATAGACCCACACACGCGCACCACCCCGGGTGTCACCGGTGGTGGTGCGCGCCGTTCTGAGCCGATTGGCCCACAACATCCGATGCGCCAGATCGACCATCGGTGCAACGTCGACATCTGTGACCGGGGTGCCCGGTAGCACCCCACGCAAGAAGCACAATTCGCTGCGGTACTCGTTGCCGACGCCGGCCATCAGTCGCTGATCGAGCAGGGCGTCGCCGATCGCGCGGTCCGGGTCGCTCTCGATCCGGCGCACCGCCTCGGCGGCATCCCAGTCCTCGCCCAGCAGATCGGGCCCCAGGTAGCCCAGTGCAGTGTCGGGGTCGTCGAGCAATTCCAGGATTCCCAGGGCGAATCCGACCGCCTCGTGCGCTGCGGTGCGCAGGATGATGCGCGCCTGATGCGCCGGGCGGCGCCAGCGTGTGCCGAGCGGTGCGACAATCCAGATCCCCTCCATCTTCAGATGCGAGTGGATGCTCACCTGTTGGCCGCCCTCGGGGTCGGTCACATCGATCAGCAGGTGCTTGCCGCGCGACCGTACCGATGTGACGGTGTGGCCGCTCAGATCGACGGTGGCCAGCGAGGGAACCCGAAAATCGCTGTGGGTCAACATCTTTCCGGCCAATCCGCGCCGTAGTCGGTCGGCGGCGCGGAAGACGGTGTCACCCTCGGGCATGGGTGTGCCGCATCCGGAGTCCGCGGGGAGTGGTGGAGAACCCGGCGTCGACGAAGACGGCGGCGAGGTCCGATCGCAGGGCCTCGACGCCGTCGATCTGATCGATGGACAGCCGTGCGACCCGACCGGTGCCGACCGCCTCGGCCAGTGCGCCGGCGGCGACCCGCACGGCCTGGCCGGAATCACCGAAGGTGAGCACCGTCTTGCCGCCCCGCTCGACGAAGGCCGCGAGCCGGCCGTCCACCAGCACCACCAGGGCGCCCGGCTTGCGGCCCGGGCGATGGCCGGATCGGTTCTCGCCGTCGGGCCGGGATGGCCACTCCAGTGCTGCGCCAAACGGATTGGCGGGATCGGTGGCGGCGATCACCACGGCGGTGCCGCGGTTACGACGGGAGTCCTCGCCCGGTTCGAGGGCATGCCGGCGGAGATCGTCGACGACGGCGGGGGCGGCGAACTGGGCGCCGCCGAGCCCGTCGACGTAGTAGCCACGCCGAACCTGTCCGCTGTCCTCGAAGACGGTGAGGGCCTTGTAGATCCGGGAGAACCCGCCGATGATGCCCTCGGCGACGACCGGTCCGCGCGTCACCACACCGTAGCGGGTGAGCAGTTGGTCGCAACTCACCTGGGTGCGCAGCGTCGGATCCTTGATGGCGGCGGGGCGAGAGAACCACCGTCCGGCGAGCTGCGGCGGGGTGGCCGGCGCACCCGCCGTGGAGATGAGGTGGCGCGTGGTCAGCCGCGACGGCCGCAGGCGGGGCGCGCGGGCCCGCGTGCGGTGGGCCGGTACGGCGGTGGAGGGGGAGCCCGACGCCCGGCGCGGCATGAGCAGCGCGCGTACCGGTGCGAAGGAATCGTTGGACACCCGGCCCGACCAGACGAGATCCCAGAGTGCGGCCTCCACCTCGGCGCCGCCGGCCCCGGGACGCTCCGGCCCGGCATCGGGTGAGTCGAGGATCTGTGCGTAGCGCAGGCCACCGCCGCCGGCCAGCCGGTCGATCACCAGACGGTGCGCATCGGTCACATCGATCTCGTCGGATTCACCGAGGATGACCTCGGCGAGATCGGTGGGACACAGGCGAATCCAGCCGTCGGAGCCGCCGATGCGGCCGGCGCCCGACCAGGTGACCTCGCCGGAGGACAGAAGTTCGTCGAGCATCGCGGGGGAGTAGTCGGTGACGCGTGCCGGCAGGATCAACGATTCCCACGCGGAGGCGGGCAGTGGATAACCGGCCAGCTGATCGATCACCACGGCGACGCCGTCGACGCCGGACAGCCGGTCGTCGGTGGGGGTGACGTGCTGCCAGGACAACAGGAAACGGGTGAGGGTGGCCGGATCGACCGGCGCGATGTCGGCACGACCGGCGGCCAGGGATCCGCGTCGGATCTGGCCGAGGACCTCGCTGTGACACCACTGGGTTCCCGTGGTGTCGGGGAGGAAATCGCCCTCGATGACCTTGCGGTCACCGGCCAGGCGGACCAGGGTGTCACGCACGACGGCCGCCCCCAATCCCAGGGAGTCGGCGGCCTGCTCGACGGTGAACGGACCGTGGGTGCGGGCGTAGCGGTGGACGACGTCGCCCAAGGGATCGGCGACCGCCTCCAGAAAGGCCACGGGCACGCCCATCGGAGCCGGGACGCCCAGCGCATCGCGCAGTCGTGCGGTGTCCTCGATCGCCGCCCACAGCGGTCGACCGCGGTGACTGATCGAGATGATCGCACCGTCGCGGTGAAGTCCGGCGAGAACCGTTGCTGCGGAAGTGTTCTGGTCCTCCGGACTGCCTCGGTATCGGGCGGCCACCTCGTCGGTGGTCAGTGGCCCGAGCCAGCGCAACAGGTCCACGACATCCTCGGCGTCACGCGCGGCGCGCGCCGGGTCGGTGCGTTGCAGGCGTGCGGTGACCTCGGCGATGACCGCGGGATCGAGGAGTTCACGCAGGTCGACCCGGCCGAGGAGTTGCGCGAGCAACGCGGTGTCGAGGGACAGGGCCGCCGCCCGGCGTTCGGCCAGCGGGGCGTCGTCGTTGTACATGAACGCCCCGACGTAGCCGAAGAGCAACGACGCCGCGAACGGCGACGGGGCCTCGGTCTCGGTCTCGACGAGCCGGATGCGACGAGTGCCGATGCCGCGTAACAACTCCGTCAGCGCGGGCAGGTCGTAGACGTCCTGCAGGCATTCCCGGACCGCCTCCAGGACGATCGGGAAGTCGGGGAATTGCGAAGCGACGGCAAGTAATTGGGCGCTGCGCTGGCGTTGTTGCCACAGCGGTGCGCGACGGCCCGGATCGCGCCGGGGCAGCAGCAGGGCTCGGGCCGCACATTCGCGGAAACGGGAGGCGAACATCGACGAGTCTGCCAGTGCATCGGTGACGAGTTGCTCGATGTCGTCGGGGGAGATGGTGAACACCGCGGCGCCCGGTGGGGTGTCGTCGGTGTCGGGCAGGCGCACGATGATGCCGTCGTCGGAGGCGGTGACGGCGCCGTCGAGCCCGAGGGAGGTCTTGAGCTGTGCCGAGATCGCCGACGCCCACGGGGCGTGTACCCGTAACCCGTAGGGGGAGTGCAGGATCACGCGCCAATCGCCGAGTTCATCACGGAATCGTTCGACCACCAAGGTGCGATCGCTGGGCAGGTATCCGGTGGCGTCGCGCTGTTCGGCGATGAGTGCGGCGAGATTGTCGCGGGCGAAGGTGGTCAGACCGAGTTCGGTTGCGCGACGATCGAGTTCGGCGTCATTGGCGATCTCGGCGGTGAATCTGCCGATGGCCGCACCGAGTTCGGCGGGGCGGCCGACGGAGTCACCGATCCAGAACGGCAGACGTCCGGGCTGGCCGAAGGCGGGGGTGACCAGCACACGGTCGTGGGTGATGTCCTCGATGCGCCAGCTGGTGGCGCCGAGGGCGAAGACGTCGCCGACGCGGGATTCGTAGACCATTTCTTCGTCGAGTTCGCCGACGCGGCTGAGTTTTTCACCGACAAGGAACACACCGAACAACCCGCGGTCGGGAATCGTGCCGCCCGAGGTGACCGCGAGGCGTTGTGCCCCCCGCCGGCCGCTGAGCAGGTTGCGGTCCCGATCCCAGGTCACCCGAGGGCGGAGTTCGGCGAATTCGTCCGACGGGAACCGTCCGGAGATCAGGTCGAGCGTCGCCTCGTACACCGAGCGGGCGAGCTCGCGATACGGCGCGGCGCGGCGCACCACGTCGAACCAGGCATCAACGTCGAGGTCGTCGACGGCAGCGGCGGCGATGGTCTGCTGGGCCAGCACGTCGAGCGGGTTGATGGGGATGCGCAGTTCCTCGATCTCCCCGGCGCGCATCCGGGACACCGCGACGGTGCAGTGGATGAGGTCGGTGCGGTGTTTGGGGAACAGCACACCTTGGCTGATCTCGCCGACCTGATGGCCGGCACGCCCGATGCGTTGCAGGCCACTGGCCACCGACGGCGGCGCCTCAACCTGCACGACGAGATCCACCGACCCCATGTCGATGCCGAGCTCGAGGCTGCTGGTCGCCACGACGCACCGCAGCCGACCGGTCTTGAGGTCGTCCTCGATCTCGGCGCGCTGCTCCTTGCTGACGGATCCGTGGTGGGCGCGTGCCAGCACCGACGGAGCGCCGGTGGTGGCGCCGCTGCCCAGTACGAGGGCGGGGGCGCCACCACCGACCCGGGTGTTGCGGGGTGGTTCGCGCACCGGGCTGTCGCCGGCGGCCCGGGTCTCGGCGATCTCGTTGAGCCGCGCGGTCAACCGTTCGGCGAGGCGGCGCGAGTTCGCGAAGACGATGGTGGTGCGGTTGGCCTCGATGAGGTCGACGATCGCGGACTCGACGTATGGCCACAGCGAGCCCGCGGTCGGGGAGAAGGCGTCGTCGAGGTCGGCGTCCCCGGCGTCCGGCGGCGGCGGGATGTTGGACATGTCCTCGACCGGCACGTCGACGCGCAGGTCGAAGGTCTTGGCGGCGGGTGGCCGCACGATGGTGGCGCCGGCCGCTCCGGTGAGGAAGTCGGCCACCACCTCCGGTGGCCGGACCGTCGCCGACAATCCGATGCGCTGGGCGGGCCGCTCGAGCAACTCGTCGAGGCGTTCCAGCGAGAGTGCGAGGTGGGTGCCGCGTTTGGTTCCGGCGACTGCGTGGACCTCGTCGACGATGACGGCCTCGACGCCGGTCAGCGTCTCCCGCGCCGACGACGTCAGCATCAGATACAGCGACTCGGGGGTGGTGATGAGGATGTCCGGCGGCGTGCGGACCAGCAGACGGCGGGTGGCCGCCGGGGTATCACCCGAACGCAGGCCGACGGTGATCGCCGGTTCGGGTTCGCCGAGTTCCTGTGCGGCGCGGGTGATGCCGGTCAGCGGCGCGCGCAGATTTCGTTCCACGTCGACGGCGAGGGCCTTCAGCGGGGAGATGTAGAGCACCCGGGTGGTGCCGCGGGACCGCTCCGGCCGGGCGGCGAGGCGATCGAGGGCCCACAGGAAGGCCGAGAGCGTCTTACCCGACCCGGTGGGCGCGATGACCAGGGTGTTGTCACCGTCGGCGATGGCCGACCACGCGCCGACCTGCGCCGGCGTGGGCTCGGCGAACGCGCCGCCGAACCACCGTCGGGTGGGAGCGGTGAAGCGGTGCAGAACCTCGGCCGGGGTGGGCATGAATCCATCATCCACGAGGGCACCGACAGTCGGCGGTGCCGACATCGCCGCAGGTGTGCTCGCAACATCAGGTCGTGACCCCGGGGCGATCCGGTATATGGTCATTTCAGACTTTGGACGGGAAACCCGGTGAAAGCCCGGGACGGTCGCGCCACTGTGAGCCGTATGCCGGGGACGCCTCCCCGGGATGGGGCGAGTCAGAACACCGCACAATGTCGAGCCCGACACCCCGTAGGGACGCGTCATCCCACGAAAGGACATCAGTTCGATGGTCGCAACAACTCATCACGGCAAGGGTCTGTCCCTTGCGGTTCCCAATCTTTCGGCTGCGTCGGCCGCACTGTGGCTGACCGCCACCGTCATCCTCGCCGCCATGGCGTACTACTTCATCGGCTACGACCAGGGCGCGTGGTCGGTGTTCGGCAGCGACACCCACATCCATGAGTTCGTCCACGACTCCCGGCACTTCCTCGGATTCCCCTGCCACTGATCCGAGATAAGGGAGACAACCGAACATGGAGAGAAAGTTCATCGGCGCGGGCGTGCTGTCAGGCCTGGTCGCCGGCATCGTCGCATATGTTTTCGCCCGGCTGTTCATTGAGCCGCAGGTCGCCAAGGCCATCGACTATGAGGACGGTCGGTCGCAGGCGCAGGAGGCACTCGAGGCCGCGCATGGTCACGCCGGCCACGAGCACGGTGCCGAGCTCTTCACCCGGTCCGTGCAGGAGAACATCGGCGCAGGCGTCGGCACCGTGATCTTCGCGGTGGCGATGGGCGCCTTTTTCGCGGTCGCGTTCACCATCCTGTGGACCTATCTGGGGCATCACTTCCCGGACACCGATCCCCGGTGGGCGTCGGCGGCCGTCGGCGTGCTGGGTTTCATCGCGTTCTTCGGAGTCCCGTTCTTCGCCTACCCGGCCAATCCGCCGGCAGTGGGTGACGACGACACCATCGGGGCACGATCGAGTGCCTACCTCACCATCACGATCGTCGCAGTGGTGGCGATGATTGCGGCCGTCGTCCTCGCATTGTGGCTGCGGCCCCGGTGGGGTGGCCTCGGCTCGGCCGTGGTTGCGGCGATCGGATTCCTGGTGGTGGTCACGATCGCGATCGCGTTGCTGCCGGAGTTCCACGAGGTTCCCGAACCGTTGATGAACGGTGATCGGATCGTGTTCCCCGGTTTCCCGAGCGCGGTCATCGGAGATTTCCGGGTGTACGCAATCGCCAATCAGGTGATCCTGTGGACCGTCCTGACCACGGCGTTCGCCGGCTTGCTGACGTGGATGAGTCGATCGTCGGCCAACCGATCGTCGGCCATGGCCGACGCGAACAGCTGATACGAAGACCGAACACAGACAACCCCCCCCCCCCCCAGCCCTGGGATGGGTAGAGCA
>NZ_JBSGIT010000008.1:109758-213678 GCF_053605205.1 Gordonia sp. NPDC003950 | reverse complement strand
CCACGCTGAGCGACTCCATTACGATCACATGCGCACCCTCAATCCGGAGGGGGCACTCACAACCTGAGCTCTCCGGAAAAGCCGGGGTGGATCAGGCACCGTGAGCACTCCCCAGTAGGGCAGCCGTGCCGGCACCACCAGAAGGAGCGGCAGCGTGACCACCAGTCCGAGGGCACCCGCGACATCGAATCGCTGCCGGCGAACCGGGCGGGGCGGATCAACTGGGATCAAGCCGACAATTCCGCAGAACAGACACAGCCCCACCCCGGCCGCGACCCAGAAGATCAGCTGCGGTCCACCACATCGGGCAAGTACCGCCGAGACCGGCAACGCCAAGGCGCCACCGACGCCCACCGTGACCGACATGGCGGCCGTTCCCATTCGTAGTGCCGCGGGGCCCACCACCACCCGCATCAGTCCGATACCCACCGGAATGGCGCCGGCACCCGCACCGGTCATGGCCCGGCCGACGGCCATCATCGGCAGGGCATCGGCAACGGCACAGATCACCGACCCGAGAGTGACCAGCGCCGTGGTGACCAGCAGTACACGGCGCCCCCCGTAAAGGTCGGCGGCACGACCGGCGATGGGAGTGGTCACCGCGGCCGAGACAAACATGGCCGTCAAAATCCAAGAGGCCGAGTCACTGTCGCTGCCGAGCACGGCGGCGAGCTCGGCCAGGACCGGAATGGGGGCGGTGGCCAGCAGGGAGGGCACCAGCCCCGCACCGCAGAGCACGGCCACAGATGCAGCGGAACGGCCACCGGCCGACGGAAGATTCATGACGACAGTGGATTCATGACGACGGTGGATTCATGCCGCCATCGTTTCGTTCGTCACTATGCGAGTTCATCATCGCGCGCACCGGCCCACCAATCCCTCATTGTGGGTATCTTTGGCCCAAGCCTGCTTGCCGCATCGCGAAATATGTTGGGCTGAGGCTATTCTCGGCGCATACCTCGACATCGTCGGCAGAAGGAACACCACATATGCACAAGACCACGGGGGTCGTTCTCGGCGAGGAGACCTCCCGGATCCACCTGGGTACCGCAACTTTCGGAATCTCTCCGACCGCCGAGGCTGCCACCGCCCTGGTCTCTCGCGCGCTCGATCTCGGCATCACCGTCTTCGATACCGCCGATTCCTACGGCAACCAACGCGAGTTTGATCGCCCGGGGGTCGCCGGTCACCTCGAGAGGTCCTCGGCCGAGGAGATCCTCGGCCGCGCACTGCACGGGGTCAGAGACAGCGTGTGCATCGCCAGCAAGGTGGGTGAACCCCTCGGCGAGCAACGCGCCCGCGGACCGTTCACCACGAATCTGAGCCCGGCGCACATCCGTGCCCAGCTCACCGAGAGTCTGCGCCGACTGCAGACCGACCGGATCGATCTGTACTATGCCCACCATCCCGATCCGGGAACGCCCGTCGACGAGACCGCCGGGGCCTTCGATGATCTGGTCCGCGAAGGTCTCATCAGGGAGTGGGCCGTCTCCAATCACTCCGGACAACAGTGGACCTCGGCGGCGTCTGCCGCCCATCATCGGCCGATGTGCAATCAGGTGCGATACAGCCTGGCCGCACGTGGTGTCGAGACCAATGGGGTCTGCAGCGCCGCCGACCAACTTTCGGGATCACTGGTCGCGTACTCTCCGCTGGCCGGGGGTCTCTTGGCCGGGCGGGCGGCGATGACGGCCGAGTACGCCGGTGAATCACGCTGGGGCGGTTCCGGATTCACCGCCACCCAACGATCGCTGGGCGAGCGGATCACCGATATCGCCTGCGAGTATTCGTTGGACCCTGCGGTGCTGTCGATCGCCTGGCTCCTCGACCGACCCCACGTTGGTGCGGTGGTGGTGGGCACCAGCTCTCCGGAGAAGCTGGTCCGGCTCTGTCAGGCCGATACGATCACACTCGATGACGCATTGAGAACAGCTCTCGACACAGCGAGCTCAACCGCGGCCGATGCCAAGGCAGGTGCCTGATCGGTTCTTGCCCAGTCGGTTTCACTCTCGCCTCATCGATCGATTATCCGCGGTCGGCAACCGCCCACTCGCAAGCTGCGTCGGTGGCTTCGGTATCGGCGGAATCGTAGGAGAAGCGACGTTCAGTCGACCCGCGGCGCCCACGCCGACATCCGCCCGAGCAGCGGTCGCTTCTTGTCGATGTGCCGGGTCATCCGGGACAGAATCCGGTCCAGCGATCCGATCGCCTCGACGATGTGCGGCCCCTTGTTGAGCATCACGCATTCGGCCCGATTACCGGTGGCGGCGTCGGTGATCTCGGCGCGGGTGGGCAATCCGGTGTCGGCGAGATGATCGAGCACCTCGGTGGCCCAGATGACCGGCACATGCGCGGCCTCACACAACCAGAGGATCTCCTCCTGCACCTCCGCGAGCCGCTCGAAACCGGCCTCCACCGCCAGATCGCCGCGCGCGATCATCACGCCCACCCGCCGGGTACGCAACAGTTGCAGCAACACCGACGGCAGGGCCTTCACGCACGCCATCGTCTCGATCTTGACCACCAGCCCGAGATCGTCGGCGTCGAGCTCGGCCAGATGCGTCTGCATGTCGGCGACGTCGTCGGCGCTGCGCACGAAGGACAGATTCACCAGATCCGCGATGTCGACGACCGTGGTCAGCGCGTCGAGATCGTCGGTGGTCAGGGCTGTGGTCGGCAGTTCGGTGTCGGGCAGGTTGATCCCCTTGGCCTCGCGCAGTTTGGTTCCGCTCAATCCGGCTCGCGTCAGCTCGACGACGATCTCGGCGGCCTCCCCCGGCCGGAAGGCACCAGATTTCGACGAGGCATCCGACGTCGACGAGACGAGGCCGCCGATCTTGCCGTCGTCGAAAAAGATGCGATCCCCCTCACACACCGAGGCGAACACCTCCGGCAACGTGCAGCCGATTCGGTGGTGTCCGTCGTCGGTGGGCGACACCGGGGTCAGATCGGCGGTCAGCGTGATGGTGTCGCCGGCGAAGACGCGCAGGGCCTGCGGCACCGGGGGCAACGCCCCGATCTGTGTGGTCGGTCCGTCGCCGGACCACAGTCTCAGTCCCGGGGTCAGGTACATGGTGCGATCGGTGCCCAGCAGCACGCCGCTCGAGGTGATCTCGGCGACCCGCAGCACCCGGCGCCGGCCGCGGGCGTCGATGAGTCGCACCTCGTCATCGACCGACCGCGCCGCCAGCCAGGCCGGATCACCGATCGGGACCGCGTCACGGACCTCCGACCGGATGGGCGCGTCGCCGACCCACACCCGGGCCGGTACCAGGACCTCGCCGAGCAGATTGCGCGTCGGACGCACCTTGAGCACCTGCGGTCCCGCGGCGATGGGCCCGGTGCGCAGCTTGGGTCCGGCCAGGTCCATCGCCACCCGGATGTCGGCGCGCGCGGCGCGCACGTGGGCGGCCATCGACCGCCAGTCGGCCGGATCGTCGTGGGCGCAGTTGATGCGGGCCAGGTCCATTCCGGCGGTCGCGCACCGCGCCGCGATGTCGACGTCGGCCGCGGCCTCCGACGGCATCGTCACCATGATGCGCGTCGGCCGGCCGGCCGGTGACGGGCCCAGCAGGGTCACCGCGTTCTCGGCGAGCGGATGGTGGCCACCCGGCTCGACGTCGCCGGCGGCCGGACCCGAATCACCCAGTGCGTCGTCGAGGATGCGGATGACCGCATCCAGGTTGCGTAGCACCCCCTCCTCCATCCGGCCCAGCGACGACAGGCCCTGGGCCGACAGATCCATCTGCAGATCGCGCAGATCGTGGGCCCGCAGCGCGCAGTAGTGCACGATGTTGGCCGCACTCTCCCGATGGGACGGATGTACCGCCGAAATCGCTTCGGATGCAGCCGCTTCGGCGGCTTTCGCGTCGTGGTGAAGCGCGGTGAGCCGATCACGCAGCCGGGCCAACTCGCGCCGCCGCGCCCCGCCGTCGGAATCGACGTCCGGCGTCGTCTCGCCGCCCTCACGCACCGTCATGCCGCGAGGGTACTGACCAGCGGAGAACCCGGCCATCCGACGACGATGAACTCTTGGTGCGACCTCGTCGACGATGGTCTTTCGTGGGAGATCGTCAGTCCTTCGACTGCGGCAGCTTCACCTTCGACGCGCCCCGCTTCGCCGGATTCGACGGCGGCGGCACCATCGGACCGATGTCCCCGTCGGGCGCGTCATCGAGATCGACGATGACCGGCGCGTGGTCGCTGGGTTTGGTGCCCTTACGCGCTGCGCGATCGACCCAGGCCGCCGCCACCCGGTCGGCGGTGTCGGCGCCGGCGAGGATGAGGTCGATCCGCATGCCGAGGTCCTTGTGGAACATCCCGGCGCGGTAATCCCAGTAGCTGAAGACGCGGTCGTGCGGCCAGCGCGCGCGGACCACGTCGGTGAGGCCGACCGCCTCGAGATCGGCCAGCGCCGACCGCTCCGGCACGGTGACGTGGGTGTGGCCCTCATACGCCCGCGGGTCGTAGACGTCGGCGTCGGCGGGGGCGATGTTGATATCGCCGCACAGCACCGATCCGGCCGCCTCCGGTCGGACAACCTCCCGCAGCCGGGCCAGCCACGCGAGCTTGTAGTGATAGTGATCGGAATCGGGCTCGCGGCCGTTGGGCACGTAGAGGGAATAGATGCGCACTCCCCCGCAGACAGCCGACACCGCGCGCGCCTCCGGCGCCGAGTCGGGTTCCGGATAGCCGGGGGCACCGTCGAAACCGCGACGCACATCCTCGAGGCCGACCCGCGACAGGATCGCCACGCCGTTCCACTGCCCCTGTCCGACGTGCGCGAATTCGTAACCTCGGTCGGTGAATTCGGGTCCGAGGACGGTATCGAAGACGTCGTCGGAGAGCTTCGTCTCCTGCAGGCACACCACGTCGGGTGCGCGTTCGTCGAGCCACGGCAGCAGTCGCGGGATCCGTTGCTTGACCGAGTTGACGTTCCAGGTGGCCACACGCATGGGCACCACGGTAGTAGGGCGTGTCGCCGAGCCATTCCGCCAGTGGGTGTCAAACAGATGAATGTCGATGGCATCGCCATCGGCGATGTGCCATGGTTGGCCAGAAGCCACCAACACCGACGCCACCAACACCGACGCCGCCATCACCGAACAGCCAGGGGCGTGGCCATGACACTGCGGGCCGGATCGACCTTCGCCGGATACACCGTCATCTCCACGTTGGGTGCGGGCGGAATGGGGCAGGTGTACCTCGTCGAACACCCGCATCTGCTGCGCCGGCAGGCCCTCAAGGTGATCTCGCTGGCCGGAGCCGGCAACGAGGAATTCGCCCGCCGATTCACCAACGAGGCCCGCACCACCGCGACACTCGAGCATCCGGCCATCATCACCATCCACGATTTCGGCATCGCCGAGGACACCCCGTGGTTCTCGATGAGCTACATCGACGGCGACGATCTGACCACCGCGGATCTGACCCCGCCGGAGGTCGGCGAGGTGGTCTCCCGGGTGGCCGACGCCTTGGACTACGCGCACGGTCACGGGGTGGTCCACCGCGACATCAAACCCGCCAACATCATGCTCACCCGCACCGCCGACGGCGTCATCGACCGGGTCGTCGTCCTCGACTTCGGCATCGCGAAACTGGCGAATTCGCCGGGAACCTCGCTGACCGCATCGAATGCGGTGGTGGGCACGCTGTCCTATTGCGCGCCGGAGATCATCGAGGGCGCTCCCGCGACCGACCGCTCCGACCAGTACTCCCTCGCGTGCACCGCCTACCAACTCCTCACCGGGACACCACCATTCACGGCCGGATCGATCCCGGCGCTGATGCTCGCCCATGTGAGCCGACCCATTCCACGCATCGCCGACACACGTCCGGAACTCGCCGCCTTCGACCAGGTGTTCGCCACCGCGCTGGCCAAGGCCCCTGTCGGCCGCTATCCCGATTGCCGAACTCTCGCGGACGAATTCATCTCGGTGCTCGCCGTTCCCGACCCGCATACCGCGGCGACGGCACTGGCACCCACCCCACCGACAAACCCGGTCACAGCGGCGAATCGGTCACGCACACAACCGATCCCGGGACAGTTTTGGTCCCGCGCGCCGCAGCACCCGGAGTCCTTTCCGGTCACCGGCGCGCCCGGGTTCGCCGAGCCCCCGCCGACCACCGACCCCACCCGGCGGGCGGCGGGCGGTCCACCGCGACCTCCGGTGCGCCCGTCCCGACCGGTGACTCCCGTTCCGCCCCAACGCACCGCACACGCCTTCGGCACCGGTCCGGGGTCGGGCCCCTCGCAGGCCTACAGCGCCCTCACCGACGCACGCCGCGACCCGGCGCACGCCCACACCGTCGCCGCGTCGAGCAACCCGAGCGCTCCGACCCCCGCCGTCCCCGATGCACCGGCCCCGACCAACCCGTCGTCGGCGCGCTCTTCGGTCGCCGCGATCGTGTTCGCGGCGATCGTCGCGCTGGCCGGTGTGGCGATGATCGTCGCGAGTCGGCTCGTGTGGGTGAGCGTCGCCTTCACCGACCAAGCCGGGCTACGCCGCAGCTACGCGATCTCCGGACACGGCGCGGCGACCGTCGGCGACAGCGCGGGCAGCCTCGACGAGCTGGCCACCGCCAACTACGCCGCACCCGGCATGATCACCGCCATCTGCGGGGCCGTACTGGTCGTGACCGCGGTGATGATCTGCGTGCGGCCGATCTCCCTGTTCGGCTCCATCGCGAGCGTGGTCGCCGCAGCGGTGGCGGGCTTCGTCACCGCACGGGCGGTCGGCGACCCGTGGGCCGCGGTCGCCTCGACCGATCCGGACATCGCGCCGTATTCGCAGTGGCTGGACACCACGACCGTCGGACCCGGACTGTGGATCGTCGGCGGCGCGGCCGGGGTCGCGGCCCTCGCGGCGATTGCGGCCGGGGTGATGCGGCGCTCGTCGCGGCACGGCGCGCGACGCTGAGGCGACACGGATCCCGGCTCCCACCCATGGCAGGATCGACGCCATGTCCCGTGTCTCCGAACAACTCTGGTGGGTTCGCCTACTGCGTCTGGCCGCCGCCGGGCTCGGCGCCGCCGCGCTCATCATCCTGCCGTTCGAGCAGGCCGACGTGCCCGGTTTCACCCTCGCCAACTACTTCAGCTATTTCACGGTGCTGTCGAATGTCGCGGCCGTCGCAGTCCTGGCCGTCGGTGCCCTCGCGGCACCGGATTCGCCGGCATGGCAATGGATTCGGGGTGCGGTGACCACCTGCATGGCGATCACCGGGATCGTGTACGCGCTGCTGTTGTCCAACATCGATGTCAACGTCAACACCGAGTGGATCAACGACGTCCCGCACCGGCTACTACCGGTACTTCTCCTCCTCGACTGGGCGGTGATCCGGCCGCGTCGCCTTCCCGGTCACAGCTGGTGGACGTGGCTGCTGATCCCACTCGTCTACGGCGTGTACACCTTGACTCGCGGCCCCTTTGTCGACTGGTATCCGTACCCGTTCATCGACCCGCGCTCGCAGGGATATCTCTCGATGACCGTTTCGATCGTGATCGTCTTCGTGGGTATGGCCGGATTGTCGTTCGCGGTGTTCTGGCTGGGCACCCGGCGATCTCCCTGGTGAGGGCAACCCGTCACAAAATCGAGTATTGCGGTTCATAAAGTGTGATACTCGTCACATGTCTATCTCGATTCGGACTCATCGCGGAGCCCTGTCCGTCCTCGTCGGTATCGCGGCCGCGATGATCCTCGCCCTCGCGGTACCACCCACGGCCGCCGACGCCGCGACACCGCGCTGGACCGGGACCTGGAAGATCACCTCGCTGGCGTCCGGCAAGACGGGGACCAGCCTCGCAGCCCGTCAGGCCGAACCCGACTTCTCGGCCACCTACACCTTCTCGACGTCATGTTCGTGGTTCGGGTGCACCGCGACCGTCACCGGCGGGCCCGTATCGTCCAATCCGACGGTGCCCTGGCCGCCGTCGTACCGGTGGACCGGCTCCCGCTGGCAACGCGACTTCTCCTGGCAGTGGGACTGCTACCAGCCCGGTGCCGCCAAGGTGTGGAAGCCCGCACGTTCCACGCAGTACTTCACCCCACAATCGGGCACCAGCATGACCGGCCGGTGGACGACCACGATCAGCGGCGGACCGTGCAATGGGACGGTCGCCTGGAACATGACCGCCGTGAAGATCAGCTGACCGATCACCGGCGTCAACGCGAAATCACCAGCGCTCCGCCGGCGCTGGTGATTGCCTGTGCGACAACGTGCGCCGGACTCAGTTCACGGTGTGAACGTAATCCGAGGTATCGATGGCGTCATAGGTGGGGCTGGTCACCGAGGTATCCAGTTTCTTGGACGTGATGGCCAGGCCCTCCCCGGTCTGGACGAACACGGTTCGCTCGGTGAGGTCATAGCCGGACCAGTACCGCGAGAAGTCGCTCCACGTGTTGATGTCGCCCTTGTGCTCGAGTCCGGGCGGGATGATCACGGTGCGGAAGGCGGCATATAGCTGGGAGATTCCCTTCTCCCGGCCGAATGGTTTGAGGTAGGCGGCGAGGTTCAAGGCGCGCACCATCCGCGACGGTGAGGTGTAATCGCCGGGCAGACCGAACATCCCGAAACCCGTACCGCCTTCGATGAGCTGCAGTTCGTAGCCGGTGGGCAGTGTGGTGGCGGCCGTGGGGTCGACGTTCGACAGGCCGAGGTAGTTGCGGATGTTGATCAGGTGCCAGTCGTATTCGGGGCTGTTGGTCATGACGCCCGCGTAGTCGTAGATCTTCAATGCTCCGTCGTCGACCGGCTCGAGCACGATGCCGTCACCGGTGGTGTCGACGAAGCTGAAATGTAGCGGGAAGGCGATCTTCTGACCAAGGGCTTCGAAAGGCTGATCAACGAGCGCGAACGTGGCGTACTTGTCCCGGATCTCCGCGACGGAGGCGAACTGGGAGAGGATGTAGCTGACGAACTCCTCGCCGAGGACTGCGGTCTGCCCGCGCGCCGCGATGTCGTCGGCCGATCCCTTGGTGCACTCCATCAGGACCTGGAGGTCACCGGCGAGTCCCTTCTCGTTGATGCCGTCGAAGAGGACGGTTGTGCCTTTGACACCCGTCCCCATGGTGGCGTACTTGCTGGTCCACGACGTCAGCGGGCTCTGCATCTCGATGTTGGCCGGGAAGGTCGAGATGGTGACCAGATTGTCGAGCTCGGCGGGCATCCCGGCCGGCGTGCCGAACATCGGGATGTCCAGATCCATCGTCCGCCCGAAGAAGATGTCCCCGTTCGTGGCGGTAACCCTGATTCCTGTGCACATCCGCATGCTCCCATCGTCGTTCTTTCTTGGTATCTCGTGTCCGACCGAGCGGACGCCGTATTCAATTCCACCGGATGTCCGGCCGAGCGCGTGTCACTCGCCGAGAACTGGGCACAGGTTCGCGACATGTCGGCACAAGAATGGCCTCGGCTTCGCACGGCACCGCGGAATGTCACGTGGTCAGGCGAGTCCGGCTGCAGACTTTCGCCGACCACCGGATCTGTGCCATCGTGTGACCATCAACACATCAACCGGGTCCACGCACGCCCCCCGCCGCCAGGTCATCGCCGCATCGTGGCGCCGTTCGGCCATGTCCGGGATCCGTCCCGACAACGATGCACTTCCCGACCCGGTCGACATCTCCTCGGCCGATCCGCTGCTCGACGCGGCCCGACCGGTGCTCGACGAGGCCGCGGGACGGATCGCCGGTAGCGAGATGTCGCTGTTGCTCGTCGACCACGAGTGCCGGATGATCTCCCGGGTCACCGCCGGCTCGACGATCGAGCGGGTGCTCGACGATGCCGGTGCGGCCCACGGGGTGCCGTTCGCCGAATCATCGGTCGGCACCACCGCACTCGGCACCCCCGCCGAGATACGCCGCGGCGTGATGATCAACGGCTCCGAGCACTATCTGGAGAAGTTCAAACGGCTCAGCTGTTTCGGCCAGCCGATCATCCATCCGGCGACCCGACGCCTCGTCGGCAGCCTGTGCATGACCGAGGTCAACGAGAAGGCCAACCCGCTCGCCGTTCCGTTCGTGACCGGCATCGTCGCCGATATCGCCGACCGCCTGCTGGACCGGTCCCGCGCCCACCAGCGCCGGGTGCTCGATGCCTTTCAGCGCGCCGCGCCGCGCCGCGACATCGCTGTCGCGGCCCTCGGCGACGACCTGCAACTCACCAACACCCTTGCCGCCGAGCTGCTCTCGGCCGCCGACATCGGCGCGTTGCGGGCGGTTCTGGCCGATCCGGCGCTGCACGAGACGAGCCTGGCGCTGACGTTGAGTGCCGGTACCGCCGTCGACATCCTGGTCGAACCGGTGCCCGGAACCCGCGGCGCGGCCCTGTTCTTCCTGCGGCCGCATCTCGCCGGTGACGCGCCCACCCGGGTCACGCACACCCGCCCGCACACGAGCGGCGCCGTCGCGGTCACCGGGGAACCCGGCACGGGGCGCAGCACCGAGGCGGTCGCGGTGGCAACCGAACTCGGCGGCGGTTCGTCCGCACCGGTCGTCGTCGATATCGCCGAGTCACTCATCGAGGGGGCGGCACCCGATGTCACGGTTCTGCTGGCCCGCGCACGAGAACGTCGGACCGCGCTGGTCATCGATGGTGCAGAGTTGCTCGATGACCGCTCGTTGTCGCTGCTACGCCACGCCGCCGGGCGGGCACTCACGCCGGTCGTCGTGGTGACCGGGCCCGCCTCGCAGATCGGCGCGGGTGCGGCGGCATTGCTCGGCCAATGTCCACGACGGATCGAGCTGCCACCGCTGCGGCAACGCACCGCCGAACTCGGCTCCCTCGCCTCGGGGATGGTCACCGATCTCGCGCCGGGGACCACACTATCCAGCGCCGCCACCGACGCGCTGCTGTGTCAGGAGTGGCCCGGCAACCTGACCGAACTGGTGACCGTCCTCGGCGAGGCGGTGGCCGCCTGCCACGCCCGGTCGGCACGCACCGTCGAACAGAACGACCTGCCGCGCGGATACCGAACCATCAGCCGCGCTTCCCATCTGGCCGGATTGGAACAGGCCGAACGCCAGGCGATCATCGCGGCACTGGAACGGTGCAAGCACAACAAGGTCAGAGCGGCAAAGGAACTCGGGATCAGCCGCACCACCCTCTACGCCCGGATGCGCTCGCTCGGGATCTGAGCGCGTCCCGGAAGTCGCCTCACCCGTTGCCGATCGCCTGGCGGGCGAGCACCGAGATCAGATCGGTCTGGGTCACAATGCCGACGATCTCGTCACCGTCGACGACCGGGACCGCATCCGCCCCGTGATCGGACAACTGCGGCAGCAGCGCGGCGATCGGCGTGTCGGCGGTGACCACCGGGAGGTGGGCCGTCATGACGTCGGCAGCGGTGACGGGACCACCGCGTCGGCGCGGGCGCAACGGTGATCCGGTCCGGCGCGGGTCGAGACCGACGGACTCGATGAGGTCGATCTGGAAGACGACACCGGCGAAAGTGCCGTCTGCGCGCACCACCGGCAGCGAGGTGAACCGGTGCGTGCGGAACAGTTCGGCGAGTTCGGAGTGCGGCGACTCCGGTGCGACGGTCACCAGGTCGCGCGACATCACGTCGGCGGCATGCACCGGTTCGGCTAGATGTCCGGCGGCCCGCTGTTCGGCCGCCCCGACGAGTCGGGCCAGATCGGCGACGCTGAGGTTCAACGACTGCTGGTAGCGCTCGAGGATCTCGGTGAGATCGCCTTCGTCGAGGCCGACGCGTTCGTCGGATTCGTGGACCGGATCGAACTGGTGGAACGGATAGGGACGGCCCGTCAGCCGGCCGTAGACCGCGGCGACCACCACCAGCAGGCCACAGCCGAGAGCCACCGGCGCCAGGGCGAATTCGTATCCGATCTGGTGGATCGTGTCCGGCGCGAGGGCCGCGCTCATCGCCACCGCCCCGGCCGGCGGATGGACCGCGCGGCAGACGATCATCACCGCGATGGCCAGGCCCACCGCCAGCGCCACCCTCGGCACCACCGGGTCGACCAGCAGGGTGATCGCCACCCCGACCAGCGCCGACAGTGAGCTGCCCACCACCGTCGGCCACGGTTGCGCGAGCGGGCTGTTCGGTGCCGCGAAGACCAGCACGGTCGTCGCACCGAAGGGTGCGATCAGAAAGAACCCGAGTGTCGGGGAGACGCCGGATGTCACCAGTACGGCGCCGGCGACGGTGAGGCCGAGCACGGCGCCCACTCCGGCTCGCAGTGCCTCCCGCACCGATCCGGCCGTGCTGGCGGGCCCCAATCCGCGCAGCACGCGATTCATGAATCGCTCATCCCGTCGAGTCGTTCGAGACATGAGATCTCCTCGCGTGTGCGGTTCGGGGCTGTCTCACGCTAACGAGGCGGCCGTCGGCGCCCGCACGGGAGGTGTCAGCGACGGGGATTGACCGACGTGCTGTTCACCAGGGGTGTTCAGTTTCTGCACACGCCGTCGGACTCATGCGATGGCAGAAATAGAAGCGGGTCCGCATCTATGACCCATATCACTGATCGTCCGATTCGAGCAGGAGGCCACATGACCGCCGTCGCCACCGAACTTCTCCCCCGCGTTCGGGACTTCATTTCCACCGACCGGCAGATGCTGATCGGGGGTGAATGGGTGTGGGCCGAGTCGGGGCAGACCTTCGAGACGATCGATCCGGCCAACGGCCGCACCACCACCTCGGTCGCCCACGGCGGATCCGCGGACGTCGACCGTGCGGTCCGCGCGGCGCGCGAGGCGTTCGACGGACCGTGGTCGCGGATGAAGCCCAACGAACGCGAGCGGCTGCTGTGGCGCGTCGGTGACATCCTCACCGAACGGGCCGCGGAATTCGGTCAGCTCGAGGCCCTCGACAACGGCAAGGCCGCGACCATCGCCACCGCCGTCGACACCGCCTGGTCGGCCGACATCTTCCGCTACAACGCCGGCCTGGCCACCAAGATCACCGGTTCCACCGTCGACGTGTCGATGCCCTTCGTCCCCGGTGGCGAGTTCCACGCGTACACCCTGCGTGAGCCGGTCGGCGTGTGCGGCCTGATCGTGCCGTGGAACTTCCCACTGTTGATGGCCGCGTTCAAGCTGGCTCCGGCGCTCGCTGCGGGCAACACCGTCATCCTCAAGCCGGCCGAGCAGACCCCACTCACGGCACTGCTGCTCGGCGAGGTCTTCCAGGAGGCCGGATTCCCGCCCGGGGTCGTCAACATCGTGACCGGATTCGGCGACGCCGGAGCCGCACTGTCGGCGCACGACGACGTCGACAAGATCGCCTTCACCGGATCGACCGAGGTCGGCAAGAAGATCGTCGACGCCGCCAAGGGCAACCTCAAGAAGGTGTCGCTGGAACTCGGCGGCAAGAGCCCCAACATCGTGTTCGCCGACGCCGACTTCGAGAAGGCCGTCGCCGGATCCGTCGCCGCCTGGATGTTCAACCACGGGCAGTGCTGTGTGGCCGGCACCCGGCTGTTCGTCGAACGTCCCATCTTCGACGACTTCACCGCCGCCGTCGCCGAGGCCGCCTCGCAGGCGAAGATCGGACCCGGACTCGACCCCTCCACCGAACTCGGACCGCTGGTCAGCCAGGAACAGTTCGACCGAGTGTCCGGCTACCTCTCGGCCGGCCTGGCCGACGGCGCCCGCGCCCTGACCGGCGGAAAGCGTTGGGGCGATGAGGGTTTCTTCATCGAACCGACCGTCTTCGTCGACGTCGAACCCCATTTCTCGATCGTCGAGGAGGAGATCTTCGGTCCGGTCGTCGCAGCGATGCCGTTCGACGCCGACACCGGTGTGGCCGCCGCGGCCAACGACTCGATCTACGGTCTCGCCGCGGGCATCTGGACCCAGGATTTGTCGAAGGCCCACAAGACGGCACGGCAGATCAAGGCCGGCTCGGTGTGGGTCAACCAGTACAACGGCTTCGACACCGCGATGCCGTTCGGCGGCTACAAGCAGTCCGGGTGGGGACGCGAACTCGGTTCGTCCGCGATCGACCTCTACACCCAGACCAAGGCCGTCAACATCGCACTCTGACAGTTCTTTTCGATATCACTCTGCACCGAAGGAGTCATCCATGACGCTCACCACCAAGGCCGCCGTCCTCACCGGACCCGGCAAGCCGTTCGAACTCGTCGAACTCGATCTCGACGAGCCCCGCGAAGGCGAGGTCCTGATCAAGTACACCGCGGCCGGTCTCTGCCATTCCGACCTGCACCTCACCGACGGTGACCTCCCGCCGCGCTATCCCATCGTCGGCGGACATGAGGGTTCCGGCATCATCGAGGCCATCGGGCCCGGCGTCACCAAGGTCAAGGTCGGTGATCACGTCGTCTGCAGCTTCATCCCGAACTGCGGCACCTGCCGATACTGCTCGACCGGCCGCCAGAACCTCTGCGACATGGGCGCCACCATCCTGGAAGGCTCGATGCCCGACGGCTCGTTCCGATTCCATTCCGGTGGCGACGATTTCGGCGCGATGTGCATGCTCGGCACATTCTCCGAGCGGGCCACCATCAGCCAGCATTCGGTGGTGAAGGTCGACGACTGGCTGCCGTTGGACAAGGCAGTGCTGGTCGGTTGCGGTGTGCCGTCCGGATGGGGCACCTCGGTCTACGCCGGCGGTGTGCGCGCCGGTGACACCGTGGTGATCTACGGCATCGGCGGCCTGGGCATCAACGCCGTGCAGGGCGCGGTATCGGCCGGCGCCAAGTACGTCGTGGTCGTCGATCCGATTGCCCTCAAGCGGGATACCGCGATCAAGTTCGGCGCCACCCACGCCTTCGCCGATGCCGACGAGGCCGCCGCCAAGGTGAACGAGCTCACCTGGGGTCAGGGTGCCGATCAGGCCTTGATTCTCGTCGGCACCGTCGACGAGCAGGTGGTGCAGAGCGCAACCGCGGTGGTCGGGAAGGGCGGCACCGTCGTCATCACCGGTCTCGCCGACCCGACCAAGCTCACCGTGCATGTCTCGGGAACCGATCTCACGCTGAACCAGAAGACCATCAAGGGATCGCTGTTCGGCTCGGCCAACCCGCAGTACGACATCGTCAAACTGCTGCGCCTCTACGACGCCGGACAGCTCAAGCTCGATGAACTGATCACCCAGACCTACACGCTCGACCAGGTCAACGACGGTTACCAGGATCTCCGCGACGGCAAGAACATTCGCGGCGTAATCATCCACGACAGCTGATCGGCAGCCGCTGATCGGTTCCAGACCCGGCCCGGGTACGACGCGCCGCCCCGCCGTCGTTCCCGGGCCGTTCCATGCGCACAGTGACAGCGCCCGGTTGCTCGTTGACAGCGCTCAAGTTTCCGTTGACAGCGCTCAAGTTTCCGTTCAGGCGATCAGCCCAACGAGCACGAGCACCAACGGCATCGAGAGGAGCACCAGGGCGCCCGCGGTCACCCACCGGTGATCACGCAGGATCGCAACGTACTCGCGGATCTCGGCATTCGGCATGAAGTAGGGTGCCGTCGGTGCACCGGTGCCGAAGCCACGTATACCGGCCTCTCTCATCATGGTTGCCGCACGGAATACGTGGTAGTCATTCGTCACCACCGCAGCGGTTCCCCGGATGTTTTTGTCGGCCAGCATCTGTGCCGAGAAGCGCAGATTCTCAGCAGTATCGGTCGAACGGTCCTCGCTCAGCAGCCTGTCGGTGGGCATGCCCCGCCGGGCCAGGTACTCAGTCATCGCCGACGCCTCGGAGCGCGCCTCATCCGAGCCACGTCCACCGGAACTGACGATAACGGGGTCGGCGCCGAACTCGCGTGAGCGCCGCGCCACCTCGAGCGCGCGGTCCAGTCGCGCGCCCAACAGTGGTCCGACGGTGGTGCCGTTCTTCAGTCCGGCACCCAGGACCACGATGGCGTCAACCGGCTCCCGCCGCGCACGGATCGCACCCCACCGTACGTAGGCATATGACCAGCCGACGACGATGGCGAACACGAAGCCGAGGTAGCCGGCCGGTAAGGCCAGGGCCAGCAGGATCAGCAGAATCGTGTTGCTCGCGGAGGAGTCGCTCCATCCGACGACGACGCCGACGACAACCGAAACCGCGTACACGACCAGAACAGTCCCCAGGGCAGCCGACAGCGACATCGTCACGCCGAAGCCCTCCCGGCCGATCAGCTTGATTCCGTTGATGATCAACGCAACGCCGAGTGTGGCGACAGCAAGCAGCGCCACCATCCCGGCGCCGAGCAGAAGCCACGCAGCAGTCAATTGCGAGGTTCCCGATACCAGTGCGAGACTCACATCCGCCACCAGAACCGAAACGGCAGTGGCCAGAAACACCGCGGGCAGCAGTCGACGGGGTTCGCGCCACGCGAGATAGCCGCCGATCACCAGCAAGAGAACACACACCACCGCAAGGACATCCACGTCGACCAGTGTGCCAGCACTGTGCCGGCACCCACTTCTTCCCGAACGCGCTCGGCCCACCGCGCCCGGGGCCGCCGACAGCACCTCGCGCTCTGTAACAGCGCTCCGCATTTCACCGACAGCGCTCCATCCCGTTGACAACGCCCTCCATCTCGTTGACAGCGCAGGGATTACGGTCGAGTCGGCCCATCACGCCGGTCGAGCCGGACGGAGCGCCAGCGAAGTCCGAGTCCGCCGGGGCCGAGCTTGTCGGGCTGCTCGACCAGCGGGAGTTTTCCCTGGAACCTCCACAGTGAAACATCAACGCCGACACCCGGTGTCGTCACGTTCGACGGCCGTCTCGTCAGAGATCGGTACGCAGCGCGTCCGACACCATCTCCGTCCACGACGCCACCACCTGTTCTCGTCGGTGCGAATCGTCGGACAGTGTGTCGGCCAGGCCGAGTCCACGCGCGAGGTCGAGGGTGATCTGCGCGATCCGGTGAACCTTCGGGTTCGCGCCCGACGGATCGAGCATCGCCACCGTCACCTGATGTGCGGCGCGGGCGAACTTCGCCTCGAGCGGCAAGATCAGTTCGCGCAGTGCGGGATCGGATGCTGCGGCCGCCCACACCTGCAGTGCCGCCTTGAACGTCACCCCCGTGTAGAGGGCGACGGCCCGGTCGATCGCTGCGGCCACCCGATCGTCACCGTCGGGCATCTCATCCTGCACCGTCGACGCAGACGCCGTCATGTCCTCGAAGACCTGCTCGAGCGCGGCCGTGATCAGGGCTTCCCGCGTCGGGAAGTGATGCTGCGCCGCCCCACGCGACACACCGGCCCGCTCCGCCACGATGGACACCGTCGCCGCGGCCCAACCGTCGCGTGCCAAGGTGTCGATTGTCGCCCGCAGCAACCGTTCTCGCGTCAGTCGGGATCGCTCCTGCTGCGGCTCGCGCGGGGCACTCGGTCGTGCGGTGGTCATGCCAGATCCCACGACGGCCGACGCTTCGACAGGAACGCCGTCATCCCCTCCCGAGCCTCATCGCTACCGAACAACGCTGCCGATTCCTCGGCACGCCGACGGCCATACGTCTCGAATGCTGCGAGGACCGCCGTCGTGGTGAGAGCCTTCGAGGCCGCCAAACCCTGCGGCGACGCCTTCCGGATTCCAGTCAACGCGCTCGCCAGGCAATCGTCGAGATCTGCGACACCACCAGCGGATTGCGTCACCAGCCCGACCCGTTCGGCGGTCTCGGCGTCGAACGTCTCACCGGTCAGGTAGTACCGCCCCGACGATCGTGCGGACATCTTGGGCAACAAGACCAACGAGATCACCGACGGCGCCAATCCCAGCCGCGCCTCGGTGAGCGCGAACGTGCATGCGGGACCGGCGAACACCATGTCGCATGCGCCGATCAGACCGAGTCCGCCTGCCCGAACATGACCGTCGATCCGCGCGATCACCGGCTTCGGCGATTCGAGGATCGAGCGAATGAGTCCGAGCATCGCCTCCGTCCCGGCCGCCGATGCCTCCTCGACGCTCGCACCACGAGCCAACGCCTCGCTCAGGTCGGCCCCCGCACAGAACGTGTTACCCGAATGTGTCAGCACCACTGCCCGCACCTCGGGATCGTCTGCTGCAGAGACCAACCCGTCGAGCAACTGCGTCACCAGGCTCGTGCTCAACGCATTCCGGTTCTTCGGTGAATCCAGCGTCAACGTCGTGATGCCGTCGACGGTCGACGAATGGACAACCTCAACGGTTCCGTCGGCCATGATGCACCCCACCTCTCGTCTCAGTACGACTTGGGCAACCCGAGACTCGTCTGAGCCACGAAATTCAGAATCATCTCACGACTGACCGGCGCGATCCGCGCGATCCGCGCCAGGGACAGCATCGGCGCCAAACCGTACTCGGACGTCAACCCGTTGCCGCCGAGTGAGTGAACGGCCTGATCGACGATCTTGACGCACGCCTCCGCAGCGGCGTACTTCGCCATATTCGCCGGCTCGGCTGCACCCCAATCATCGCCGGCGTCATACAGTGTGGCGGCCTTCTGCATCATCAGCTTGGCCATCTCGAGTTCGATCTTGCCCTGCGCCAACGGATGCGCGATCGCCTGATGTGCGCCGATCGGCGTCTTCCAGACCGTGCGGTCGTTGACGTACTCGACGGCCCGCGACAGCGCGAACCGGCCCATCCCGATCGCCGACGCCGCACCCATGATGCGCTCCGGGTTGAGGCCGGCGAACAGTTGACTGATCGCCGCATCCTCCAAACCCACCAACGCATCGGCCGGTAGCCGGACGTCGTCGAAGAACAGCAGGAACTGCTTCTCCGGGTTCTGCAGTTCCATCTCGATCTGGCGGTACTCGAAATTCGGTGTGTCGGTGGGCACGATGAACAACGTCGGCTTGAGCCGCCCCGTCTTCGCATCCTCGGTGCGGGCCACGATCAGTACCGCCTGCGCCTGGTCGACCCCGGAGATGTAGATCTTGCGACCATTGAGCACCCACTCGTCACCGTCACGCTTGGCGGTGGTGGTGATGTTGTGCGAGTTCGAACCCGCGTCGGGCTCGGTGATCCCGAACGCCATGGTGATCGACCCGTCGGCCAGGCCGGGCAGCCACCGCTGCTTCTGATCGTCGGTGCCGAACCGGGCGATCACGTTTCCGCAAATCGCCGGCGACACCACCAACATCAGCAGGCTCGTCCCGGCGGCGGCGAGTTCCTCCATCACGATGGACAGTTCGTACATGCCGGCGCCACCGCCACCGAACTCCTCGGGCAGGTTCACCCCGATGAAGCCGAGTTTTCCTGCCTCCTCCCACAATTCGTCGGTCTTGCGGCCCTCGCGGGCGCATTCGCGGAAGTAATCCTGCCCATACTTGGCCGCCAGACCGGCGACCGCGGCACGCAGTTCGGCCCGTTCGGGTGTCTCGACAAAAGGATTCTCGGTCATGGGATGTCCTGTCTCACTCGGGTCGTGCGTCGGATGTGTCGGAATCGGGATCACTGATGACGGCCAGGACGTCGCCGACCGCCAGCTGCCGGCCGGCCTCGACGGCGAGCGTGGTGACGATGCCGTCGGCGGGCGTCGAGATGGTGTGTTCCATCTTCATCGCCTCCAACCAGATCAGCGGCTGCCCCGCGGTTACCCGGTCGCCTTCGGCGACGGCCACCCGGATCACCGCCCCCGGCATCGGCGCCAGCAGCGACCCCGGTCGGGCGACGGCGGTCGGATCGACGAAACGTGGCTTGCGACGCAGATGCAACGACCAGCCCGGGCCGTCCACGTAGATGTCGTCGCCGCCGTACCGTGCGACCCGTAGGCGTCGGCGTACCCCGTCGGCGCCGACCACGACCACCTCGCCGTCGGAAGCCGAGATGACCGACAGCTCCGGCGAATCTGGCAGACCGATACCGTCGCGGGTGTGCCGGTAACGCACCGTCACCTCGGTGTCATCGGGCAGCAGATAGCCCTTGGACTGCGCAGCCGACGCCATGTTCCGCCAACCCGGCGCCAGGGTCGACTGCACCCGCGCACGCGACCGGTTGACCGCCGCATCCGACAGCGCCGCGGCGATGCCCGCGAGGGTGATCGCCTCGCCGTCGGCGAGCGGCGCCGCAAGGGTGTCCAGTCCGACCTCGTCGAGGTATCCGGTGTCGGTCTCCCCCGCGCGGAAGGTCTTCTCCCGCAGAATGTTCACCAACATGCCCCGGTTGGTGACCGGACCGTGCAGGGTTGCATCCGCCAAGGCCTGCGCCAGCATGGCTGCCGCCCGGTCCCGCGTGGGTGCCCACGAGATGACCTTGGCCAGCATCGGATCGTAGAACGTGGAGATCTCCGAACCGTCGGCGATCGACGAGTCGACACGCACCCCGGGCCGGCTCAGACCGTCGAAATGTGTTGCCGCGGGGATGTCGATGGCGTGGACGGTGCCCGACTGCGGTTGCCAGTCGGCGGCCGGGTCCTCGGCGTAGAGCCGGACCTCGATGGCCGCGCCGTTCGTCGTCGGTGCCGACACGTCGAGGTGCTCGCCCATCGCCACCCGCAACTGCCATTCGACGAGGTCGGTGCCGGTGGTCAGTTCGGTCACCGGATGCTCCACCTGGAGACGGGTATTCGTTTCCAGGAAGTAGAATCGCCCGCTCTCGTCGGCCAGGAACTCCACCGTTCCGGCGCCGGTGTAGCCGATTGCCTCGACCGCCGATCGCGCTGCGGCGTAGAGTTTTTCACGCATCTGCTGACCGGTGCGTTCCACCAGGGGCGCGGGCGCCTCCTCGACGACCTTCTGGTGTCGACGCTGGATGGAACATTCGCGTTCGCCGACGGCCCAGATCGCTCCGTGCACATCCGCCATCACCTGCACCTCGATGTGATGCCCACGCTCCACATACGGTTCGCAGAACACCGTCGGGTCGCCGAACGCCGCCTGGGCCTCCCGGCGGGCCGCATCCACCTGGTCGGTGAGTTCGGCGAGGTCGCGCACGATCCGCATACCGCGGCCGCCACCACCGGCCGACGCCTTGATCAGCAATGGCAGATCGGCGTCGGTCACCGCGGCCGGGTCGATGTCGCCCAGCACCGGTACGTCCGCGTCGGCCATCAGCTTCTTGGCGTTGACCTTGGAGCCCATCGCGGTGATCGCCGCCGGCGGCGGACCGACCCAGGTCAGTCCGGCGTCGATCACGGCCTGCGCGAATTCGGCGTTCTCGGACAGGAATCCGTATCCGGGGTGAATCGCATCGGCGCCCGCGGACTGCGCGGCGGCGATGATCTGTTCGCCCCGCAGGTAGGTGTCGGCGGACGTCGAACCGGGCAGACGTACCGCGACGTCGGCGGCGGACACATGTGGCGATCCGGCGTCGGGGTCGGAATACACTGCGACGGTGCCGATTCCCATCCGGCGGCAGGTCGCGAAGACCCGGGCGGCGATCTCGCCGCGGTTGGCGACGAGGACTCTGGTGATCAGGTTGGTCACGGTGTTCCCCTCACATCCGGAAGACGCCGAAGTTCGACGTCCCCTCGACCGGCGCACTGTGGATCGCCGACAGGGTCAGACCCAGGATCGTGCGGGTGTCCCGGGGATCGATCACCCCGTCGTCGTAGAGCATCCCGGACAGGAAAGCCGGTACCGACTCGGCTTCGATCTGTCCTTCGATCATCTGCCGCATGGCGGCGTCGGCGGCCTCGTCGACAACTCCGCCGCGCGCCTCGGTGGCCGCGCGCGACACGATGGAGATGACGCCCGCGAGTTGCGCCGCACCCATCACCGCGGATTTCGCACTGGGCCAGGCGAACAGGAATCGCGGGTCGTAGGCCCGCCCGCACATCCCGTAGTGACCGGCCCCGTAACTTGCACCCATCAGCACCGAGATGTGCGGCACGGTCGAATTCGAGACGGCATTGATCATCATCGAACCGTGCTTGATGATCCCACCGCGTTCGTATTCCTTGCCGACCATGTAGCCGGTGGTGTTGTGCAGGAACAGCAGTGGCGTATCCGAGCGGTTGGCGAGTTGGATGAACTGCGCCGCCTTCTGGGCCTCGGCGCTGAACAGCACACCCTGGGCATTGGCCAGGATGCCCACCGGATAGCCGTGGATGTTCGCCCACCCGGTGCACAGCGAATTGCCGTACTCGGGTTTGAACTCGTCGAAGTCACTGCCGTCGACGATGCGGGCGATGACCTCCCGCGGATCGAACGGGATCTTCAGGTCGCCGGGCACGATGCCGAGCAGTTCTTCGGTGTCGTAGCGGGGTTCGACGACGTCGACCGACGGCGCCGGCCCCCGCTTGCGCCAGTTGAGGCGCGCGACGATCCGCCTGCCGATGCGCACCGCATCCTGCTCGTCGGCGGCGTAGTAGTCGGCCAGTCCCGACTGGCGGGCGTGCAGTTGTGCGCCGCCGAGGGATTCGTCGTCGCTCTCCTCACCGGTGGCCATCTTCACCAGCGGCGGTCCACCGAGGAACACCTTGGAGGCGCCCTCGATCATGACGACGTGATCGCTCATCCCCGGGACGTAGGCGCCGCCGGCGGTGGAGTTGCCGAACACCAGCGCGATGGTCGGGATGCCGGCCGCGGACAATCGCGTCAGATCCCGGAACATCCGCCCACCCGGGATGAAGACCTCCTTCTGACTCGGCAGGTCGGCACCACCGGACTCCACCAGCGAGATCACCGGCAACCGATTCGCCAAAGCGATGTCGTTGGTGCGCAGGATCTTCCGGAGGGTCCAGGGATTGGAGGTGCCACCTTTGACGGTGGGATCGTTGGCGACGATCACGCATTCGACACCCTCGACCACCCCGATGCCCGTCACCACCGACGCCCCGACGGTAAAGTCGGAACCATAGGCGGCCAGCGGACACAGTTCGAGAAAGGCGGAGTCCTCGTCGACGAGCAGTTCGATCCGCTCCCGGGCGGTCATCTTGCCGCGCTTACGGTGCCGCGCTACGTACTTCTCGCCACCGCCGGCGAGTGCCTTGTCGAGTTCGGTGTTCAGTTCGTCGAGTTTGGCGAGCATCACCTCGCGGTTGCCCACGAACTGCTCGTCGTTCGCGTCGAGGGTGGAGCGGATTGCCGTCACTGCTGATACCCCAATCGTTTTGCCGCGAGACCGGTGAGGATCTCGGTGGTTCCCCCGCCGATGCCGATGATGCGCATGTCGCGGTACTGACGTTCCACTTCGGTGCCGGTCATGTAGCCGAGACCACCGAAGAGTTGAACGGCCTTGTCGGCCACCCATTCTCCGGTTTCCACCGCGGTATTCTTGGCGAAGCACACTTCGGCGATGAGGTCGTCGTCGGAGGTGATCTTCCGTTCGACCACCGCGCGGGTGTAGGTGCGGGCGAGGTCGATGCGCCGGGCCATCTCGGTGAGCGTGTCCTGCACCGACTGTCGTGCGATGAGCGGTTTGCCGAAGGTCTCGCGCTGCCGCGCCCACTCCAGCGTGAGGTCCAGGCACCGCTGGGCACTGGCGTACGCCTGGACCGCGAGCGATGACCGTTCGGTCACGAAGGCCGCCGCGATCTGGGCGAATCCGGAGTTCTCCCGGCCGACGAGGTTCGCGACGGGTACCCGGACGTCGACGAAGGACAGTTCGGCGGTGTCGGAACTGCGCCATCCCATCTTGTCGAGTTTGCGGGTGACGGTGAAACCCGGTGTGCCCTTCTCGATTACCAGCAGGGACACGCCGGAGGCACCCGGTCCGCCGGTGCGCACCGCGGTCACCACGAAGTCGGCGCGCACCGCGGAGGTGATGTAGGTCTTGGCGCCGTTGACGACGAATTCGTCCCCGTCGCGGTCGGCGCGCGTGGTCAGGTGCCCGACGTCGCTACCGCCGCCGGGTTCGGTGATGGCCAGGCTGCCGATCATCTCGCCGGCCAGGGTGGGACGTACCCAGCGGTCGATCTGTGCGGGGTCGCCGGCGGCGATCAGGTGCGGTAGCGCGATGCCGTGGGTGAACAGTGACGCGAACACCCCACCGGGGGCGCCGGCGTAATGCAGTTCCTCGCCGAGGATCGACGCGTCGACGAGGTCGCCACCCGATCCACCGATCTCCTCGGGGATGCCGAGTCCGAAGAGACCGAGTTTGGCGGCCTCCCGGTGGACAGCGCGCGGGATCTCCCCGTCGCGTTCCCAGTCCGCCGCGTGCGGCAGGATGTGTCGGTTCACGAAACCGCGTACGGTCTCGCGGAGGGCTAGTCGTTCGGGGCTGTCCCAGATGGGACTGGTGATGGGCACGGGCTCAGTCCTTGTCGTCGGCGACGGTGACTTTCTCGATGAAACGCAGCGGGATGGGTACCGGCCGCGAGCGCAACCACTCCCCCATGCCCTTGGCCTGCGGGTCGAAGCGGACGTTGTCGGCGACGCCGCGTCCGAGCACTCCCTCGATGACGAAGTTGACCGCAAGCAGGTTGGGCAGCCGGTAGCGACGGACCGTCAATCCGTCGATCTCCGGCAGCAGTTCGGTCAGCAGGTTGGTGTCCAGGGTGGCGTCGAGCCACTGGAAGTGGTTCGGATCACGCACCCACACACCGATATTGGCGCTTCCGCCCTTGTCTCCGCTGCGGGCACCGGCGATGGTGCCCAGCGGCAGCACGGCGGTGGGTTCGGGATCGGCGGCCGCACCGCCCGCGGCGCGATGGTCGACCTCGTCGGCGGGCACCGCTGCCCGCAGGGGCGACGGTTCGATGCGTTCGACCACGCCGTCGGCGAACGCGACGCGGTGCTCGACGGCCGCGGCGTCGACGTACCCGGGTTCGAAGACCCCGTAGGGCGATCCCGGTCCGGGGGGTGCGGTCATGCTGAAGCCGGGGTAGCTGGCCAGGGCCAGTTCGACTGCGGTGGAAGAGAATGCGCGGCCGACCTTGGTGCCGTCGGGGTCGCGGGCCACGCACCGCAGCAGTGCCGAGGCCTGCTCTTCGGTGGTCGCGTCGGGGCGGTCGAGCCGGGACAGTTCCCAGGTGAGTTGTTCGGGTTCGCTCGGCAGTGCGGCGCGGAACTGTGACCGGAACAGTTCGGCCTTCTTCTCGATGTCGAGTCCGGTGAGGATCATGGTGATCTCATTGCGCACTCCGGCAAGGTGATTCAGTGACACCTTGGTGGTCTCCGGCGGCGCTTCACCCTTCACTCCGCTGATCGACACGCGATCCGGTCCGTCCGACGCCAGGGCGATGGTGTCGAGGCGGGTGGTCACATCGGGTCCGAGGTATCGGGGGCCCCCGACCTCGTAGAGCAGTTGCGCGGTCACGGTTCCCACGGTCACCGCCCCGCCGGTTCCGGCGTGTTTGGTGATCACCGATGATCCGTCGGCGGCGATCTCGGCGATCGGGAATCCGAGATGCCCGGCGGCGGGCGTGCTCGTCAGGTCGAGTTCGGTGAAGAAGGCATAGTTGCCGCCGGTGGCCTGGGTACCGCATTCGACGACGTGACCGGCGACCACCGCGCCGGCCAGCGCATCGAGGTCGTCGTAGTTCCAGTCGAACGCGCTCGCGGCGGGCCCGACGGTGAGGGAGGCGTCGGTGACGCGTCCGGTGACGACGATGCCGGCACCGGAGTCGAGCGCGGCCTTGATACCGAAGGCACCGAGATAGGCGTTGGCGGTCAACGGTTTTCCGAGCCCGAGTTCGTCGGCGCGGTCGAGTAGATCGTCACCGTCGACAAATGCCACACCGACATCGACGCCCACCCGCTCGGCGAGTTCACGCAATGCCACCGCCAGTCCGTGCGGATTCAGCCCGCCGGCGTTGGCGACGATGCGCACGCCCTTGTCGACGGCGAGTCCGAGGCACTCCTCCATCTGCCGCAGGAACGTCTTGGCGTATCCGGTCGTCGGGTCCTTCAGGCGGTCCTTGCCCAGGATCAGCATGGTGAGTTCGGCGAGGTAGTCGCCGGTGAGGTAGTCCAGTTCACCCCCCTCGAGCATCTCCCGCATCGCCGCGAAGCGATCCCCGTAGAACCCCGACGCATTGCCGATCCGCACCACTGTGGCGGTCATCTAGCTGTCCTTCCCGGCGTGCTCGGTTCCGCTCGGCGCTCGCCCCGAGCCCGGGGGACCGGCGAAACATTGTGCGATCGTTGCCCATTCACGCGCATCGTCACCGACGATCTGCAGGTCGAGGTCGGCGAGTGCGCGCCGCTGGGTGACCAGTTCGCAGAAGTCGAGTGCCGGACCGGCCACCACGTCGGTGGCGTCGGCGGGTCCCCACGTCCACACCTGGCCCGACGGTGCGGTGATCTCGAAGCGAAACGGTGCGCCCGGCGGCGTCTTCCCGTTGACGGCGTACGCGAAATCCCTTGTGCGGACCCCGATGTGGACGACCGCCTTGATGCGGTCGGTGACCGGCAGGCGCACGCCGAGCGCGTCGGCGACGTCGAGGCCGTGCGCCCACGTCTCCATCAGTCGGGCGGTGGCCATCGACGACGCGGACATCGGCGGGCCGAACCACGGGATCTTGGCGCCATCGGGGACGTCGAGGAGTGCGCGTTCCAGGGATGCCCGCACCGCCCGCCAGTGATCGAGGAGTTGCCGCGGTGGTTGCCCCGCTCCCGCCTCCGCGGCGGCGTCGACGAACCCGGACGGATCGGTCATCGCCTCCCTGGTGATCTCGGCGAATCGCTCGGGATCGGTGGCCGCGATCGCCGCCACCTCGTCGGTCCACGCGAGGTGCGCGATCTGATGGGCGATGGTCCACCCGGCGGCAGGTGTGGGTGTGACCCACTGTTCGTCGGCGAGGCCGGCGACGAGGTCGTCGAGTTCGGCGGATGTGGCGGCGAGGTCGGCGACGACCTGGTGCACGATCGACATGCGATCAGCGTCACACAATCGATCAAAAGAATCAAGCACGCATGATTGTTTTTGTTCCGAACGCCTGCCGGTCATGGCCCGGACAGGGCGGCGTCAGCGATAGTGCACGTCGGCCACGCCCTCGCTGAGCAGCGTCCCGTCGTGGCCGATCATCCGCGCCGAGAAGGACGCGATGCGACGCCCCACCTTGACCTGCTCGACGTCGACGATCACCTGGGTGCTGTGCACCGCGGGCGACCGGAAGAAGCCGAGCGACATGTCGGCCAGGTGGTAGTCGCGTCCCGCGCCCGCATGGGCCTGGCCGGCGAAGGAGAACGCCTGGCCGACGATCGTGGCGATCACCCCGCCGTGCATCGTTCCGAAGACGTTGCCCATCCACGGTTCGGTGTCGACGACGAACCGCAACCCGGCCGACGCATCGGGGATCTCGATGCGCCCGTTGAGAAGGTCGGCGAGGGGGCCCGCCTCCCGCACCCGCGCCGCGATCTGCGCCACCACGTCACGTCCCTCGAGGGCCGCGGGTATCGGTTCGGGGAGCCGCACACCGTGGGTGTCGGCGCAGTCGGGCAGCTCCACTGCCGCCTGCGACTCTTCGGTCCCGTCGGCGGTGGCACGTCCGACGCGCATGTTGCGCGCGGTCCCGACGCAGCACAGATGCCCGGTGCCGGTGGTGATCCGCACCGGTGTCACGCCGGTGTGCTCGTCGGACATCTCGACGTCGGCCGCGGCGGTTAGCCGGTCGTCGGGGGCCACGTACCCCATAGCCGACATGGTCAGCCGTGCCTGCATCGACAACGCCCCCGACTCCTTGCCGGCGAGATGAAACGGAATGCCGCCGACATCGTCGAACAGCACACCGTAGGCCGGCATGTCGATGCGGCCACGATGGTCGACGAACTGCGCACACAGCTGCTGCTGCGCACGGGCCGCGGTTCCCGAGACCGTCAGGTTACCGATATGGAACACCGACATTGGATTCCGTCCGGCCGTGTTGTCGCCTGTCATGGTCCGCTCCCCTGCCCTGGCCGAATCCTCTGTTGTCACCGTCCGCGCCACCACGTCACTCACCTGTGCAGTCCTATCACCGACCGCCGGGGCGGGCAGCACCACGCACGCCCATGTGTGATTCAGGTCGCGACTGTGTGATTCGGGTCGCGACTGTGTGATTCAGGTCGCGACCGGGTGAGCACCCCGTTCGGGCGCGGTAGCTTTACCCCCGACGCATGCTTCGCGTCGATAACGAACAGCGTCTCCACGTTGAACCGGGGCACCTCCGGCTGCTAGCGTCGTGAGACGGAAGGGGCTGATGTTACCAATGTTGCAGAAACGAATCGCGGGTCGACGCATGATGCTCGCCGCCGGACTGGCCGCGGGAGCACTGGCCACACCACTGGCAGCGGGCGTCGCATTCGCCGCGCCGGAGACCACCGCGCCGGAGACCACCCGGACCACCCCCGCCGCCAAGACGCTCGACGCTTCGCAGCAGACCCCGACCGTCGGACTGAGCCGTTCGGGAGCGATGATCGCCGGCGGTTTCGTCGCGCCACTGGCCGCCGCGGCGGTCGCCGACGACGCCACGGTCATCTGGCTCGAGCCGATGCCCAAGGACGCCTGCGCCACCACGCTGAGTGATGCGATGGTCGCGGTCACCTGGACCAACACATCGACTCACCGGACCGCCGACACGACCTTCGCGGCCTGCCAGGACGGCAAGCCCGCTCTGAGCCCGGCGCTGGAAACCGGTTCCGGCACACTGAAATTGACGGTCACCGTGCTCGGCAAGGGCGGCGATACGTTCACCCTCACGCCGGGCACCGCGACGCTGCACCGCTGAGTTTCTCCTTCACACCACACGATCGCCGATGGACTCCCCACCCGGGGCCGTCGGCGATCGTCGTCTGTGCCGCCATCGAGCAGAGTAGACAATTTCAGAAATCTGTATACGCAATTCTGGAACAGGTTCTAGATTTGGGTCATGGCCGACACCGTGACCCAGCTCCTCCTCGAACGCGCCGACGACGATCACGTCGCGATCACCTACCAGGGCAGCAAACGGACCTGGCGCGAGCATCTCGATGACGCACGCCAGATGGCGTCGGTCGTCCTCGCCGCCGCCGACCCGCAGCGGCCCATGCACATCGGCACGCTGCTCGGGAATACCCCGACCATGCTCACCGCCATCGCTGCGGGCGCGCTCGGCGGGTACGTGACCGCCGGCATCAACAACACCCGCCGCGGCGAGGCACTGGCCGGCGACATCCTCCGCGCCGATTGTCAGATCCTGCTCACCGACGCCGAACACCGCGGGCTCCTCGACGGCCTCGAGCTTCCCGGGGTGACGGTGTTCGAGACGTCCAGCCCCGAGTGGACATCGCTGCTCGCCGACGCCGGCGAGCTGGTTCCGCATTCCGAGCCGGGGCCGATGGACCCCTTCATGTTGATCTTCACCTCCGGCACCAGCGGCAATCCCAAGCCGGTTCGGCTTGCGCACATGCTGATTCCGTTCGCCGGACCGCCACTGGTGGAGAAGTTCGGGATCACCGCCGACGACGTCTGCTACCTGTCGATGCCGTTGTTCCATTCCGCGGCGCTGCTGGGCGGCTATTGCGTCGCCGCGGCGAGCGGCGCATCCATCGTGCCCGCCCGATTCTCCGCGTCGACCTTCCTCGACGACATCCGTCGGCACGGCGCGACGTACATGAACTACGTCGGCAAACCCCTCGCCTACATCCTCGCGACGCCGGAACAGCCCGACGACGCCGACAACCCGCTGCGTGCCGCCTTCGGCAACGAGGCCACCGACCACGACATCGACGACTTCGCGCGACGCTTCGACTGCAAAGTGTGGGACGGCTACGGATCCAGCGAACTGGCGATCATCGTCACCCGCGAGCCCGGCACCCCGACCGGCTCGATCGGGAAGGGCTTTCCCGGTGTGGCCGTGTACCACCCGGCCACCGTCACCGAATGCGCCGTCGCCGAGTTCGACGAGAACGGCGCCCTGACCAATGCCGACGAGGCCGTCGGCGAACTCGTGAACACCTCCGGCGCGGGGCTTTTCAGCGGCTATTACAACGACGAGGCCACCACGGCCGACCGGCTGCGCGAGGGCATGTACTGGTCGGGCGATCTCGCCTACCGCGACGCCGACGGCTGGATCTACCTCGCCGGACGCTCCGGGGACTGGATGCGGGTGGACGGCGAGAACATGACCGCCGGGCCCATCGAACGTATCCTGCAACGCATTCCGGGCGTCAATCAGGTGGCCGTCTATCCGGTTCCCGACGATCAGGTGGGCGACGCGGTGATGGCCGCGATCGTCCTCGACGACGACGCGGCGCTCTCCCCCGACGAGTTCACCGCCGCGCTCGCCGATCAACCCGACCTCTCCCCCAAGGCGTGGCCCGGTTTCGTGCGGATCGCCGAGTCCCTACCGACCACCGCCACCAACAAGATCGTCAAGCGGACCCTCAAGGCCGAGGGCGCCACCGCGGGCGACGGCGTGCTGTGGGTCCGGGAGCCCCGCACCCGGACCTACCGCATCGCCACGCAGGTCCCGGCGTGACGCCGGCGTCCACCACAATCACGGCGTCCCCGACATCCACGGCGGTTCCGGACACTCTGACCGAACTCGGCTATTACGCGCTGTCGCGGCATCCGGTCCATCCGTCGGAGCTGGTCGATGAGGCACGTCACGCCGAAACCATCGGCCTCGGAACAGCATTCGTCTCCGAACGCTTCAACGTCAAGGACGCCGCCGTACTGTCCGGCGCGCTTGCCGCCGCCACCACCCGATTGGGCATCGCCACCGCCGCCACCAATCACACCACGCGCCATCCGATCGTCACCGCGACGATGGGTGCCACGTTGGCCGAACTCTCCGATCACCGGTTCGCACTCGGACTCGGACGCGGGATCACCGCCCAGTGGCAGATTCTCGGGCTGCCGGTGATCACCGGCGCCGGGATCGAGGACATGATCTCGATCCTGCGGCGACTGTGGAACGGCGAGATGATCATCGGGCACGACGGCCCGGAAGGAACCTATCCACTTCTCACCCTGGGGATTTCGGTCACACCGCCACCGGCGGTGATGGTGGTGACGATGTCACCGAAGACACTGGAACTCGCCGGACGCATCGCCGATGGCGTTGTGCTGCACACCTTTCTCGACGCCGAGACGACGCGTAGCGCTGTCGCCCGTGTCCGCGACAGTGCGCAGCGCGCCGGGCGCGATCCGGCGTCGGTGCGGATCTGGTCGGTCCTCGCCACGGTTCCCGATCACCTCGAGGAGACCGACTGCACACGCCGGCTGTATGGGCGTCTCGCCACCTACCTGCAGGGTTATCCCGACGTGCTGATGGCCGCCAATCGCTGGAGCACCGACGATCTCGAGCGGATCCGCGCCACGTCGGCCTTCAGCGCAGCACGCGGTCCCCTTGACGCGACGGCCACCGCGGCGGAACTCGACGAACTCGCCGCGGCGATACCGGCCGGTTGGGTCGCCGACTGTGCCACCGGCTCGGCGGACGAGTGCGCGCGGGCCGTCGCCGCCCAGTTTGATCTGGGTGTGGACTCGGTGATTCTGCATGGTGTGGCTCCGACGGAGGTCACCGAGATCGTCGGGAGCTACCGGGGCCTGGGGGTTCGACCGTCGGCGGCGTTGCCCGTGAATCCGGGACGAGTGGTGCCCGCGTGAGCGCCGCCATCATTCCCATCTCGCCGGATCAGCTCACCCCGGATGTCCTCACCGCGCTGCTCGTCGATGCGGGTCTCCCCGCCGACGTGCGGGGCGTCACCTACACCGCGGTGGGTACCGGGCAGATGGCCGGGTCGTATCGCCTGCGGCTGGACCTGGCTGCCGGTGACGTGCCGACGACGATGATCGCGAAGCTGGCAACCGGTGACCTGCCGCAACGTCAGTTCGCCTCCGGCGCATTCCGCAACGAGGTGGATTTCTACTCGGATTTCGCGGCGCGGCTGCATGTTCCGCTACCCGAGTGCTACGCGTCGGCCATATCGGTGGACGGCACCGAGTTCGTCCTGTTGTTGCAGGACATGGGCGACGCCGTTCAGGGTGACCAGATCGCCGGCTGCACCCCGGAGCAGGCACGGTCCGTCGCCGTCGCCGCGGCCGGTCTGCACGCGCCGACGTGGGATGATCCCGCGCTGCTGCAACGCTTTCCGCTGCCGACCGCCGATGACCGGGAGTTGATGGAGTCGGTACTCGCCCCGATGACCGACGCGTTCCGCGAACGGTTCACGCCGGACGCCGCGGAATCCGAGGTCCTCGATTGGCTCGTCGCCACCGCCGGTGACTGGCTGATCGCCGCGCGCGGGCACACCGCACTGATCCACGGCGACATGCGGATCGACAACGTCCTGTTCGGTTCCGACGGTGCGGTCACCGTGATCGACTGGCAGACCATCACCACTGGTTCGCCGATGCGCGACCTCGCCTTCCTGCTGGCCTCAAGCCTCGAGGTGGACGACCGACGCCGCCATGAACGCGCCATCGTCGAGGCCTATCGTCAGGCACTGCTCGCCGCGGGCATCGACGGGTACTCCGCGGAGCAGTGTTGGGATGACTACGTCGCCGATCTCCTGCAGGCGCCGCTGATCGTGGTGTTCGGTGCCGGGGCGGCGACGCCCACCGAACGCGGCGACGCCATGTTCGCGACGATGCTGCGTCGCGCCACGGTGGCGATCACCGATCACTCGCCGGACCTCATGCCATGAGTTCCGGGGTGACGACGGTGTTCGGCGCCAACGGTTTTCTGGGCTCTCACGTGGTCCGTCGGCTTCTCGACTCGGGTCGAGAAGTCCGGGTGATGGTGCGGCCCACCTCCGACACCCGCGATCTCGACGATCTCGACGTCGACCGGGTCGTCGGTGAGCTCGGCGACGGGGATGCGGTCGGCCGTGCCCTCGACGGCGCCGAGGCCGCCATCTACTGCGCGGTCGATACCCGGGCATGGATTCGTGATCCGAAGTCATTGTGGCACAGCAATGTCGAGGTACTGGATGCCGTTCTCGACGTTGCGGCCCGGGCCGACCTGCATCGTTTCGTCTACACGTCGAGCATGTGCACGATCGGTCGGGTCCGCGGGCGTCGCGCCACCCCCGACGATGCCTTCAATTGGGAGTCGCACGCCAATACCTATGTCCGCTCGCGGGTCGAGGGTGAGCGCGTCGCGCTGGCGGCGACGGATCGTGGCGTGCCCGCGATGGCGATGTGCGTCTCCAACACCTACGGCGCGGGCGATCACAAGCCGACACCGCACGGTGCCTTCGTCGCCGGAGCCGCACTCGGCAGGCTTCCGTTCGGTGTCCGGGGGATGCGAGCGGAGACCGTCGGCGTCGACGACGCGGCCGATGCCCTCGTACGCGCGTCGCAGAAGGGCACGATCGGCAGGCGCTACATCGTCAGCGCCGAGTTCCTCGACCTCGGTGACATCATCGCGATCGCCGCCGACGAGGCGGGTGTGGCGCCCCCGCGACCGACACTCCCCCGCCCGGCGATGTATGCCCTCGGTGTCGCAGGCGACCTCCGCTCACGGATCACCCATACCCAGCAACAGCTTTCGGTCGACACTGTGCGGTTGATGCACGTCATGTCACCGATGGATCACTCGGCCACGACCAGAGATCTGGATTGGCATCCGCGTCCCGTTGAGGAGTCCGTCCGCGCCGCGGCCCGGTATTGGGTGCAGCGGAGACGATCGCGATAGCGGGTCAGCGTGACGTGATTCGTACGCATGTGCGAACATGGAGCGCATGGCATCGCGACGACAGACCGGCCTGAGCACCGAGGACCTGGAATCCTTGTCGGCGGGACTCGCCGCGGGTAAGCGGGTCACCGTCTACCTTCGAGACCCCATGCCGTCACTGGATCTCGCGGCAGGCGTATCGGCGCGCGTGATCTCCATCGATGGGTCCACCGTGATCATCAGCCCGAAGGGTGTCGAGGATCAGTTGCCGTTCGACGCCGACGAACTGCTCAAGACCCGACCTACCGCGGGCGCGGCGACGTCAACGCCTCGACGATCCACGCCCCGGCCGGAGCCTATTGCCGAACCGGTCCTGCGGGAGACGGTCCGGCGGCAGACACCAGCGCCGGTGCCGGCACCTGCACCTCCACCGAAGCCCGCCTCGGTGAAAGCTCCGAGGCGACCCAAGGCCCCATCCGGAGCGGTCACCGTCACCGTCACGTCGGCGAGCGACACGACCTGGACGGTGTCGGTGTCCCACGGAAGCAAGAAGCAGGGCAGGCCAACGGAAGTGCCCGCGGAGCGAGTGGCGAAAGCGATGCGCGAACTCGGAGATCCCACGGCGATCACCGCCGTAGACGGCGTGATCGAATCGGCGCGAGCGGCGGCACAACAGCGCATCGACGACCTCAGCCGCGAACTCGAATCCGCACGAGCAGTTCTGGCGCACCTCGACGGTCAGACTCCGGCGGCAGAGTAGTCTTCGATGCGAGCTCGAGACCACTTTCGCAACCTGATTCCGGAAACCGGTTGCAGCGCCACCACCCGGGAGCAGGCCGAAGCCGGCCGCCTACCGCGGATAGGTGGTGATGGTCTCCCCAGTGACCGGGTCGCGCCAGATGACCGCCCGATCGGCGAGCATGGTGGGGATCAACAAGCCCATGTGTTTGCGTTGGTGGTCCGGGGTACACAGCGGCATCAGGTTGAATTCCACCGTCCAGCCACCGGTGATCGGATCCTGGTGCACGAATTTCACCAGGTGGTCGATCTGGCAGTCACCGGCCGGGCGTCCGCACTGCGGATACCGGCAGGTGCCATCCAATTCGATGATTTTCTCCCGCAACCAGGCCGGTATCCGATACGTCAACGCACCCGGCGGTGGGAGGAGATATCCGCCGTGCCCGGTCGGGTCGACCGGGGTTGCGGGGAACGGATCGTCGAGACGACGCCACGCCGCCGGTATCCGATCCAGCGAGGTGGCGGTGCTGATCGTGGGTATGTCCAGGGTCGCAAACTCGGTGACGGTCACCAACTGTCCCGAACTGATCAACGCTCTGGCATGCGCTTCGTCCACCACGCCGAAGTATTCCAACCGGGCTTCCCGCTGCCCGGACGGATCGGTGATCAACGACAGCGACAACTGCGAATCACTGACGGTATCGGTGGCGGGGTGGGTGTCGGGGTGCGCCTCGACGGTATTTGTTGCCGCACAATCAGCGTCGTCACAGTCAGCGTCGCCGTCGGTGATCGTCCCGGGATCGACGGTCACATCGGCGGCGTCCGCTTCGACATCGTCAGACAGATCAGCCGCATCAACATCGATGTCGAGGTCGGTCAGACCACTGGGTTCCTCCGGCAACGGCACCGCCCGCGAGCAGACACCCCGCCCGCATCCACACGTCAGGTACGCACCCGGCAGGCCCTGGATCTCGGCGAACGCCGCAACCTGCACCTGACCCCGACGACGCCGATCACGCGGGCAGATCCGCTCACTGATCATCTGTGCGATCCGCGCCGCCAGATGCGCACCCACCTCACCCGGCGCGTACACCGAGATGCTGCAATGCCCGTTGGTGTCCCGACGGACCCGCACGTTCTGATCGCGTGCGGCAGCTTCCTCGCGGCGGTCGGCGGCACCGTCGGGATCCAGGGCGATCACCATCTCGGCGACCTGATCCCGCAATGTCGTATCCGCCTGATTACGTCCAGCGAGTTGCAGTGCGCGGGTTTCGGCGAACGCGCGCACATCGTCATCGGACAGCACGACGATCTCGTCGGCGATGATGCGGATACGCTCCAACGACTGGTCACCGGCCAAGAACGCCGCGGTCACCGTCGGGAGCGTCGACAGCAAGAAACTCAACGTCATCCACGCCGTGGCTTGCGGCACCGACACACCCAGCGCGGTCGACACCGTGCCGGTGGCGGCTTTGTCGACGCCACCGGTGGTGTACACGTTGGTCATGTGACCCGACAGCAGCATCTCGTCGTACACGGCATGCCCGACCCGCGCCGCCGACAGCACCTTCCGGACGATCATTTGCCGTTCCTGGCGTTGCAACGATCGGGCCAGAGCGGTCGCCGCCTCGGCGGGGAGGTGATCGATCATGGCGGCGTCGTCGGCGGTCATCGACAACTCCGGCGCGATAGTCGTGCGAATTCTGGTGTCGGCCATGATATTCACCCCCTCTGCGATCCCTTCAACTGAACTGTGACAAGTATATCGAGGGGCACCGACAAACTGCTCCGCGCGGAATCTGGTGGGGGTGAACGCTGTCGGTTCCCACAGCGTTGGCTTCGGTTGTCGCTGGTCTGGTTTCGCTGCCGTCGTACGGAAGTGGCCTCGATGCGCAACGAGCTCGCATCGCCCGCGCGGCGCACTCGACCAGCGGGTGGACCGGGTCGCTCGGCGCACCCGACGGTCGAGCTAAAGCTGCAGCAGCGTAGCGAGTTCCGCGTTGATCGTATCGATCCGCTGTGCTGCGTCAACTCGCGGGATGTCGCCGGCCTCGTCGACAGCGAGGACCACTTCGATGTAGCACTTGAGTTTTGGTTCGGTGCCCGATGGGCGGATGATGACGCGGTCGTCGGCAGCCGTCCGGTAGAGCAGCCCATCCGTCGGCGGCAATCCCGCGTCACCCAACGCGAGGTCCGTGTACTGCACCACGGGCGAACCGGCCAGCGACACAATGCCGTTCGCCCTCAGCCGGGCCATGGCGTCGGCTATCAGCATTACATCGGCGACGCGGATACTGAGCTGACCGGTGGCGTACAACCCGTACAACCGGGCCAGGTGATCGAGTTGATCCTCGAGTGTCTTTCCCTCTGCGGCAAGCTCTTCGATGAGTGTCACGACGCGGACGGCGGCACCGATCCCGTCCTTGTCACGAACCGCCTTCGGGTCGGTGCAGTAGCCGATGGCCTCCTCATACCCGAACCGCAGGCCGGGGGTCCGGGCGATCCACTTGAATCCGGTGAGGGTTTGCGCCCACCGCAGTCCATGGGCGTCGGCGATTCGACCGAGCATCCGGCTCGAGACGATCGAACAGGCCAACACGTCCCCGGACCGCGACGAATCCTGGGCAGCCTGCTCCCCCAACAGCGCACCGAGCTCATCGCCGGTGAGCTGCCGCCAACTCCCATCGCGTTGTGGGATGGCCACCGAGCATCGGTCGGCGTCCGGGTCGAGGGCGATCACCACGTCGGCGGACACCTCGACGGCCAGCGCGAGCGCCAGGTCCAGTGCACCGGGCTCCTCGGGGTTGGGGAACGCCACGGTCGGGAAGGTCGGATCGGGTTCGAGCTGCGCCGGCACCGGATGGACGTCGGTGATGCCGGCATGATCGAAGACCCGCATGAGTGTGGCACCGCCGACGCCGTGCATGGCCGTCGTCACCACGCGCACCGACGACGGCTCCGTCGACCGCCGGGCCATGGCGTTCAACGTGACGTACGAACCCACTGCGTTCGGATCGAGAGGAACGATGCCTTCGGTGCTGCGTGTCACCTCATCGGCGGGTGGTACCGTCGCAATGCGCGCGGCGATCTCCGCGTCGGCGGGCGGCACGATCTGCACCCCGGCTCCGTCGGCATCCGTGGCACGCCCTCCCAGGTACACCTTGTAACCGTTGTCGCCCGGCGGATTGTGCGATGCGGTGATCATGATCCCCGCTTCGGCGCCCGCCCCACGGACGGTGAATGCCGTAACCGGGGTCGGCAGTCGTTTCGGCAACGCAAGTGCTCGGAACCCGGCACCCGACAGAACCTCCAACGCGGCATCCATGAAGTCCGAAGAGCCCTCGCGGGCATCGCAACCCACCACCACGGTGATGTCGTCACCCACCGTGTCCATCAGGTAGCGCGCCAACCCGGCGGTCGCCCGGATGACCACGGCGACGTTCATCCGGGACTCACCGGCCCCCACCGCAGCACGGAGTCCGGCGGTACCGAACTCCAACGGTCCCTCGAAACGTGACGTCAGGTCTGCGAGCGCCGCGTCATCACCGGCCTGCGCGGCCATGATCAGAGTGGTCAGCTCCGTGCGGGTGGCCGCATCCGGGTCGTGCTCGACCCATTCCCGGGCCCGATCGATCAGCGCGCTCATTACATGGATTGTTCCACGGTGACGCGCTGCCTCGGATGCGGCCCGTCATCCCTGTGAAGAGATCGCCTCCGCGGCCAGCAACTCGGCCAACTCGGCCATGCTGTATGGCTCGCTCTCCGTGTGGTCACGGTAGGCGATGAAGGTCGGCTGCTGCGGATCGTAGCGGCCGATGAAACCGCCGGACGCGGTGAAGATCTGCCCGGTGATTCCCGCGGCGGCCGGACTGGCGAGGAAGGTGTATAGCGGCGCAACATATTCCGGAGGAGCCGGATCGAGGGCCGCATCGCGGGTGAAATCGTCGAGGATGCCCCGATCGTGCAGACTCTCGATGTGACGGACGTAGTCATCGCCGCTGGACAGCCGCGACTTCGCGCCCGGCATCACCACATTGATCCGCACCCCGAGCGGTTGCAGGTCACCCGCGGCTGCCAGCCCCAGAGCGTTGACCCCGCCTTTCGCCGCCGGGTAGCCGCTGCCACCGAAGGTCCCCAGCGACGCGGCCGATCCCGTGAGCACGATGGACCCCGAATGTTGTTCGGCGAACACCTTTCCCGCGGCCTGACAGATGTGGAAGGCGCTCATCAGGTGGGCGTCTATCTGCTCCCGAAACTCGTCGGCCGAGATGGTGAGGACCGTCGACCCGGCGGGTTCGGCGATGCCGGCGCAATTGATGGCGATGTCGAGTGCGCCGAACCCCGACAACGCCGCGTCGACCATCTTCTCCGCGACACCCGATTGCCCCGCGGAACCGCACACCCCGACCGCGTAGCCACCGCCTCCGGTGATCTCGTCGACGGTGGCGGCCACCGCCTCCTCGTCACGCCCGTTGACGACCAGCGACACCCCTCGACCGGCCAGCGCATACGCCACCGCGAGACCGATTCCCCGTGTCGCACCAGCGATCACGGCGACCTGTCCGGCCATGCCCACCCCCACCATCAGACGCCGCTGGCGACCGGGGTGATCGGAATAGACCGGCCCCGGTCGGTGAACGAGAAGTCGGCGCCGGAACTGAACCGCGCGATCGCCACCTCACCGGATTCCTTCTGCGCGTCACCACCGACGGTGTATCGCACCCGCAGACCGTCGTCGGTGGTCTCCGTCGCGCTGATCGTCCAATGTGGTTCCACCGCAACACCGATGGCCTGCAATGGCTCACAGTGATCGACGGTGAGCAGCGTGCACCATCCGCCGTCGTGCGTCGCGGGTGAATCCGACGGGATGTCAACGATGACGTCGTCGCCGTCGATCGTTGCCGTGACACCGGTGTACTGCCGCGGCCCGAGGACCGGCACCAGGCGGATGACCTCGGCGAGGGCCTGGGCATCCGACCCCAGCCGCAGCGCCGACCGCAGCCGGTCCGCCGACAACCCTGCGATACCGGTGAACTGTTTGCGGTAGATCTCGGTGACCTGCTCGGCCGATTCGGCGTATCGCCGCAGACTGATCAGGAAGCCGAGCGCCAGCAGTTGGTGTTGCAGCGCAACCTCTTCGGCGATGCGCACCAGCGCCGAATGCGACCATTCGGCGAACTGCAGATCCTCGACCAGGACGCCGCGATAATCGACGAGACCGTCGGCGGTCGCGTCGATCGGACTGAGTTCGAGCTGCGCGGCGTTGGTGGTGAACATCTGCTCCGCATCCACCGGGAGGGGGAGCTCCTCGCGATCGGGTTCAATCGTGACGGTCCACGCGCAGTGCGGATTTCGATCGATGGGCCGACGCGGCGGCCGGTGAATAGGCCGAATCCGGGCGCGTCGATTGGTGGCGATCGCGGTGGCGTCGAACGTCGGGTCCTCGATGTCGTGGCACATCGCGGTGACGTATTCGTCGCCGAGGGGTTCCACATCCATCAGTGCGCCACAATGGTCGAGGACGAACGATCCGTGGTACTTGTCGGTGATCTCGTACCGAAAGTCCATGAACTGTGGTGGGGCACCGATGTCGAGTTGCAGGCACTTGAACATGTCCTCGACGCCGTCACCGTCGATGCCGAGCGCGGTCCGCATCCGGTGGGTGTAGACGGGACTGGCGGCCATCCATTCCTCGATGGCCACCTTCGTCATCGTCTCGCGTCCGAAGGCACTGATCAGGTGCGCCATCCCGCTGCGGTCGATCAACTGCCCCGACAGCAACAGTTCCGGGACGAGTCCGGCGAGCTGGTCGCCGCTGAGATCTGAATACGAGTGGGCTGATTCGCTCATCTTCAGTGTGCTCGTCTCACCAGAACGGGACCGGGGCCTTGCCGAACGGATACCAGCCCGGCTGATCTCCGGTGGCCTTCTCGATGCGCTTGAGCATGCCGTCGCTCATAGCGTTGTTCTTCAGCATCTCGATGAACAGCGCCGACACGTTGCCGTAGTCGAAGAAGTCACGCTGCCAGGAGAATTGGAAGTTCCCGGCGTAGCGGAACCAGCTACCCTGAATCCCTTCGAGGGCGTACTGCCTACCGTCGTCGCGGGTGCCCTCGTACACCTGCTTCCACAGGCCGATCATCGATCCGGTCCGATCGTCGATCACCCACTCCTGGTAGGGATACTCCCAGCCCTCGAGACCTTCCATCTCCTGGCCGAGCGCGATCTCCCGGATCTCGTCGCGTCCGACGGCCATGAAGTCCTTGTCCGGTCCGTAGTTCCATCCGTAGGTGGCGTCCTCGGTGTAGAACTCCGCGAGGGGTTTCCAGTCGCCGGCCTTCTCCGCCACGACGTTGGCGTCGAGCCAGCGTTGCTTCATCTCTTCCAGTTCGGCACGATCAAAAGCCATGTTCTCGGTCCTCAATTCTGTCGTTCAGTCGTCTTCGACGATCCGCAAAGCTTGCGTGGGGCAATACATGACGGCGGCCTCCACCTCGGCACGCTGGTCCTCACCGGGATGCGCATCGAGGATCTCCACGTGATCCATCTGTGCCGCGAAGACCTTCGGGGCCTCCAGCTCACACATCCCATGCCCCTGGCACAGGTCGAGATCCACCTCGATGCGCATCATCACGCACCTGTCCGGTCGCGCCTGCGGTAGCGCACCCGGCAGGGTTGCGCCAACTGCACGACCATCTTGGAGTGGTCGTTGTGGTAGGACTCCGGCGGCTGGGCCATCTCGAACTCGTAGTTCTGGAACAGCACCGAGAAGATCGCCTTCAACTGCATGATCGCGAATTGTGCTCCCACACAACGGTGCCGGCCCGCACCGAACGGAATCCAGGTCCATCGGTTGACCAGATCCTCCTGACGTGGCTTCTCGTACCGGTCCGGATCGAACCGATCCGCATCCGGGAAGTCCTCGGGGATCCGATTGGAGACCGCGGGACTGACCGCGATCATCTGCCCCTTGGTGACCTCGAACTCCTCGATGTGAAAATCGTTCTGCACCAACCGCATCAAGATGATGAGTGGCGGATGTAGCCGCAGCGTCTCCTTGAGGGCGTCCTCCAGCTTCGGCATCTGCCGGGTGTGGGCGAAGGTGTACTCGGGGCGTTCACCGGCGGGCGTGTCACCGTAGATCTCGTCGAGCTCGGCGTATACCTGCGCCATGTACTCCGGGTTGCGCAGCAGTTCGATGAGTGTCCACGCGGCGGTGCCCTGCGTGGTGTGGTGCCCGGCGAACATCATCGAGATGAACATGCCGGTGATGGTGTTGGCGTCGAAACCCACCTGGACGAGCACGTCCATCAGGTCCCGATCCTCTTTGTTCTCGGTGGGGTTGGCGATCCGGTCGTTCATCACGCCCTGGATGAACTCGACGAGTTCGGCACGCGCGGCGTCGCGGCGGCGGAAGCTCTCGATGTCGGCGTGCATGTCGACGTAGGCGATCGGGTCGGTGCCCTTCTCCAGGTCGTGGAACAACTCCGACACGTGTTTGGTGAGTTGCTCACGGAACTTCCGCCCGATCAGGCAGGCCGACGACGTGTACAGCGTCAGTTCCCCGAAGAACTCGAGGAGGTCGATCTCGCCGTCCTCGCCCCAGTTCGCGATCATCCGTTCCGCCTCGTTGGGGATGGTGACCGCGTGCTGCTTCATGTGCGCGCCCTTGAGCGCCGAATTGTGGATCGCCTTCGACCGTTCCTCGGGGCTGGCGTCGAAGACGACGCCCTCACCGAACACCGGCGTCATGAAGGGGTAGGCGGCGGCCTGATCGAGATCCTCCTCCGGTGCCCGGAAGAACTCCTCGTTGGCGGCGGCGCCGGAGACGAGGACCACCTCACGGTCGGCGAGCTGGAACTGCCCGACGTCACCGCATTCCTCACGGACCCGCCAGAACAGGCCGATCGGATCGGTGGCGAGTTCATCGAGGTGGCCGTGTTCACCGTCGCCACCGGACACCCGCTTGGGTGTGGTCACCGTGGTCATTGGTCGGGTCCTTCCGATTGTGGGCTGCTGAGTTTGGTCTTGGGCACCGCCCCCTCGGCCTCCACCTCCACCGAGCGCATGTGCGCCCCCCGCGGCATGGTGACCATGGCGGCGACGGCCTGCGCGATGTGCTCGGGGGAAAGGAAATTGCCGTGCCGGGCGAGGCCGTGCTTGATCCAGTCGTTGAGCATGTCCTCGGTGGTCTTCGGGTCGAGGTTCATGCCCATGCCGGTGAGGGTCTGGCCGGGCCGGACGACTCCGGCCCGCACTCCGGTGCCCTCGAGTTCGAGTTGGATGGTCGCCACCAGGCCGTCGATGCCGGACTTGGCCGCGACATACGCCGACGACCATGGCCGCGGGTGGATCGCGACGTCGGATCCGATGAACACGATGTCGCCGCGGGTGCGGTCGATCATGCCGCCGACGACGGCCCGAAAGACGCGGTAGGCCCCGTTGAGGTGGATGTTGATCTGATCGGCGAAGTCCTCGGGGGTAATCTGATGTGACAGCCCGACGGCCAGATCACCTGCGCCGAGCACCGCGATCTCCAGATCCCCCAGTGCTGCTTGCGCTTTGGCGATGCAGTCGAGGACAGCGCCGTCGTCGGTGACGTCGAGCGGTACGGCGACGGCCTCACCGCCGGCAGCGGTGATCTTCTCTGCGAGTTCCTGCAGCTTCTCGACACGGCGTGCGGCCAGGGCCACGGGATATCCTGCGGCGGCGAGCCATTCGGCGGTCGCAGCTCCGATTCCGGAGGACGCACCGGCCACCAGGACCGGACGCCGGGCGGGATGAGGAATGAAGGCCATCAGCGCACCGTCACTTTCACGGGGAGTTCGGCGAAGCCGCGGACGTTGACCGAGTGCACGCGGACCGCCTTGTCGATGTCGATGTCGACGGAGGTGATCGAGCGGGCGACTGCCGCGAGTCCGATGTTGGCCTCCAGCCGGGCCAGATGCGCACCGAGGCAGAAGTGCGTTCCCATACCGAAACTCATCAGCGCCTGGCTGCAATCCCGGCCGATCCGGTAACTCGCCGCGTCGTCGAAGACGTCGACGTCGCGATTGGCCGAGCCGACGAGCAGCAGAATCCGCTGTCCCGCGGGGATCGTGTGGTCGCCGTAGGTGACGTCGGCGGCCACCCGTCGCAGCACCATCTGGGTGGAGTTGTCATACCGCAGGGTCTCCTCGGTCCAGTCCGGAACGAGGTCGGCGTCGCCGATCACCTTGGCGAGTTCGCCCGGGTTCCGCCATGCCCAATACAGGGCGTTGGCAAGGAGTTTGGTGGTGGTCTCGTTGCCGGCGACCACCATCAGCACCATGAACCCGACGATCTCGTCCTCGGACAGGCTGGTCTTCTCACCGGTCTCGTCGTCGTCGATCTCGGCGGTGATGAGCGCGGAGACGAGGTCGTCGCCGAGTTTGGTCCGGCGTTCGGCGATGAGCGCGGTGTAGTACTTGTGCAATTCGATGTAGGCGTAGACGGCGGCCTCGGGGATGTCGAGGACGCCCTCTTCGCGGTGCAGCAACAGATCCGACTGCTGCCGCAGGAAGGCCCGGTCGCTCTCGGGTACGCCGAGGAGTTCGGAGACGACGTCCATCGGGAGAAGTCCGGCGAAGTCGGCGACGTAGTCGAATTCGCCGGACTCCAAGCACTTTTCCCAGTGCGCGTCGGTCAGCGCGGTGATCCGTTCGGACAGGTCGTTGACGCGCCGCGGGGTGAATCCCTTGCTGACCAGTTTGCGGATACGCATGTGCTTGGGATCGTCCATGGCGAGGAAGGACATCGACTTGTGCGCATCTGGGCCGTAGGACGAGGGGTCCATCGACACACCCCACGCGTTGGACAGATTCACCGAGTCGCGAAAGGCGCTGCGCACGTCGGCATGCCTGGCGAGCGCCCAGAAATCCTGCGTCTCGTTGTAGTACACCGGCGCGTCGGCGCGCAGCCGCGCATAGGTCGGATACGGATCTTCGTGGAAGTCGTAGGCATACGGATCGAAAGGGATTCGCTGCTCCATGCCGGCGACGGCGAGGTCGGTCATCGGATGTGCTCCATCATTGCGGCTGATTCTCCATCAGTAGGTGGGCTGCGGCGACAAGGCGATCGGAGGTCTGTTCGTAGCTGAGGTGTCCCATCCCGGCGTGGACGAGGCCACCGGCGTAGAGCATTTCGAGGGCGTCGACGACCGGCCCGGGATTCTCCGGGTCCACCTCGAGGGCGGCGGCGAGGCGTTGGCGGATGAAGCCACCGATGCGCAGCCGCAGGTGCTCGACGTCGGGATCGGTGCCGAGCAGTGCGACAGTGACCGCCCCGCCGAGTTGCCCCTCCCCCGCGACCACCAGCGAGACGTCGCGAAGGACCTGTGCCACGCGGTCTTTCGGCGCAACGGCCGGGTCCGGCTCGGCAACTCCCTGCGCCAGGCGGCGCCAGAACACCTCGGCCACCAGGTGACTCTTCGACGAAAAGTAGGTGTAGGCGGTCGCCGGCGCAACACCGGCACGTTTGGCGACCGCCCGCACCGTCAGCCCGTCGAAGCCCTCCTCGTTGAGCACCTCGACGGCCGCGTCGGTCAGTCGGGCAACCGTCTCGGCCTGCTGGGTGGTCAACCGTCGTCGGGTGGATTCCTGAGACACGGGGCTGGACATGTGACCGACGCTACACTAGGTTTGAACGTGAGTCCAGACACCTGTCCAGATGCCCTTCCAGTCATTGGAGCCCAGTTCATGACTCTCAGACCCGAGTCCGCGTCCGACCTCCTCGTCGACGGCAAGCTCATTCCCGGCGGCAGAGGCGTTTTCGACGTCGTCAACCCGGCCACCGAGGAGGTGATCGGCGCGGCCGCCGACGCCACCGCCGACGACATGGACGCGGCCATCGCTGCCGCTCGCCGCGCCTTCGACACCACCGAGTGGTCACGCGATCACGCGCTCCGCGCACGCTGCCTCCGACAACTCCGCGATGCCCTGCTCGGCCACGCCGACGAGTTCAAGGCCCTCACCACCGCGGAGGTCGGCGCACCCGCCTTCCTCACCGGCGGCCCCCAGTTCGAGGGACCGGCCACCGACCTCGGCTACTTCGCCGACCTTGCGGAGACCTATCAGTGGACACGCGACCTCGGCGAGGCCACGCCGATGGGACTGAAGAATCACCGGGAGGTGCGCAGTGAGGCGGTCGGTGTCGTCGGAGCGATCACCCCGTGGAACTTCCCGCACCAGATCAACTTCGCCAAGATCGGGCCGGCACTGGCCGCCGGGTGCACCGTGGTCCTCAAACCCGCACCCGACACACCATGGGCGGCGGCACTGGTCGGCAAGGTGATCGCCGAGGAGACCGACTTCCCGCCCGGCGTCATCAACATCGTCACCTCATCGGATCACGGCCTCGGAGCACAACTCGCCACCGATCCGCGCGTCGACCTCGTGTCCTTCACCGGTTCCACCGCGACCGGCAAGAAGGTGATGGAGGCGGCGTCGGCGACCCTGAAGAAGGTGTTCCTCGAACTCGGCGGCAAGTCGGCATTCATCGTCCTCGACGACGCCGACCTCAAGAGTGCCTGCGCGATGGCCGCTTTCGCCGTCGTCACCCACGCCGGTCAGGGCTGCGCGATCACCACCCGTCTGCTGGTACCCCGCACGCAACTCGACGAGGCGATCGCCGCCACCCGCGACGCGATGGCCGGTCTGCCCGCCGCCGACCCGTCCGATCCCGGAACCATCTGTGGCCCGCTGATCTCCGCGCGGCAACGCGAGCGCGTCGAGTCCTACATCGCGCTGGCCCGCGAGGAGGGCGGCACCATCGAGATCGGCGGCGGGCGTCCCGCCGCCCAGGAGAAGGGGTTCTTCGTCGAACCCACCCTCATCTCCGGCCTGGACAACTCCGCACGCGTCGCCCGGGAAGAGATCTTCGGGCCGGTGCTGGTGATCATCCCGTTCGACGATGACGACGACGCGATCCGCATCGCCAATGACTCACCCTACGGCCTCTCGGGCATGGTGTACGGCACAGACGAGGACCGGATCAACAAGGTGGTCAACGGAGTTCGCACCGGCACCATGGGCGTCAACGGCGGTATCTGGTATTCCGCCGACGTCCCCTTCGGCGGCTACAAGGCCTCCGGCATCGGTCGCGAGATGGGTGTCGCCGGCTTCGAGGAGTACCTCGAGACGAAGGCCGTCGCCCGGCCGGCGTGAGTCCGGTCTCCGAGACCCCCGCTGATCGAGAACCGCTTCCCCGCTGATCGAGCGCCGACGAGCTCGCGAGTCGGTGTATCGAGATCACCCCACCCAGAAAGAGAACCCATGACCTCCTCCCGTTTCACCGACAAGACCATGATCGTGACCGGCGCCGCCGGCGGCATCGGCGAAGCCTACGCCCGCGCCTTGGCCGGCGAGGGCGCCAACGTCGTCGTCGCCGACCTCAATGACGAGGCCGGCGAGAAGGTGGCCGCCGACATCGGTGGCCGCTATGTGCACACCGACGTCTCCGACCCGGAGTCGGCGAAAGCGCTGGCGCAGAGCACCGTCGACGCCTACGGCAGCATCGACGGTCTGGTCAACAACGCCGCCATCTACGGCGGTATGAAGCTCGACTTCCTCATCACCGTGCCGTGGGACTATTACAAGAAGTTCATGAGCATCAATCTCGACGGCGCGCTGAACGTCACCCGCGAGGTGTATCCGCACATGACGAACGGCAGCGCGATCGTCAACCAATCCTCCACCGCCGCATGGCTCTACAGCGGTTTCTACGGCCTGGCGAAGGTCGGCGTCAACGGTCTGACGCAGCAACTGGCCACCGAACTCGGCGGGCAGAACATCCGCGTCAACGCCATCGCACCCGGCCCGATCGACACCGAGGCCACGCGGACCACCACTCCCAAGGAGATGGTCGACGACATCGTGAACCGACTGCCGCTCAAGCGGTTCGGTACCCCCGAAGACCTGGTGGGGATGTGCCTGTTCCTGTTGAGCGATGAGGCGAGCTGGATCACCGGCCAGATCTTCAATGTCGACGGCGGACAGGTCATCCGGTCGTGAGCGCTGCACAACTCCCCGATGCACCGCGCATCGGATATGTGGGGCTGGGCAATATCGGTGCCCCGATGGCCGCTCGCCTGGCGAAGGCCCCGGGGGGCCTCACTGTGTTCGATCTCTCCGCAGACGCGGTCGGCAAGCTGGTTGATCAGGGGGCGCAGGCAGCGGATTCGCTTGCCGCACTGGCCGAGACCTCCGACATCATCGGCATCTGCGTCGTCACCGACGACCAGGTACGCACGGTGGTGGCCGGCGACGGCGGCCTGCTGTCGGCGGCGGCCCCCGGCTCCATCATCACCGTGCATTCGACGATCGGCCCGGATACCGCTGTGGAGCTGGCCGAAGTGTGCGCCGCCCAGGGGGTCACACTTCTCGACGCCCCGATCTCCGGTGGCGCGCCCGGCGCCGAACAGGGACGCCTCGCCATCATGGTGGGCGGACCACGCGACGCCTACACCGCAATCAAGGAACCGTTCTCCCTCACCGCGGACATGATCGTGCACGCCGGTGAGCAGGTCGGCGCCGGCACGAAGATGAAGCTGGCCCGGAATCTGTTGCACTTCATCTCGTTCACCGCGACCACCGAGGCATCCCGGTTGACCGAGGCCGCGGGTATCGACATCGCCAAACTCGGAAAGGTGGTGCGCCACACCGATGCCATCACCGGAGGGGCCGGCGCGATCATGTTGCGCGACACGACCGCCGAGATCGAACCCGACGATTTCTGGTACGACGTCTTCACTCACGTGCGAACGTTGGGAGAGAAGGACCTGTCCCTGGCATTGGCCCTCGGCGCAGAACTCGGTGTCGAGCTGCCTCTCGGAACGCAGGCCTATCAGGATCTGGCACGCGGTCTCGGCGTGCCACATCACGAAGGAGAGTGAGTCATGACCAGCACCGACAGCCCGCAGGCAACAGCGACACAGACCGAGCAGCGCCGTCGTGGCCTGGACATGATGACCCAGGTGTACGGCTGGGAGATGTCCGACGGCCCGGGACTGCATTTCGCGCATACCGCCGATCAGCTGTTCGCCGAGGTGTGGACGCGTGAGGGCCTGTCCATCCGCGACCGCCGGCTGATCCTGCTCGGTGCGCTGGCAGCCGGCGGGCAGGTCGACGTCGCGGAGATCCAGGCGGGTGCCGCTCTCGGCAACGAGGAACTCACCCCGGAGCAACTCGAGGAGATCGCCCTGTTCCTCTGCTACTACGTCGGTTGGCCGATCGGCACCAAGATGAACATGATGTTCGGCGAGGTGATCAAGCGGCACCGCAAGGCCACCGCGAAAGCCGCGGCCGATCAGTAGGGCTGACGGTTACGATCGAGTACATGACTGCCACGTCCGCACCGACGCAGGTCACCTTCACCGAGCTCACCGGAGGAGGCGGCCACAACATCCTGTCGGCCAATCCCGGCCCGGATCTTTCGGCAGCGGGTTACACCGAAACCGAGTATTCCGCATCGGGTCTGGCCCGACGGTTCGTCGCCGACGACGGTGACCTCCGAGAGGTGGACACCGCGCAGTTCGCCACACGAGTGCTGGTGCGTCGCCCGCAGCACGATGCCGACTTCAACGGACACGTCGTCGTCGAATGGTTCAACGTGTCCAGCGGAACCGACTCCGCACCCGAATACACCTACCTGGCACCGGAGATCGTCCGTTCCGGCTATGCCTGGGTGGGGGTGTCGGCGCAGTACGCCGGTGTCGAGGGCGGTGCCGGATCGGTGGGCATGGACGACGGATCGGCACCGCAGCGCCTGGCCGACAAGTTTCCTGAACGCTATGCCGCGCTGCATCACCCGGGCGACGGGTACAGCTACGACATCTTCGGCGCGATCGGCGCCGCACTCGCCGATGCCGACGTGCAGGGACATCCGTTGACCGGGTTATCGGTTCGTCGGCTGCTTGCCGCCGGGGAATCCCAGTCGGCGATGGCCTTGACCACCTATACTAATCACTTTGCGCATCGACACAACGTGTTTCACGGCATCCTGATCCACAGTCGTTCGCTGGGTACGTTGCCCCTGGGCGATGCGGGCGGTCCGGTGGACATCACCGAGGCCTACCTCGGTGTTCCCGTACCGATCTCTGCTGATGTCGAGGTACCGGTCTTCGTCGTCCAGACCGAGACCGACGTCCTGACGAACTTCCAGTATGTGCAAGCGCGGCAGCCGGATTCGACGCGTTTCCGCGCCTGGGAGGTCGCCGGCACATCACATGCCGATATCGCGCAGATCGGCGAGTACGAATCGATGCTGGGATGTCCGGCGCCGGTGAACCGCGGCCAGCAACGCTTTGTGTTACGGGCAGCGCTGCACCATCTGCGCGAATGGCTGAGCGAGGAGTCCGAACCTCCGGTCGCCACACCACTTCTCGTCGTCGACTCCGGCGACGGCATGCGCTTTGAACTCGACACCATCGGCAACGCACGCGACGGTGTGCGAACACCGTGCGTCGACGTGCCGACGCAGATCCTCAGTGGCGTCGTGACCGCCGACGTGCCGCGGATCTGTGTCCTCTTCGGCATCACCACTCCCCTGCCACCCACCGTGATCGCCGGGTTGTACATCGGTGACACCGACTACGTGCAGCGGTACGCCGCGGCCGCGGACGCAGCGATCGCAGCGGGCTTCATCCTGCCCGCCGATCGCGACGAACTGCTCGCCGACGCCCGCACCGATCTCGTGGTGGACGCGGAAGCGTTCCGCTGAGCGGGGGATCCTTGCGCTGATCGAGTGCACGCATCCCCGCCGGTCGGGCGCACGCAATCTTCGCCGGTCGAACACACGCAACCCCCGCTGGCCGAGTGCCGACGAGCTTGCGAGTCGGTGTATCCGCCGGGCCGAGCCTGTCGAGGTCGAGGCCACGCCCGCAACCCAACAGCGAAACCAGCCTGATATTAACCGAACACAGCTCGGACGATACCGACATCGTTCATCCCCAACCGATTCCGCGCCGAAGAAACTTGTCGGTGGTCGTCGCTACACTTGAGTCAGTTCAGTTGGAGCGACCGAGCAGAGGGGGTGAACATCATGGCCGACACCACAATTCGCACGACTACCGCGCCGGAACTGTCGATGACCGCCGCCGACGCCGCCATGATCGATCACCTCCCCGCCGAGACGGCCACCGCTCTGGCCCGATCGTTGCAACGCCAGGAACGACAACTGATCGCCCGGAAGGTGCTGTCGGCGGCGCGGATCGGGCACACCGTGTACGACGAGATGCTGCTCTCGGGCCACATGACCAACGTGCACACCACCGGTGGCGTCGACAAAGCCGCCACCGGCAAGGTATCCACCGCGCTGGGAGTATCGGTGCCGCACGCCACCGCGTGGATGACGCTGAGCTTCCTGCTGTCGACACTCCCGACGGTGACCGCAGCATTCCTGGCCGGTGACCAGTCGCTGGAACGTATCCGCATCATCGCCGACGAGATCGTCGTCCTATCCGATGACGATGTCCGCGCGTTCGCCGAAACCCGCGCACTGCAACTCGCGATGCGCAATCAGGCGGATACGACATTGCGGGATCAGGTCGCCGAGATGGTGATCGCGCTGGATCCCGACGGTGCCGCCGACCGCCGCGAGGAAGCTGCCGCACGCGATCAGAACGTGCGAGTCCGTCGGGACACCAACGGGCATTGCAGCATCTCCGTCTACGCACCAGGCGAGATGGGTGCGCATCTGGCGGCGCGGATCGCACAGATGATCAGTGAGCGGATCTGCCCGCGGGATCGGCGTCGCCGCGGTCAGGTGCAGGTCGCGGCGTTCGCCGAAATCCAAGGACTACCCGGCGCGTACCTGTCGTGTGAGTGCGGTCGGGGTGTCTGCTCGCGGGCGATCCCGTTGCCGGAAGAACCCTGTGGCCTGACCGACCTCGACATCGATGTAGACGGCAACGCGACGGATCTGTCTGACGATGTCGACGCCGAGCGTGGTGAGGCTGATGAGATCACCGAACCCGAGACGACCGACGCTCCCGAGACGGTCACCGACGGCGACGCTGACTGTGACGACGCTGATTGTGCGGCAACAAATACCGTCGAGCCGCAACCCGACACAGACACCGACACAGACACCGACAGTGATTCGCAGTTGTCGCTGTCGTTGATCACCGACCCGTCCGGGCAGCGGGAAGCCCGGCTGGAATACTTCGGCGTGATTGACGAAGCTCACGCCCGAACGCTGATCAATTCGGGACAGTTGGTCACCGTCACCGAGTTTCCCACCCTGGACATACCCACCATCAGGACCACCACCTCGCTGGATCGGATACCGGCGGCGTGGCGTCGTCTCGACGACCCGTTCCCCGCGCCACCGATCGACCCCACCGGACACGGCGGCCATCTCCTCCCACCACCGGGTGCGTTGACATATCGGATACCAGCCTGGTTGCGGGAGAAGATCATCGAATTGGACGGCACCTGCCGATACCCGCAGTGCGGTCGGCCGGCCAGTGACTGCCAGATCGATCACCTGGTGAAATTCGTGCACCAAGATCCGATCACCGGTGGCTGGACGGTGGAATTCAACCTGATGCCGCTGTGCACGCCGGACCACCAACGAAAACACATGGGATTGTTGCTGCCCACCATGCTCGCCGATCGGGCGGTCATCTGGCGCGACCCCGCCACCGGGGAAACCATCACCACCTATCCCCGGTAGGCCACTACCGTCAGGTGATGCTGCGCTGCAGTTGGTTTCCGACTCCAGGTTGCGGAGGTGGCCGCGATACACCGGCTCGCAAAGCTCGTCGGCACTCGACCAGCGGGAGGGTGACCGCTCGACGGCGAGACGGTGCGGCTCGTCAGGAGAGAACCTTCGGGTACCCGCGAGCTCAGGTCAGGAAGCTGTCGACGGCACGGTGAATGTCTCGGGACATGGCATGGCCGACGTGACTTCCGTGGTACCAGTGCACTTTTCCGCCCCAGTGGGCGTGGAGGCGTCGTGCTGCGCCCAGTGAGGTGACGCGGTCGTTGAGGGCCGCGATCACCAGGCGACGATCGGGCGTGGGGTACGGGTCCACCGACAGGGGGTCGATGACGGAAGTGACGGCGGTCACCGGGTCCGAACGCATCAGGGCCGCCAGGTCGCGGCCGCGGGGACCGGCCCGCTCCATGTGATGGGCAAGGGTGCCGTGGACGTCGAGCATCGGCACCACGGCGACGACACCCGACACGCGGGGCTCCAGCGAGGCCACCAGCGCGGCGATCGGTCCGCCCAATGATGTACCGGACAGCACGATCTCACTCGGATCCCACTGCGAGATCCATTGGATCAAGGCGCGGATCTCGGTGACCGCGCGAACCGTGAGCAGCACATTGACCAACGGATCCAGGCCCGGATACGCCACGGAACGACGTCGGCGGACACCGTGCGCCGGGAGGACCGGAAACGCGACGTCGTAGCCGAGCTGCCCGTACAGGTGAGCGGCCCGGAAGGCGTAGAGATCATCGGATCGACCTTGCGCGGCACCGTGCACCCAGATCAGCCACCGACCACCACTCCGACTCCGGCTGAGCACCCGCGCCGAACTGTAGGTTCCCGCATAGGGATCGACGTCGGAAACCGAGGCCGGCAGGAAGCCGTCGACCAGATAGTCGACATGATCAAACCGGGTGGTCCCGAACATCTTCCGGGTCTGCGATGCGATCCGCGGAACGCGCGGACGCTGATGAATACCTTCCACGCCCAGCCCGGCCAGTTCGGGCGCAACCGCCGCACACCGCTCGACGTATCCCTCGATCGTCTCCGTGGACGGGATCTCGCGGATCACGGAGTTGATGGCGATGAAGATCTCGTCGAGCGCGGTCTCACCGATGGCCCGCGCCCCGGCCGACGTTGGTGGAACCCCCGCGGTGACATCACCGCGGCCGGCGTGACGGGTGCTCGCTATCGCGCGGGGCAACACCCCGGCGAAGAGACCGAGACGTGCAGCCCCCGTGGACCAGTCGATCAACGATCGCCCCGAACCAGATCGCCGCCGAGCAGACCGCGATCGGACAGGGCCGTGTGCACCTCGTCGAGGGAGTCGGCGACGCGTCGCAGGAACCGGTGTGGATCGGGCATCGACTCCGGCGTGGCGATCAGCCCCATCGACAACGTACCGGCGTAACTGTAGGTGGTCAGGTTGACATCTGCGGGTGCGATGGCGAGGGCAAAGGAGATCCAGTTGATCACCTCTACGTCGCCGACCCATCGGGTCCGACGCGGTCCAGGCATGTTCGCCGTCGTGATGGTGTTCATGATGCGTGGCGCCCGGTGCGCGGCGAGGTTCCGGAAGGTCGGTGCCAGGCGACCGGTGTACGTCGACATCCGGTCGATCATCTCGAAGCCCACCTTCTTGCGCCGACCGACCGCCGCGGCACAACTGTCGGCGGTGGCGGTGATCCGCTCCACCGGATCGGCGATGTCGGTGCGCATATACGCTGCGGCAGTGGCTATCTCATTGCCCCAGGTCCGTGTCGACGCGAGATCGCGGCACACCCCGAACACGGTGACCGACCGGTGCGTCAGATCATCTCCGCGATCGGCCAGTTCGGACCGCATGGCGCCGGCGATGATGCCGTGCAGGGCACCGTTGACGGTGGTACCCAGCGCAACCGCGACACGTTGGACGTCGGCCAGCGGGATTCCGCCACTCGCACAGACGCGTTCACCGCCCGACGGCGTGTTGAAACTGGTCCGCCGCACGGTCAGGGGTCGTGGAATATGTTCGGCGGCCTCGGTATCAGCGGCCGTGCGGGCCGCACGCGCGAAGGTGGAGAGAACCTGCGGTATCGCGGCCAGCAGACTCCGCGATTCCCGACGTGCACTGCGGGTGAGGTCGGCTCGGCTCGGCAGGGCGTGCGGAGGGCGCACCGGGGCCACCTCGACGGCGCCACCCTCCTCCGACGTCGCGGCCATCAGAGTGTTGAGGGCGGCCAGACCGTCGGCGACGGCGTGATGGACCCGCACGACCACAGCCTGACGATCTCCGGCGAGACCGTGCACCAGGGTCAGCGCCCACAGTGCACGCGATCGATCCAGTTGGAGCACAGCGAGTTCCGACAGCGCCGCGTCGAGTTGTTCGGGCCCACCCGGAGCGGGGAGGAAGGTCTCGTCGAGGTGGTCGGCCACATCGAAGTCCTCGTCGGCGACCCAGAATGGACGAGCCTTACGCCCGGGTGCGCATTGCACCCGTTGGGTGGCGCGCGGGAACATGCCCAGGTAGTCGGGCAGGACGTCGATCAGTTCGCCCAGCGTCACCGGCCGACCGCGACGTCGCGTATCCAGGATCGCCACCTTCAGCGTGTGCATCGGGGTGGTCGGAGTCTCCATGTTGAACATCAGGGCGTCGGGCCCGCTGAAGCGTTCCATCGTCTCAACCCACCTTCCGTTCGCCCGCGGAATCCGGAACCATCTCGCCAAGAGACCGTTTCACCACTTTCCCGGTGGCATTGCGCGGCAATTCGGAGATGAAATACACATCCCGCGGCACCTTGAATCCGGCCAGGCGGTCACGCACGTGAGCCCGCAGATCGTCGGCGGTGACCATCGTGTCCGCGCTGACGAGACCTCCGCCGCGGCGGACCACATAGGCGGCCAGGCGTTGTCCGAAACGTTCGTCGTCGACGCCGACCACCGCGACCTCACCGACGCCCGAACATTCGGCGATGACCTGCTCGACCTCGAGCGGGTACACGTTCTCGCCGCCGGAGACGATCATCTCGTCGTCACGTCCCACCACGAACAATCGACCGTTCTCGTCGATCCGGCCCAGGTCGCCGGACACCATGTGCGCCCCGGCGAAATCCTTGGTGTCGTTGGTGGTGTAACCGTCGAAGGCCGAGGCACCGGCGACGACGATGCGCCCGATCTCACCGATGGCGACCTGCTGGTCTGCGTCGTCGAGGATGCGGACGTCGGTGCCGACCAGGGGCCGCCCGGCGGTGTCGGGTACGGCGCGCAGGTCGGCGGGTACGGCGGTGGAGATCAGGCCGGCCTCGGTGGCGTTGTAGCTGTTGTAGACGACGTCGCCGAAGCGATTCATGAAGGCCAGCAACGCATCCGGCCGCATCCGTGACCCGCTGGCGGTGACGAAACGCAAGGAGGACCCGGTGTATCGGTCGAGCACCTCGTCGGGCAGGTCCATGATCCGTTCGAGCATCACCGGCACCACGGCCAGTCCGGTGGCGCGGTGACGGTCGACGAGGTCGAGGGTGGCCTCCGGGTCGAAGCGGCGGCGCATCACCATGGTGGCGCTCAGCGTGGCCGCGATGGCGACCTGCCCGAATCCCCACGCGTGGAATATGGGAGCGGCGATTACGGTGGGTTCGCCTGCGCGCCACGGGATGCGGTCGAGGATCGCGGCGAGCGAGACCACGTCGGTGCTGCCGCCACGACGAGCCCCCTTGGGAGCGCCCGTGGTTCCCGAGGTGAGCAGCACGACGCGGCCGGCGCGCGGCGGTGCGGGCACCCGTCGCCCGGCATGATCGGCGATCACCGATTCGACGGTGCCGACGGCCTGCGGAATCGGTTCGACGTCGGGGTCGTCGACCCAGGCCCGCAGACAGCGAAGCCGTGGCAGTCGGGCGGCGGCGGAACCGACGAGTTCACCGAACTCGTCGTCGACGATGAGCAGGTCGGCGCCCTCCCTTTCCAGGACCTCGGCGAACTGGGGTCCGGCGAAACCCGTATTGAGCAGAATGGCGTCGGCGCCGAGTCGCGATGTGGCAGCGAGGGATTCGACGAGACCGGCGTGGTTGCGACACATGATGGCCACCCGCGCAGGCCGGTCTGGGCGACGCGGCCCGATGAGCTCACCCAAGCCGGCGGCCAGTGCGTCGGCGCGTCGGTCGAGTTGGCCCCAGGTGAGTGAGCCCGCCTCGTCGATGATGGCGAACCGGTCCGGGGTGCGGGCGGCGGCCAGCCCGATGCCGCTGACCGGCGACGGACCGCCGTGCCTCCGCAGGTTCAGGCCCATCCGGACGTACCGGTCGGGGCTGGTGAGGCTCAGGAACCCGCTGCGCAGCAGGACCCCGATCAGCCAGACTAGGGAACGAAGACGGTCGAGGATCGCGGTCATGGTGGTATCCAGGAAGAGTCAGCCGAGCACGGGAAATCGGCGCTTGCGGGCGAGGTCGTCGAGGGCGTGTTGCATGTGTTTGCGGATCATCTGATCGACCTCGGCGATGTCCGGGTCGGTCCCGAACTCGGCGCGGATGTCGATGGGGTCGAGGACGCGTGTGGTCATCTTGGATGGCAGCGGGACGTTCGCCGGTAGTCCGGCGGTGAGTCCGAAGGGAAAGCCGAGCGACAACGGCGCGCCCTTGATGCGCAACAGTTTGTCCAGGCGCAGCAGTGTGGCCAGCCCTTCGCCCCGGGTGAGGAACCACTGGGTCTCCTGCGCGCCGATGGTGACGATCGGGACGATCGGCACGTCGGCCTGCAGAGCGGTCCGGATGTAGCCGGTGCGGCCGCCGAAGTCGATCTTGGCGTCGTCGCGACTCGGTCGCATCACATCCCAGTCACCACCGGGGAAGACCAGCGTCGCAGCACCCGATTCCAGTGCGGCGACCGCGTTGCGCGGATGGGCGCGCAGGAAGCCGAACTTGCTCAGCAGCGCACCGCCACCGACCTGGAACAAGATGTCGTGGGCGAGGGTGTAGAGCGGCCGCGCGGGCCCGAAGTGATCGGCGAAGGCCACCGTGATCAACGGCACATCGAACGCCAGCAGGCCGCCCGAATGATTGGAGATCAGCAGCGCCCCACCGTCGGGTACCTTCTCCATCCCCTGGACATCCGACCGGAAGTATCCCTTGGAGATCAGCGACAGCAGGGGCATCGCGTGGCGCACCCAGGTCTCATCCCACTCCATGGTCGCCTCCTTGCATTTCCCAGAACTAGAACACGTTCTAGATGTAAATTAGAACACGTTCTAGACGATCTTGCCAGTTCGTCTCACTCGCACACCTCCGGGAGCGGCCCCATGCAGTTCACCCTCGAGGACATCTCCGATGCCGAGATCGCCCGCCGCCGCGGCGTCTACGAGCCGTTGACCGAGTCGGTCCGCGAACTCATCGATGCCGCCATCCGCACCGAGGTTCCCGACGAGGTGATCGGCGAGGCGCGTCGACGGATCGACGAGGTCGTGGCGATGTTGCGGGCCGAACAGATCGACGGCCCGTACGGCGTGCGTTACACCCCCGACTTCATCGGAATGCCGTGGGGTAACGCCGTCATCGGTGTCCGCAACGCGATAGCGCCACCGCTGCGCACCCGGTTCCATGACAACGAAGTGTCGGCGGAGTTCGCCCTCGGCGCGGCCTACGAGGGCCCGGACCATCACGTTCACGGCGGTGTGTGCGCGATGATCCTCGATCACGTGCTCGGCGAGGGCGCCAGCCTCGACAACGTGCCCTGCTACACCGGCACCATCACGGTGCGCTACCTGCGCCCCACGCCCCTCGGCACGCTGACAGCATGCGCGTCCATCGTCGCCCGTGACGGCCGCAAGAAGATCGTCCGCGGCACTCTCTCCGACGCCGACGGCGTGACCGTGGAGGCCGAGGGCGTGTTCATCGAACCCCGGGACTGGTCGGGGCAGATGCCGCGAAGAGCCGACAAGTACGTCGACGAGGGGCACTGAACGATGCGCGCCGCGGTGATCTTGGACAAGGAGAGCTGAACGATGCGCGCCGCGGTGATCTCCAACGGAACCTTCCAGGTCGATGACGTCGCCGATCCGGAACCGGGTGTCGGCGAACTGGTGCTCCGGGTGGCCGCGACCGGCATCTGCGGATCGGATCTCTCGACGGCGCCGTTTCTCCCCGACGGCACGATCATGGGTCACGAGTTCGCGGGCGAGGTGGTGGCCACCGGACCGGGGCTGACCGACTGGTTGGGTGCTCCGGTGGCGTCGATGCCGGTGATCGGTTGTCGCTCCTGCCGCGCCTGCCTCGTCGGAGACGTCGCCCGGTGCCCGGCGGCGCGAACTCTCGGTCTGGGCGTCCTCGCCGGGTCCTTGGCGGAGTTCGTGCTGGTCGGGGCGGCCGAGAGCGTACGACTGGATCGGCTGCCCGGGGCGCGCGAGGTGGCGGGGGTTGAAGCAGGCCTGGGCGATGCAGCGCTCACCGAGCCACTGGCGGTCGGCTTGCATGCGGTGACCCGCGCATCCATCACGCCCGGCGATCGGGTGCTGGTGATCGGCGCGGGACCGGTGGGTTTGGCCGCGTTGGCCTGGTTGTCGCGGTCGTGTGCCGGCGAGATCGTCTGCAGCGATCCGGTACCCGAACGTCTCGTCGCCGCCTCCGACCTCGGCGCCACGTCGACCACCACTCCCGACGCGGTGTCGGCGTTCGAACCCTTCGACGTGGTGATCGAATGTGTCGGCAAGCCCGGCATCATCGCCACCGCACTGGAGTACGTCGCACCCGGCGGGCGGATCGTCGTCGCCGGGGTGTGCCTGACGCCGGATGAGTTTATGCCGGTCGCGGCCGTGGTCAAAGAGGTGTCGATGCACTTCGTCTCCTACTACACCAAGAACGAATTCGTCACGGCTGCAACGTCGGTCATGAATGGTTCGATCGATCCGGGTTTGTTCGTCAGTCGCACCGCGGGACTCGACGACCTCACCGAGATCTTTGCGACGCTCAGTGCACCCAAGAAGGAACGCAAGGTTCTGATTCGGCCCTGAGTCGACGCGCGGTAGCGTCGACTCATGGACAGCGACGTTCACCCCGATCGGCCGATCCCCGATCCTCCGGCACCGTTCAGCGACTCCGAGATCGAACAGATACGCGCGGTCTGGCAGGGATTGGGGCTGCCCGGCCTGATCGACGTCCACACCCACTTCATGCCGCGATCGGTGATGGACAAGGTCTGGGCCTACTTCGACTCCGCCGGACCGCTCATCGGGCGGGAGTGGCCGATCACCTACCGCGCCGACGAGGACGTACGGGTGGCGACGCTGCAGTCCTTCGGGGTGCGTGCGTACTCGTCGCTGGTATACCCGCACAAACCAAATATGGCGGAGTGGCTCAACGGGTGGGCCGCCGACTTCGCCACCCATCACCCCGACTGCCTGCACACCGCGACGTTCTATCCCGAGGAGTCGGCCACCGGATATGTCTCGAAGGCAATCGCCGCGGGCGCACGAGTGTTCAAGTGCCACATCCAGGTCGGCGACTTCTCCGCCCTCGATCCACTGCTCTACGGAGTGTGGTCGCAGCTGGCCGACTCTCAGGTGCCGGTGATCATCCACTGCGGAAGTGGCCCGGCACCAGGACGATTCACCGGTCCGGAACCCATTGCCGCTCTGCTGAAACGCTTTCCGTCGCTACCACTGATCGTCGCCCACATGGGGACACCGGAGTACCCCGAATTCCTGCACCTGGCAGAGCAATACGAGAACGTTCGGCTCGACACCACGATGTCGTTCACCGACTTCTCCGAAGAAGATGCACCGTACCCGCCGGACCTGCGCCCCAGGCTGCGTGACATCGGCTCGAAGATTCTGTTCGGCAGCGACTTCCCGAACATTCCCTACACCTACACCCACGCCCTCGAGGCCGTCATCCGACTCGACCTCGGCGACGAATGGGTGCGCGGGGTGCTCTACCAGAACGCCGCGAAGGTGTTCGGGATCGGCGCGTGAGGGGGCCGATCCCGCCTCGCTCCGCAATTCTTGACGACGGGGTTCGGCCGGCCTGAGGCCCGTGTCACCTTCCTCCAGCGACAAACATGGCCACTCGCGCGCCATCTCAGTACTCCGCCCTGGACCGGCTACGACGGCGGGTGCCGAGCATGTACCGCCGGGATGCCTGGTGGGATGAGAAGCACCCATTGCCCAACGGCCTGGCGTATGACGATGTGCCGCAGGCATTTCAGACGATCACCCGCAGCCGGGACCGCACCTTGGAGTATCTGTTGGACGTGGGCGAGCTGCGGCCGGGCGAGAACGTCCCTGACCATTGGTTCGACCTCGCAAGCGCGGGACGCGCCGGGGTACGACGCGCCGCGGAACGCGTGGTCGTTCGCCGAATCGGTGCTGTTGCAGTCGCGGCGACCTATCGGCACGCCGTTGGACGACGTGATGGCCGGACGCCTGATCAGCAGTTGCCTGCCGGTCGACTCGGCTCCGAAGTCCGCACAGAGGTTCGTCGTCGACGCGCGTCAGCCGCGCGCCGCGATCCGCGCCTGCACCTCAGGACGACGTAGCGGCGGCACCGTCTTCGGCGGCTGCCGCCGCTCGGGTAGTTCGGCGAGCAGTTCCCGGGTGGCCGCGGCGACGGCGGTCACCGTCGCCTCGAAGATCTCCGCATTCGCCGCCGAGGGAGCCCGGATGCCGCTGACCTTGCGCACGTACTGACGCGCGGCCGCCTCGATCTCGTCGTGGGTGGCCGGTGGTTCCAACCCGCGCAATTCGGTGATGTTGCGGCACATGGGCACTCCTCGGGGGTCTCGATACGTCTCCTCGCTTCGCTCGTGGACCACTCGGACCAGCGAGGAGAGCGGGCTCAGTCGGCGATGTGGACGACCGCTTTGCCCAGGATCCGCCCCTGCGCCAGATCCGTCAACGCCTCGGGGAGTTGATCGAGGGTGTAGGTGGTGTTGACCTGCGGACTCATACCCGCCGCGATCATCTCAGTGAGCTCGTCGTGCAGTAGTTCCGGGACGCCGGGGTGGGTGCGGACGTACTCGCCCCACGCCGCGCCGACGACGGCGATGTTGCGGAAGAGGACGCGGTTGAGTTTGACGGTGGGGATGCCGCCGGCGGCGAACCCGATCACCACGTACCGGCCGTCGGGGGAGACCTGGCGCAGCGCCTCGTCGAAGACATCGCCGCCGGACGGATCGATCATCACGTCGACGCCCTCGGGTGCGATCTCCTTGAGCTTGGCACCCCAGCCTTCCTCGAGTTGCACGATCTCGTCGGCGCCGGCGCCCCGCAGTAATTCCTCGGCTCCCTTGCGGTGCACGATGGCTATCACCTTGGCGCCCATGGCCTTTGCCACCATGATCGACGCGGTGCCGACGCCACCGGCGGCGCCGAGCACGCCCACCACCTCGCCGGGTGCGGTCTGCGCGCGAACCTTCAGCGCGAAGAGCGCGGTCTGGTAGTTGATGCCCATCGCGGCACCCTGATCGAAGCTCAGACCCTCGGGCAGCGGCAGGAGTTGCTCGGGAGCGGCGACGACCTGTTCGGCGAACCCACCCACGACGGACGCGACGAGGACCTTGTCGCCGGCCTTCACCGACGACTCCTCGGGTGCACTGCGCACCACTCCGGCGACCTCGGTGCCCGGGGTGAACGGGGTGGGTATGCGCAACTGGTACTTGCCCTGGCTCATCAGCAGGTCGGGGAAGCAGATCCCGCACGATTTGATGTCGACGAGCACCTGGCCATCGGCGGGTGCCGGGTCGGCGACGTCGGTGAGTTCGAGAGCTGACGGACCGTTCTCTGCGGTGAGTACCTGAGCTTTCATGGCAGCCACACTACGCGGGGAGAACAATCGCTCGGTAGGGAACGGTTACGATCAGTGCCATGACCGCACCGTCGGCCCCGCAGCCGCTTTCCGCCCCCTCGCCCGATCGCATCCGGGTGGCCGACGAGGCCCCCGGATTCATGCCGCTCGACGAGGCGCAGACATTGTTCGAGATCGCCGGAGAGTATCTGGCACAGTCTGATTCGACCAAGGTGGGGGTGGAGATCGGCACCTACTGCGGTAAGTCGACGGTGTTCCTGGGGTCGGCCGCCGAAGCCGCCGGCGCGGTCATCGTCACCGTCGACCATCACCGCGGATCCGAGGAGCATCAGCCGGGCTGGGAGTATCACGACGAGTCGCTCGTCGACCCGCATGCGGGCACGCTGGACACCTCCGCACGCTTTCGCCGGACGATGTTCGACGCGGGCCTCGAGCAGACAGTGATCGGGATGCTCGCGCCGTCGACCGTCGCCGCCCGGGCGTGGGGCAAGCCCGTCGACTTCGTCTTCATCGACGGCGGCCACTCGATGGAGGCCGCACAGAACGACCTCGACGGCTGGGCGCCCTGGGTGCGCGTCGGTGGGGCCCTGCTGATCCACGACGTGTTTCCCGATCCCGCCGACGGCGGCCGGCCACCGTATGAGATCTATTGCCAGGCCTTGGCGACCGGGCAGTTCACCGAGGTGCGGGTGGAGGGATCGCTACGCGTGCTGCGTCGGGACTCCGGTGTCGTCGGGGAGCCCCTGCCCCGCGGATAGACGGGCACTCTGACACGACAGTGCGGACCCCGGATGTCTCGGTGAGGCAGGGCTGTCCGCTTCACCGGGGTGGCCTCGATACGGCCCTCGTCCCTCGGGCCTACTCGACCAGCGGTGGGCCGGACTCTCAGGCCTCGGTCAACCTTCCGCCAGCGCCCGCACCTTGCCGAGCACGTCCGGGTAGCGCTGGAGGTGTGCGCCGCCGTTGAGATCGACGGCGGCGCCGGTCATCCACGTCGACGCGTCCGAGGCGAGGAAGGCGATGGTCTGCGCGATGTCGTCGGGGGTGCCGGCCCGCCCGAGCGGCGTGTTGTCCAGGTACTCCTCAGTGAGGCCGGGCACGTAGGCGATTCCGGCGGTGAGCGGTGTGTCCACCAGACCCGGGGAGACGGCATTGACGCGCACCCCGCGTTCGGCCAGTTCCAGCGCGGCCACCTCGATGAGCATCAAGACCCCGGCCTTCGCCGCACAGTAGGCACCCATTCCCGCGCCGGGTTGGCGGCCGTTGAGCGAGGCGACGCAGATGATCGAGCCGCCGTCGACGATGTTCCGGCCGGCGTGTTTGAGCACCAGAAAGGTTCCGGTGAGACAGACGTCGACGGTGGTTCGCCAGTGGTCGAGTTCCAGATCGACGAGTGCGCCGGGCATGGACAGGCCGGCACAGTTCACCACCACGGCGAGATCGTCGGCATCCTCGAAACCCTTTGCGACAGAGTCTTCGTCGGAGACGTCGAGGCGGATGGCGGTACTCTCGCCACCGAGTTCCTCCGCGGCGAGCTGCGCGGCGTCGCCGTTGATGTCGGCGACGATCACCCGATGCCCCACCTCGTGCAGGCGCGTCGCGGTGGCCCGCCCGATTCCTGACGCCCCGCCGATGACCAGCGCCGCGCTCATCCGAGATGCCTTTCCAGGAAGCCGATCTGGTGTGTCACCGCGGTGTCGAACCAGGAGTCGTCCACGTCGGCGAAGATGCCGAAGTGATCGCAGGGATAGTGACGGAGCTCGGCGCGCGCGGCGAATCCTGCCTTGGCCGCCGCGTATGGTGGTGCGCCACGGTCGAAGTCGGCGATCTGCATCAGCACCGGAGCCGCGACGTCGGCGGCGTGCTTGTCGGCGCGGTAGTTGCCGAGTTCCAGCCCGATGGAGGCGTCGACCTCGTTACGCCACGACGGTCCGGCGATCCTCTGGTAGTCCTCGAGATAGCCGTCGGAGGTGAGCGCGGCCCGCTCCCCCGGCCTGCCGACCACCGGCATCATCACCGGATCACGACCGAGCTTGGCGCCCAACGCACTTGCGATCCCGACTCCGGTCGTTCGCAGCATCGACGCCGCACCCACCTGTGGGTAGTGGTGAGCACCGGCCGCGATACCACTGACCATCGGAACCATCGAGATCACGGCTGCGACATCGTCATCGCCGCGGCGGGCGCGTTCGGCGGCGACGATGAGGACGTGCCCGCCGGATTGCGACAGTCCCCACAGAATCACCCGACCGCCGTCGACCCCCGGCTGGGTGGCGACCGCGTCGATCGCGGCGTGATAGTCGGCGACCTGACCGGACATCGACACCCGTTGGCGTGGTTGACCTTCCGACAAGCCGAAGTGGCGGTAGTCGAAGGCGAAGACCGCGAGGCCGGCATCGGCCAACGCCCGGGCGTACGGTTCGAGCCCGGAATCCTTGGTGCCACAGAATCCGTGGGCCATCACGACGACGGGAACACCTGAGTCGGTACGGAACGGCGAAGTCTCCGGCGCCGGGAAGAGCCATGCGGCACATCGTGTTCCGTCCGAGATGAACTCGACGTCGCGGCGGGTGTCGATCGTCGTCATCGTGCCTCCTGTAGGACGTCATCGTGGGCGGCGCTCTCGGCCACATTCGCCCAGCGCTGGGGACCACGGCGTTGTGCACGCTCCCGGCCCTGCGGAATCTCCTTGGTCCTCATGTTGTGTTCGTACAGGTAGTGGTCGAGTTGCTGGGTATGCCGCGGCCGGTCGAGCATGTGGCCGGTATAGAAGTGCGTATCGTCGTCGATCACCCGCCTCATCTCATCCTCCGGCGGCAGCCGGTACTGCCCGACCGCGTACGCCCCGAGCAACCGGGTCTGACACTCCACGAACGGAAATAGCGTCGGTGTGGCCTGCGCGAAGCCGATGAAGACCGCATCGTCGATACCCGGCGCGAACATCCGCTTGTACAGGTCGATGCGGTTGTCCGGAGCGCTCAGGAAGTCCCGATCGAAGAACGGAAAGGTGATGTTGTATCCCGTGGCATAGATGATGATATCGAAGTCGCGCGATGACCCGTCCTCGAAATACACTGTGTCGCCGTCGAATCGATCGATGTTGGGCTTGGCGGTGATGTCGCCGGAACCGAGTCGGAGCGGCAGCTCGACCGACTGCGTGGGATGCGCCTCGAAGAACTTGTGGTTCGGCGTCGGCAAGCCGTAGTCCTCGGGATGCCCGGCGGTCAGTGGCTGCATCACCTGCATGAACTTGCGTTGCCACGAAGAAGGGATGTGCGGACTCATGCGGTAGTACTTGTCCGCAGGCTGCCCGGCAAAGTACTTGGGTACGATCCATGCACCCGAGCGGGTGGACAAGGTCAACTCGTTGTCGAGGGCCTTCGACGACAACTCCACCGCGATGTCGGCGGCGCTGTTACCCAGGCCGACGACCAGAATCCGCTTGCCGGAGAAGTCATGTGGGGTCCGCGGATCGATGTAGTGATGTGCGTGCATGGTGATCCCGGCGAACTCGCCGGGGAAGTCGGGGTAGCGCGGATCCCAGTGGTGGCCGTTCGCCACGACGAGCAGATCGAATGGGCGGGTCGTCCCGCTCTGCGTCTGGAGTTCCCATCCACCTCCGTCGAGCCGCCGCGCGTGGGTGATCCCGTTCTCGAATTCGATGTTGTCCAGCAATCCGAATGCGTCGGCGTAGTCGTCGAGGTACTGCTTGATCTGGGTGTGGTGCGGGAAGTCCGGATAGTCCGCAGGCATCGGGAAATCCCGGAAGGAGAGTTGATGTTTCGACGTGTCGATGTGCAGCGATCGGTAGGCACTGGAGTGACCGTTGGGATTGCCGAATGCCCAGTTCCCGCCGATCCGATCGGACGATTCGAAGCAGGTGTAGTCGACGCCGTAGTCCGACAGCATCTTTCCAGCGGTCAGTCCGCTGATTCCGGCGCCGATGATGGCAGTGCGTGGGGTGGCAACACGCATGGGACCCCCTAGGGTTGTTGACAGATCTCCAGATCTGTCTACCGCACCAGGGTGGGTGAAGTACACAGTTTCACAGAACTGTCTACTAGAGTCTGGTGGCATGACTCCCGCCCCGACGACCTCGGTCACCGATCGGCTTCTCGACGCGACCGAGAAAATGCTCGCCGAACGCGGAATCCGGGGGACCACGGTGCAGCAGGTCGCCGACCTCGCCGGAGTGTCACGGGCGTGGCTGTACCGCCACTTTGCGGACAAGCAGGCGATGGTGGGCGCCGCGATCGTCCGGCTCACCGAATCATTCTGGACCGACGCACGAACCGAACTCGACGAACTGGGCACCTTCGCCGGACAACTCACCGCCGGGGTCCGCATCGGGCGCGGCGCCTACGACGACCCGGGGACACTGCTGCTGCGCCTGCGCACCGACGAGCCGGACGAGTTCGCCGCTTGCGCCGGAGCGGGTGTGACCGCCCTCGTCCCCGACCTCGCCCTGTTCTGGAAGCCGTTTGTGGAGGCCGCCATCGAAAGACGGGAGGTGCACGCCGCCCACGATCCCGACGAGGTCTCCGAATGGGTCGCCCGCATCCTGATCAGCATCGGCACCACCCCCGGCGCCACCGTCGACGCCGACGACCCCGTATCGGTGCGGCGCCAGATCGACCGATTCGTCATGCCCGGCCTGCGGGTCGCGCCGGAACTGTGAGCTCCCAGCAGTCGACCCAACCTTGTCAGCGCAGCCGGGTTACACCGGCGCCGGAGCCAATCCCAGCTTTCCGGCCAGCTTGGCCAGGTAGCCGGACGCGCGTTCGACGGTGTCGTCGGGGAGGCCGTAAAGCACTGTGGTGACTCCGATCTCGCGCCACTTCTCCAGCTTCTCGGGGATCGGCTTGAAGTCGAGGACCACAATCTCGGGATCGCCGCTGCGGCCGGCGTCGGACCAGATCTGGTGCAGCAGTGCCACCGAGCCTTCGATGTCGGCCTCGCCGGGGGTGGTGATCCAGCCGTCGGCACTGCGGGCGATCCACGTGAAGTTCTTCTCGTTGCCAGCGGCACCGACGAGCGTGGGCAATGCCCCCTGGGGCGGTTTTGGCCATGCCCAGCTGGGGCCGAAATCGACGAATTCGCCGTGGTATTCGGCCTCTTCGTCGGTCCACAGGGCGCGCATCGCCTCGAGGTACTCGCGCAGCATCGTGCGGCGACGCTTGGGCGGGACGTGGTGATCGGCCAATTCGTCGAGGTTCCACCCGAAACCGACGCCGAGGGTGACCCGGCCGCCGGAGATGTGGTCGAGGGTGGCGAGCGTCTTGGCCAGGGTGATCGGGTCGGATTGCACCGGCAATGCGACTGCGGTGGCCAGCCGGATGCGTTCGGTCACCGCGGCAGCGGCGGCCAGCGTCGTCCACGGATCGAGGGTGCGCATGTAGCGGTCGTCAGGCAGCGTCGCGTCGCCGGTCTGGGGATGCGCGGCGTCTCGACGGGTCGGGATGTGCCCGTGCTCGGGCACGAAGTACGACGCGAAGCCGGCCTCCTCGATCAGTGGGGCGAGGACCTGCGGCGCAAGTCCGCGGTCACTGGTGAACTGAACGATCCCGAATTCCATGCGCTCAGGATAGACAGCCTGCTGGACACCTGTCTAGAACCTGTTGCAGTTTTCCGCGGTCGAGTCCCGTCAGTTGCCGGGACACACGTCGACGTAGTCGACGCCCTCGGCGAAGGCATCCCATGTCTGCCGGCCGATGCCGCCCTCGGCGGTACACACGCGGTCGGCGACGGCCTCCACGTCGATCGTCCACCATTGCAGGTCGGAGCTGCCACCGGCGTAGATGGTGTTCTGCGGGTCGATCGTCGGCTCACGCACATAGACCGATTCCGAGGTGATCGACTCATCGGGCGCGATCGGCCTCGGCGCGACCGGATCGCTGATGTTCCACAGCTGGATGGTCTGGGTACCGCCGACCACGAGGGTCTTGCCGTCACTCGCGATCGACAGTGAACTCACCCGCACGCCCGCCGGCACCGACACACGCGCCATCGAATTCGATCCGACGTCGATGACCGAGATTTTCTGATCGTCGTCACCGGCGTACAGGTACTTGCCGTCCGGACTGAACTCGACCGCGTTCACCGCACCCCGCGGCGACGTGACCACCTGCACCTCTGTCGGATTGTCGGGGTCGCTGACGTCCCAGCGCGTGATGCGGTGGCGGGCGTCGGCGACGGCGAGACTCGAACCGTCCGGACTGAAGTCGACATCCTCGACGAAGCCCTCCGCCGCGGCGACGGGGGGCCCGATCTCGGTGGGTGCCCGCGGATTCGACACATCCCACAGCTGCAGGGAGTTGTCATCGCTGCCGGTCACCAACATGCCCGTCGACGGCGAGAACGCCAGGGGGAAGGCGTGTCTGGTGTCCAGGCGCAGGGTCGCGGTCTGCTGCGGACTTCGCGGGTCGGAGATGTCGTACAACTCGACCTCGCCACCATTGGTGAATGCGGTCGCCAGGACGGTGCCGGTCCGGTTGAAGGCCGCGACGTACCCGCCGCTGGGACGCAGTGGTCGCCGGATCTGGGACAGTTCGGTGGGGGTGCCGGTGCTCAGATCCCAGAGCAACACCTTCTGGTCGGCGCCGCTGGTGGCCAGGATCTTTCCGTCGGCGCTGACCGAGGTCCGCGTGATCGGCAGGGTATGAGCAGGAGTGGGTGAGGACGGGATGTCCCACGACTGCACGGTTCCCGCACCGCCCGCGGTGAGCACGACGTGCGGGCGTAATTCCAGCGCGGTGAAGAACGCCCCGCCGGTGGTGCGCATCGGAACGCCGAGGGCGGTGAGCAGATTGGGCGATCCGGCGTTGCCGTCGGTGCTGACGTCCCAGCGTTTGGCGGTACCGTCGAGGCCCGCCGACACCAGTGATCGTCCGTCGTCGGCGAAGCTCACCGACCAGATCGCGGCATCGTGGGCACGCACCCGACGCAATTCGGCCGGCGCGCGCGGGTTGGCGATGCTCCAGATCGCCACCTCACCGTCGTCGCGCCCGGCGGCCACGAGCCGACCGTCGGGAGACACCGCCACCGAATGCCATCCGCTGTCCACCCCGTCGCGGATCCGTGCGATCAGCTCCGGGGTGCTCGGGTTGCTGATGTCGACGACGCCGATGGTGCCGTCGTCGGACCCGACGACCATGATCGGTGCGACATCACTGATCGCGACCGTCCGGACCGGGCCGTCGAAACCGCGGACCGCGGAGATCGCGCGATACCCGCCGGGAGCGGTGGTGTCCCACAGGGTCACCACCCCGTTGTCGTGGGTGGTGGCGAGCAGCGTGCCGGCCCGGTTGTATCGCAGGATGTAGGACGTCCCCGACCCGAACGGCGAATCCAGCTCCGAGATCCGACGCGGCCGCGCGACGTCGCCGATGTCCCACACGGTGATGTGACCGTCACCGTCGGCGGAGGCGAGCCGATCACCCTGGGGCGCGAAGTCCACCGAGGTGACGAAGGAGCTGTACCCGCCCATCGGCGGTGACGCGGCGCTGACCCGGCTCGGATCGCCGGCCGCCCACAGCCGGACCGTCTTGTCGTAACTCGCCGTGGCCAGCAACGATTTCGACGGATTGGCCATCATGTCGTAGATCGATCCGGCGTGTGCCGCCTGTGCGGGCGAGGGCAGTGGCAGCTGCTGGGTCTGCAGCACCCGCATCTGCGCGAGCGGATCGTCGGGCCGGATCCGCCACGCGCCGACCGCGAGGTGCGCGGCCAGGCCGGGGTCGGTCTGTGCCAGGCGCCCGGCCGTCGACAGCAACGCCGAGAACTTCGCGTCTTTGCTCTCCCGGGCCAGGGCGGCGTTGGAGACGATCGCGATGATCGCCGCGACCACCGAGATCACCGCGAGCAGGGCGACCGCGGCGATACCCCATCGCCGGCGTCGACGCTGGCTGTCGATGTTGCGTTGCGATGCCGCGAGGTAGTCGCGGGTGAGCGTCGGGGCGATCGGGTCGTCGAGCACCGGCGACGCCCACGCATAGCGGTTCGGGTTGTAGAGCAACGACGTCTCACGGCCCTGCCGGTCCCATTCGGCCGCATCGGCGTCGACGCGCTCGAGGACCGGCGCGATCTCCCGGGTGCGTTCGATGAGATCGTCGAGCCGTGGCCACGCGGTGAGCACCACATCGTGGATGATCTGCACCTGCTGGTCGGAGACGGTGATCAGCCGTGACTCGGCGAGTGCCTCGATGACGGCGACGGTGGCCGCGCGGTCGGTCTCCCCCGCGGTCAGTTCGGCCAGTGTGCGGGGACGGCGGGCGGTGACACCGTCGGAGATGTGGATCAGCGACCGCAGCAGTCGTTCGGCGATCCGCTGTTGCGCGGGGTCGAATGCCTGCCACGTATTCTCCGCGGTGTCGGAGATGGCCGAGGCTACCCCACCGGCGGCGTGATATCCGGCGACGGTCAGCATGCCGCCGCCGCGGGCCGACCACATCTCCGCGAGCACGTGTGCGACCAGCGGTAACTGCCCGGCCCGGTCCTCGACAGGTCCGCGTTGACCGCCGAGCCCACCGAGGCCACGGAGGTCGGACAGGATCGTCGGCGCCAGTCCCTTATCGACGCGGATCCCCGACAGTCGGGCCGGTCCGGCGATGACCTCTTCGAGTTCCTTGTCGGTCAGCGGCGGGACCACGATGGATCGCCGTTGCCACGCCGTGGCGAGCGGCTCGATCGTCGAACACCGTTCGTACATGTCGGCACGCGCACCCACGACGACCACGTGCCCGGGTGTCGATGCCAGCTCGGTGAGCGCGTCGATGAGTCGCTGCACCCGCGTGCTGTGCCGGGACTCGCCGACGAGGACCTGTTCGATCTGATCGACGACGTGGATCGTCAGACGATCCGCGTCCGCGTGCCCGGTATCGGTCTCCTCGCCACCCGGGGTGCCCGCACCGGCGTCGGAGTGTCCGGTCTCGTCGTTTTCATCGGTGAGGGCGACCGCCAGGCGAACCCGCACCGACCATCGGTGTTCCGGCCGCACGGCGATCCGCGCGATGCCGGCGCGCAGCAGCGACGATTTCCCCGCCCCGGACACCCCGGTGACGATGACCACCGCCGGGGTCCGGTCGGCGTGGGCGGCGGCCGCGTCGACGAGTCCGACGAGTTCGTCGAGTACCCGTTCGCGTCCGAAGAAGACCGCCGAGTCGGCCGCAGTCATGACGTCCAGACCGCGATAGGGCACCGGGGTCGGGATATCGGGCGCCGGTTGGGGCGTCCGGTCGGTGGCGCGGGTGCTGCGCGCGGCCGACCACCACCGCTGCCACTCAACCAGCCCCGGGGCGTCGGCACCCTTCGACTGCGCCTGCAGGATCAGCCAGGCGAGTACGGGCTCGAGGGTTTCGAAACTGGCCGGCAGATGGCGTCCGCGACGCCAGTCGGACAGGCGTTGCACCGTCACCTCGGCACGTCCCGGCGACAGCCGCGCCGCACCGCTGACGGTCGACGCGAGCGTTGGGGATCCGGCCGAGGCGAACAACGCGAGCAGATGCGCACCGAACCGTGCGGGCGCATCGGCCGCAGGCGCATCCGCTCGGCGCGTCGTCATGAATCCTCCCCGTCGCGGCGACCCCCGACCGCGTTTCTGGTCACGAATGTACGAACCGTGTTCCACTGGGACAAATCGGAGTGGATCATCTACTCCACACCAGACGTGACTTTTTCCGGTCCGGAAAACTCGTCCGGACACTCTAGCTGCGGCTATGTCCCGATTTCCGGATCCGGATTGGCACGGACATCCGCCGGTGGCGTTGACTTGAGTCACTCCCCGGAAGCGATCGGCCATCGGGCGGAGTGTCGGGGGATGCGCTCTCGTCGTCGTGCGGGGACGGCGGCGAGAGCGCATTCATATAGGTGCAATCAGCCATTGAGAGCGATCAGCGCCGCGCGGGCAGCCGATCACCGACGTCGCGGAAGATGCCGTTGGCCGCCGAGCATCGGCTCACCGCATCTGCGGCGAGGACCACCGCAGCCGATGTCCAACAACTCTTCTCCACCGGCCACCGTTTGCCGTCGGCGTAGACCAGACCCGTCCAGTACGAACCGTCGGGGTCGCGCAGATGCTGGATCGCCGCGATCAACGCGATCGCGTCGCCGGTGTCACCGAGCGCGTCGAGCGCCAGCGCGAGTTCGGAGGTTTCCGCTCCGGTCACCCACGGCCGGTGATCGACGCAGCGGCAGCCCTGGCCGTCGACGACGAACTCCTCCCACCGACGGGCGATCAGCTCCTGGCCGGCCTGCCCGCGGATCGCGCCGCCGAGCACCGGGTAGTACCAGTCCATCGAATGCTCCGACGGGTCCTCGAAGACCTCGATGCGGTTGCGGAACGCGTCACCGAGTTTGTCGAAGGCGGCCACCCACTCCACGTCGGGTTGCCCGACGGCGGCGGCGATGCGGATCGCCGCGTCGAGGGACTGATAGATGCTGGCGTTGCCGGTGAGGAGCGCCTCGTCGAACATCGCGTGGGTGCGGTGATCGCCACCCCACCGGAACGCGCCGTCGGGCCGCTGGAACTTGCACACCAGGTTGATCGCCGACCACACCGTCGGCCACATGCGTTCCAGGAAGGCATCGTCGCCGGTGATGACGTGGTGATGCCACACCCCGACCGCGATGTAGGCGCAGAAGTTGGAGTCGATGCCCGGGTCGGTGACCTCACCGCTGACCGTGGTGATCGGCCACGACCCGTCGGGGCGCTGATGTCGCCGCGACCAGTCGTAGGCGGCCTCGGCCTCGGCGTGGAACCCGGTGACCGTCAGTGCCATCGCCGATTCGATGTGATCCCATGGGTCGGTCTTGCCACCGGGAAACCACGGCAACGCCCCCGAATCCTCCTGCATGCCGACGATGGCGGCGCCGGTAGCGACGACCTGCTCGGCGGTCAGCACACCTGCGATGGCAGGTATGCGCCTCATTCCGGCTTGCGCAAATACAGGGCGACGGACTTGCCGATGACGGGATTGAGGACCTGCTCACCCACCCGGGTCAGCCACGGCTTGCTCATCATGTCCCACACCAGCAGCTGGTGGTAACCCTTGACCAGCGGGTTGTTGTCGTTCTCGACGCCGACGGCGCACTTGAGCCACCAGTACGGGGCGTGCAGGGCGTGCGCGTGGTCGGTGCCGGTGACCTCGAGGCCGGCGGCGGTCAGCTTGCCGGCGAGCTCGGAGGCCTTGTAGATGCGGACGTGGCCGCCCTCGACCTCGTGGTACTCATCCGAGAGCGCCCAGCACACCTTCTCCGGCCAGTACCGCGGCACGGTGACCGCGGCCAGCCCACCCGGACGAAGCACCCGCACCATCTCGGCGATGGCCGCCTCGTCGGACGGGATGTGCTCGAGAATTTCCGACATCAGCACGACGTCGAAGGTGTTGTCGGCGTACGGCAGCCGCAACGCATCGCCGACCTCGGCACGCGCCTTCGCCTCGGCGGGCACGTGTCCCTCGGCCATCATGGCGTCGAACATCTCGCCGACGTCGGACATATCCGACTCGGACATGTCAAAGGCGATGACGTCGGCTCCGCGCCGGAACATCTCAAACGAATGCCTGCCCTGTCCCGCCCCGATGTCGATCGCCTTGGTCTGCGGACCCACACCCAGCCGGTCGAAGTCAACTGTCAGCACGCACTCGTCTCCTCTGTCGTTCCCTGCCCGGATGTCGTTGTCTGCCCGGACGTCTTCTCTCGTGCCACACGATCAAGGACCGTGCGGTAATGCTCGGCGGTCTGGGCGGCGACGGCCGCCCAGCTGTAGCGTTCCTCCACGCGGGCGCGCCCGGCCGCACCCATCCGGGCACGCAGGTCGGCGTCGTCGAGCAACGTCGCGATGGCCTGCGCCAATGCGCCGGAGTCGCGGGGCCGGACCAGCCGGGCCGCGGTACCGTCGGTGCCGACGACCTCGGGGATCGCCCCGGCGCGGGTGGCCACCAGCGGGGTGCCACAGCCCATCGCCTCGACGGCCGGCAACGAGAACCCTTCGTACAGCGACGGCACCGCGGCCACCTCCGCCGACGCCATCAGGTGCGCCATCTCCTCATCGGAGAGTCCCGAGACCAGTTCGACGCGATCACCGATCGCGAGTTCGTCGATGAGTCGTGCCGACGGACCGTTCGGGTCCAGTTTGGAGACCAGGGTGAGCTGCACGTCCCGTTCGGCGGCGAGCTTCGCGACGGCCTCCAACAGATAGGACACGCCCTTGAGTGGGGCGTCGGCGCTGGCCACGCACACGATTCGGCCCGGCTCGCGGGCCGCGCCGGGACGGAACACCTCGGTGTCGACGCCCAGCGGAATGGTGGTGATGCGGCCGGACGGGATGTCGAACGCCTTGCGGATGTCGACCTCGCTGCTGCGTGAGACGGTCAGCAACTCCGGAATCCGACGCGACACCCGGCCCTGCATCCGCAGGAACGAATGCCACCGCCACGCGGTGATCTTGCGCCAGCCCTTGGCCGCCTTGACCGCGAGGGTGCGGTCGCGGGTGATGGGGTGATGGATCGTCGCGATCAGCGGGAAGCCGGCCTTCTGGATCTGCAACAGCCCGTACCCGAGGCACTGGTTGTCGTGGACGATGTCGAAGTCGTCGCGGCGGTCGGCGAGCAGTCGCGCCACCCGCAGGGAGAAGGTGAGCGGCTCGCCGAAGCTGGCCGTCCACATCGAGGAGACCTCGAGGGCGTCGATCCAGTCGCGGTACTCGCCGGGTCGCGGCGTCCGGAACGGGTCCGGCTCGTCGTACAGACCGAGGCTGGGCACCTTGGTGAGGGTCACGCCCGCGTCGATCGCCACCTGATCCAGTTCGGGATAGGGCTGCCCGGAGAAGATCTCCACCTCGTGCCCGAGAAGCGCGAGTTCACGGCTCAGATGCCGGACGTACACTCCCTGGCCCCCGCAATGCGGCTTGCTGCGATACGACAACAATGCGACGCGCACTGATCTGGTCCCCGTTTCTCTCGAGCCGTCAGGCCGGTTCGGACTGCGCCGCTGCTTCCAGCGCAGTGATATCCACAAGCTTCACACGTCGACGGCCTCCGGTCTTACCGGCGGTGCGTTCTGCCTGGTCGATGCGCTTCCACCCGTCGAGATCGATGCGGTGTGCACCGCGGTCGGCCACCAGGTCGGCGACTCCATCGCGGGAGACGGTCGGCTCCGGCAGCGTTCCGGCGACGAAGTCGGCGATCACCGACTCGGCCGTTTCCTGACCGCACAGGCGGTTGCGCCCGATGCCGCCGGTGGCACCGCGCTTGATCCAGCCGGCGACGTACAACCCGCTGATGACGTCGCCGTCGGCGGTGGCCTGCACCCGGCCCGCGGCATTGGGGACCACCCCGCGCCCCTCGTCGAACGGCAGGTCGGTGACCGGTACGCCACGATATCCGATCGCCCGCAGGACCAGCCCGGCGTCGATGTCGAACCTCTCGCCGGTCGGCGTGACCGCAACACTCGGCCCGGTCGCGTCGGCGTAGGTGTTGCGCACACACGTCAGTGTCTCGACGCCGCCGCTACCGGTGATCGCGACCGGTGAGGCGAGGAAGCGGAACACGATGCGCCGGTTGCCGGGGGTGGCCGGGCGTTCGGCGAACTCACGGGCCAGCCGGATCTTGGTGGTGATCGTCGAATCCAGGGTGCCGTCGTCGTAGGCGGACTCGGTGGCCGGGTCGAGGACGAGTTCGTCGGGATCGATGACGACGTCGACGCCGTCCACATCGCCGAGGGCCAGGAACTCGCTGTTGGTGTACGCGGCCTGCGCGACACCGCGGCGGGCCAACAGCACGACCTCGGTGATCTTCGAGTCCCGCAACGCGGCCAGCGCGTGGTCGGCGATGTCGGTGCCGGCAAGCTCGTCGGGATCACTGACGAGGATGCGCGCCACGTCCAGGGCGACGTTGCCGTTGCCGACGACGACCGCGCGCTCCGCCGACAGGTCGACGGACAGGTTCACGTAGTCGGGGTGCCCGTTGTACCAGGCCACGAACTCGGTGGCGGGCAACGAGTTCGGCAGGTCCTCCCCCTCGACGCCGAGTCGTTTGTCGGTCGGCGCGCCGACCGCGTAGATGACCGCGTGATAGCGCTCGGCGAGTTCGTCCTGGGTGATGTGTTTGCCGACCTCGACGTTGAGGAAGTAGCTGAAGTTCTTCTTGGCGGCGACGGTGGCGAATCCCGCCTCGACGCCCTTGGTGGCCGCGTGATCGGGTGCGACACCCGCGCGGACCAGACCGTACGGCGTGGGCAGCCGGTCGAACATGTCGACGCTGACCTGCTGTTTGCGGACGAGTCCCTCGGCGGCGTAGAACGCGGCCGGGCCGGCGCCGACGATCGCCACGTGCAGTGGCTTGTCGGGTAGTTGCGGCGACTTCTTGGGCGGTACCAGCCCGCCCTCGACGTCGTGATCGTTGTAGTAGTCGGCGTTGATCTGCAGGTACGGCTCGTCGCGTTCGGAGAGCTGATCGTCCGGGATGATCGCCTCGACCGGACATTCGTCGATGCACGCCCCGCAGTCGATGCAGGTCTCGGGATCGATGAAGAGCATCTCGGCGGTGAAGAACTCCGGCTCGTCCGGCGTCGGGTGAATGCAGTTCACCGGACACACACTCACGCACGATGCATCGTTGCAACACGGTCGAGTGATCACATGCGCCATCTGCGGTTTCCTTGCCTCAAGTCGACTAGAACATGTTCTCGTTTTGACCTAGAACGCGTTCTAGTTTTTCCAGTGACTGTATCTTAAGTCTCACACAACAGGCGAGCCACGAGGAGTGGAGTGAGCACCGTTTCGGAACCGGACATTCTGGCCCCCCTCTCCGACCGCAAGGACGGTGCCCGGTACTTCGAGGTCGACTACCGGGTACGTACCGGCGACGTCGATCAGGACATGCGGGTACGACTCGACGCGGTGGCCCGCTACCTGCAGGACGTCGCCAACGACAACATCGAGGCCACCGACTTCGGCGACACCGACCCGTTCTGGATCGTGCGCCGCACCATCATCGACGTCATCCGCCCGTTCTCCTGGCCGGCCGCGGTCAGCGCGCAGCGCTGGTGCGGCGCCCTGTCGACGCGGTGGACCAACATGCGGGTCCGGCTCACCGCCGACCACGAGACCAACCGCTTCAACCCGGACGCGCGTGAGCCCGGGCTGATCGAGACCGAGGCGTTCTGGATCAACGTCAACGACCAGGGCATGCCGTCCCGGTTGACCGACAACGCCTTCGAGATGCTGTCCGCGATGACCGACGAGCATCGGCTGCGGTGGAAGTCCATGAATCCGGAGAAGGCCCCCAACCCCGAGGTGCTGGAACTGCCCGATCGCGTCCACGTGTTGCGCAGCACCGATTTCGATCCGTTCAAACACCTGAACAATGCGGCCTACCTCGCCGCCGTCGAGGACGAGTTGCTCGATCACGGCGACCTGATCGACGGCCCGCACCGCCTGATCGTGGAGTACCTGCGACCGATCGTGCCCGGCACCCCGATCACCGTGCGCCGGGTGCGCGAACCCGATCAGCTACTGATGTGGTTGATGACGCCGTCCGGCGACGCGGCACCGGACGATCTGCAGGTCGCGGCGTCGGTGTCGGTCACGCGCCGCCCGAACGCGGACTGAGCCGGATGATCTGACCGGTCTCGCTCGCGGCCAGAAGGGTTCCGGGGTGTGCCGGGTCGGTGGCAAGAGCTGTGACGGGTACGCCGACGGTGATCGAACACGCTTGTCCCGTATCGATATTCACCAGGTGAACCTGTCCGGTGGTCGATGCGACGGCCAGCGTCGAGTCGTCGATCGCGACGAGGTCGTCGAGGAATCCCGGTGCCGGTGCGGTGAGATCGGCCGCCGTGACGGTGGCGGCCGGATCGTCGACGGGCACCCGGAGCACGCGGCCGGTGGCGCTGACCGTCATGGTCACGTAGAGATCGTCGCCGAGAAAGGTCACGCCGTTGATCCCGGATCCGTTGACCGTTGTCGACGGTGACAGATTCTGCGGTGCGGTGCGCGACCACGCCTCGTCCACTTGCCCGTCGGGACGCAGCCGCAGCAGGCCGAGTGCGCCGTCGGCGACGTACACCGCTCCGTCCGCGCCGACGGCCAGCCCGTTGGGCATCCCGAGTCCGCGCGCGAAGACCTGCGGAACCGGTTGCGGCGCACGGGGATCGTATCGGACCACGGTCCCGGTGCGGGGCGCACCGGGGAGCATGCCGGTCGGCGAATCACCGGCGGCGACATAGAGTTGGCCGTCTTGACCCTGCCGGACGGAGCCCGGGGCATTCAGCGACACCGACGCCGTCCGCCGACCCGACGCGTCATACCGTTCGACGACGTTGCGGAACGATCGTGACACCCACAGCGAACCGTCGTCGGTCACGACGAGATTCTCGGCCCAGCCGTCGAGTCCCGGGCTGTCGATGACGGTTGTCGTGGAGACCGTGGGGCATTGCGGTGTGTCCGCTCGTGCCACCGTCGCCAGATCTGGTGTCACTGTCGTCAGACCCGTTGCTGCGGTGGCGATCACGGTGCCGACGACGACGGCCATCGCCGTCCGGAGTGTTCTGGCCATGACGCTCTCCTCGCTGCCGGTCTGACCGGGGTGGCGGCCTCATTGACCGCCGTTGAGCAGCAATTCAATCAGCTTTGTCGGCGCGGTGCACGGATCGTCGAAGGCGCCGGAACCGACGGGCTCGACCCAGAAGGTATAGATGCCACGACTCGGCGCCTTGGTGGTCACCCCGCACACCGCGGGCCGTTTGGGGTCTCTCGCGGTGAAGGCGGTCTGGCTGGCGATCTTGATGTTTTCGGTGGTGTAGCCGAGTTTTTTGTCGGTGTCCTTCTCCACGTTGAGGTTTCCCCACTCGAACCAGTTGAAGGTGACGTATGCGGTGACCGCTCCGGCGACGAACCATCGGCAGTTGGCGCCGAAGAAGATGGCCTCGGCCGCACTTCCGCCGACAGCCTTGGCGACCTGGTCGGTGGACAGCACCTGACATTCCAGGGTGAGTTGGTCGAATTGGTCGGTGTCGACGTTGCCCGACTGCTGTCCGGACGAACGTGCCTCCTCCACCGAAAGTGCCTCGCCGTCGACACTGCGGGTGCACGACGCGAGGAGGCCGACGATCAGTGCGGCGAGGATGATCACCAGCGCGGTTCGGCGACGACGGGAATGGGTGCGGGAATCGGTGCGGCCGGTCATTGCGCACGCTCGATCGACATCATCGACAGTTCGCGTGCCGCGTTGCACACGGCCTCGGAGTCGGGGACCGGCGTCGCCGTGGTGGAGCGTGTGACACCGGCACTGACCGACCATTCGAAGAAGTCGGCGTCGAATTGGATCCCGATCTCACAGATCCCGGCATCGGAGGCGATGAAACCCTTGTGCCCGTTGATGTCGATGTCTTCGGTGCTGTCCCGGGAGAGTTGTTCGGTGGCGCGTTCGCGGCCGATCGGTGATCCGCGGTACCAGTTGAACGAGGCGACAGGACCGGTCGGACTGGGTCCGGAACTCCACTCACATACCGACGGATTGTTCACGACCAGTGCCAGATTCCCGAATCCGGTGATGCGATTGACCTCTTCGGTGGTGACGTTGCCGCAGGCACCGAAGAACGGACCGGCCCCGGCGACACCCGGTGCCACGGGAGTATTGTGGGTGGTCGGCGCGTCGTCGTCGGAACCCGACGAGCAGCCGGAAAGCAGAAGGGTGACGACGGCGACGGTTGCCGTGAGGGCCAGCATGGCCGGCCCGCTGCGGAATCTGTCGAGTTCGCGGCGTTCCCGCTTGGTTGGCCGTCCGGCACCGCGGTCGCGTCGGGGCTGGCTGGCGATGATCTCCCGCGACGGGGGTGGCGGCGAGTGGTCGATGTAGCACTCGCCGGCCAGCTGGGCGGAGACGCGTTTGCTGAGGAGTTTGGTGACCTCGACGATGCGGTCGCGGCCGTTGAGGCGGACCTCGACGCGGTCGCCGACGGCCACGTGTTGCGCGGGTTTCGCGGTGACGCCATTGACCCGGACATGTCCGCCGCGGCAGGCGGCGCCGGCCGCCGATCGGGTCTTGGTGAGTCTGATTGCCCAGATCCAGCTGTCGACGCGCGTGGACGACATCCGCTACTTCTGCCGCGTCAGCATGTAGTAGCCGCCCCCGATCGCCGCGATCGCGAAGATGATGGCGAGCCATTCGGCTCCGAGGACCCACAGCACCGCGAAGATCGCGATGGCCGGCGACACCGCGACCGCACTCATCACCGGATGCTGCCGCACCACCTGACTGACGGCTTTGCTCTTGTTCGGGTCGATGGCCATGGGATCGGGATCTCCTTGTCGGCATCCATGCGGCTACTCCGGTGCCCCATCCACTGTAACCAACGCTGACGACGAGTCGGGCAAGCTCGGACACGCACACCGCCCCGCGTCGCAATCGATCGCGGGGCGGTGTGCTCTGTCGAGCTCATGGCGGAACCGTCAGTTGGCGCCGGTCACCGTCGGGGTCGAGCCGTTGGTGGTCGTCGTGTCATCGTCGTCGGAGTCATCGGCCTGGTCGGTGTCGTCGGTCGACTCGGTCGACGCGGTGACGTTTGTCGAGCGACTCGTCGAGGTCGACGTCTTGCTGCTCGAACTCGACGAACTCGACGAACTCGCCGCAGAGCCGGATGTCGCCGTCGCCGACGATGAGGTGGTCGACGGTGAAGTGGTTGTGGTTGTGTCCGAATCACTTTCCGAATCCTCGTCATCGGTCTCCGAGATCGACGCGGATCGCAGCAGGCCGGCACTCGGGGTTGTGGATGTCGACGCCAGGGTGCGCGCCGAGACGAGCGATGACGTGGACGTCGAGCCGGTCGTGTACGGCCCCAGCGGCTGCAGACCGAACGGGAACGTGCTCTTCGGGATCGAGATAATCGGGATGATCTGGTCGGTGTCGAGATCCCCGAGGGCGATCGTCGGCAATGCCAGGCGGTTGGGGCGGACAGAGCCGTTGATCGTGGTGGTCGGGAAGATGGTGATGGTCGACCCGAGCCAGTTCACCGTGACCGGCGCCGACAGTCCATAGTCACTCGTCAGTGCGAGGAGGGAATCGCCGCCGAGGGACAGTCGGACAAAGTCTTTGCTGAGGGTGAATCCCGTTCCGTTGAACAGTCCTTGCAGCGCCTTGGTGAGAGTGTCAGCCGGATCAAAGAGCATCGCGGACGGATCGGTGAGCGCGAACTGCACTTGCGGAATGTCCTGCAGCTGATCGAGTTTGAAGTCGAAGGTTCCGAGTGCGTTTGCGCATGCGCCCACCTTCTCGGCGTACGCGGCGGTCAGAACACCGTAGCAACTGACATGCTGGATGGCCGGCAAGGCGAAGCCAGTCGGAATGGTGAAGATCTCGACCGGAATCGCACTGGTCGTCCATGCGTTCGCCATGCCGATGATCGCAAAGGCGTACGCCTTTCGGCCATCGCTTGCTCCGGCGGTTGCCAAGCTCAGCGGGAGGTAGGAGATCGCGGTTGCTTCGCCGCCTCCGGACGCCAACGCAAACTGGAAGCCGTCTCCGACCACCTTGGCGGTACCTTCGGGGAGGGCTGCGTCGGGTACGGGGACGGTGATTCCGAGAATCTTGCCGTCGTCGTTCCAGTCGAGGCCGGCGTCGTAGGCGGCGTTGAAGATGCTCTGGGCAGGCGTATACACGTCGCCCGGCACAAGATCGATCTTCGACGGAAGCACGACTGCCACGCCGACTCCTGTGGATTCAGTGCAGTCGGCACCACCATTCCGCGGCCCACCATCCGAGTCTGATGAACACAGGTTGAAACGCCACTGATCTGCGAGCGTCTGCAACTGGCCATTGTTCGCGAGGGCACCAATGATGTCGCCGATGGTTCCCGTGGCACTGGGCGTCGAGGTCGGCAACGTTGCGGCCCGCGCCTGCCCTCCCCCATGGTCACACCGACTCCGACGGCCAGGACGGTGAGGATGGCGATCATCCCGGCCGTGATCCGGGTGTGTCGTCGAGGTCCGCGGGAAGTCCCGGAAAGGTGTTCGGGGCGTTCCGTTTCCGGACGCAACGGGGTGGTGCTCATGCAGTGGTCTCCTGTTTCCTTAAGAGAAGCTGAGACAGTAAACCACGAGTAATCCTGCCGACGCACGCGATCCAAGAACTCCGTTGATCCACAGATTCCGGGGTCGTGCTCGTCAGAGTTTTTTGTCGGTGTCCGTCTTTACAATCATAGTCAGATCGAAGAGAGATTCGATAGTCATCTTGTTCGAGGGGGCGAGGAGTGAGCAGCATTCCATGGAGCGCACGGATTCGTGGGGATGTACGCGATGCGTTGCTGCGGCAGGGGCCGTCGCCGTGGCCGGGTCTACCCAACTCGTTTCTGTTCGGGGTGGATCCGGATCGGCTGGATCAACATTCGATCAACGAGGTGCTGGTCGCGATGACCGAGTTGGACCGCTGCCGTTCCTATATGGCGTGGCTGGACTCGTCTTTCACCGCGTATGTGGTGAGGTGTCTGACCGATCATCGGTTGGACGCGTCAGCGGAGTACGCGCAGATCGCGGCCGACCACATCTCCCGCACCCGCAATCTGGCGATGGTCAGCGCCCGACGGATGCTGGATGAGGCGATCGTGATGGCCACCCGCCTACCCAAGACCGGGCGGGCGTTACGCGAGGGCCGGATCAGTCACAGTCAGTTCCGCACCCTGATCTCGCGTACCAGCCTGCTCGATGTGGGGCCCGAGATGCACCCGAACACCGCGCTGGTGGATGCGGCGATCGCGGACCGGTTGTTCGAGCGGACCGGGCAGTGGCCGGCGACGAGTCTGCGGGACATGGCCGACAGGATCGTCTTCCAGCACGCTCCGGATGCGGTGCGGGAACCGCGGAAGCGGAACCTGGAGGGGCGGGGTGTGTTCACCCTTTACGAGGGCGATGGGACCGGGGAGATCACCGGCACCATGGCCGCCGAACACATCACGATCGCGGAGAAAACGATCGCCGCGCTGGCTGATTGTGCCTGCGGTAAGGATCCGCGCACCCGGCGGCAACGCCACGCCGATGCCATGTACTCATTGTTGTCGGGGACCCTGTTCACGTGTGAGTGTGGGCGTGAGGAGTGTCCCGCGGTGATCCCGGAGCCGGGCTGTATCCCCGATGTGCAAATCGTGTTGCACGTGATTGCCGATGAGACCACCGCCGCCGCGATCGAGGAACGCCAACAGCAACAAGAACAACACGAACAAGAACAGGCGCAGGAGAAGGAGAAGGCGCAACAGCGGAGGCGGTCCGCCGCCGACAGCGAATCCCGAGATGGTGCAACCGAATCGGTGCGCCAGTCACGTCGTCCGGAACCGAAGCCCGAGCATGGACCGGAACTTGATCTCGAGCCCGAACCGGATCTCGAGCCCGGGCCGGGCGCCGAGACCGGCACGCGTGCGGTGCACATGGCGCTACTCGACAAGGGCGGTCCTGACCGAGACGGTGAAACCGCGAAATCGGAACTCGCCGCAGAACCGGTAGGTGAACCCGTGCCGGAACCCGCCGACGATGGACCTCCCGATGCGTCGCCCGACGATGCCACCGGCGCGGCACCCGTCGACGCCAAATCAGGCGCTGGCAGCACCGTTTCGGCCGACGACACCCCACTCGGCGGCAACCTCGGCTACCTCATCGGCCAAGGCGCGCTCATCCCCGAACAGATCCTCGATCTGATCACCCGATACCCCACCACGATCCGACGCCTGGTGCCCAAGGGCGTCAATCCCGAAGACGTCGAACTCCCGTCGGCGTTGCCCTCGGATCCGTACCGACTGTCAACCGCATTGGATGAGTTCATCCGCATCCGCCACGGCGAATGCGTCATCCCCGCCTGCCGGGGTAGCGCCTTCGACGCCGACTGCGACCACGTACACGAATACGACCACGAACATCCCGACCTCGGCGGACACACCACCCCCGACGAACTGAACGCAAAATGCCGCGGCCACCACCTGCAGAAAACGCATTCCCGCTGGCTCGATGACCAATATCGGGATGAGAACGGACGCCTGGTCACGATTTTCACCACCCCGGAAGGCTTGAACATTCCCGGACCGGCGGAAACCCTCGAAGACTTCTTCGGCGGGCTACGCCGCTACCGGTTCGCCGACCCACCCGCCAAACCACCCACACCCCAAGAACCGGGAGTGATTCCGACCAGTAAGCGGGATCGGCTCGCCGCCAAATACGAACGGCGACGCCGCGAACGCGAACGCAACCGCGCCCGCATCGCCGACGGTGTCGACCCACTCACCCCGCCACGCCCGAAACGACGCAAGAAGCGATACCCCGTCGTGCCCGACGACGGCGCACCACCACCCTTCTGAGGTGGCGTCACCAGCGGTCGCGGTCCAGGTCTTGCCCCTGGGCCGCGGCATCTGCGGCACAACCGAATCCGACGATCCACCGGCCGTCGGACAATTCGACCCTGCCCAGCATCATGGGTTCCGGCAGCGTCGCAAGGAACTCACCGAGCGCCGCGGTCGACACGATCCACCGTTCACCGTGAATCGCACGCCCCGCGGCCGGATCACGGATCAGACCGGGCTTCGGCGGCGTCGTGTCGAGGGCGACCAGGCGATACGCCGCGGACGTCATCAGATCGCCGGCCCATCGGGCACCGCGGTCGGCCAGCTCATGCACCAACGGGCCGCCGGCCATGTGCGCCCCGAACACGGCGAGTTCCACCGTCGTCGCGACACTCTCGACCCACGTCGGCGCCGATTCCTCGGCACCACCGAATCGTCGGGCGACATCCATGACCACGGCATCCTCGTGTCCGCGACTCAGAAACGTCACTCCGAATTGTGCAGTGCTGCCGCCGGATTCGGCGACAGACCCGGCCGGAACGGCGACCCCACACAGGTCGAAGAGATTGCAGAAGTTGGTGTAGGTACCCATCCGGGAGTTCACCCCGACCGGATCGGCGTCGACCTCGGCGATCGTCGGGTGCATCGGCGCCGTCGGCACCATCAACACCGCGGCCTCGCCCCACTGCCGCATCGCCTCGTCCCGCAGTTCGGTCAACTGCCGTCGAGCACGGAGCATCTCGACCGCCGAGAAACGGTCGGCGGCCGAAATGATTGCAGCCACCGTCGGATCGAGCCCGGCCTCATCAGCCGACCCGACACCGTCGATGAACTCCCCCACCGCGTCATACCGCTGCGCCACCAGCGCGTCGTCGTACAGCAGTTTCGCCGCGGCCAGGAATGAGCTCAGATCGATGGTCTTGACGCGGAATCCGGCCGCCTCCACCCGTGACACCGCCTCGGAGAACGCATGCCGCCATGCCTCCGACAACTCCGGAAGTTGTTCGGGTACCACAACGATCGCGTCAGCGGGTGCCGCGAAGGTCACCTCGGCACCGAACGGCCGCGGACCCGATGCGTGTGCCATCGCCGCCATCGCACGATCGGCGGTGTCGACGTTGTCAGCGAAAATGGTGACCACGTCGAACTCCGCACACGCGGGCACCACACCGCCGGTCGAGACGACACCGACGGTCGGCTTCACCCCGACGATTCCCTGCAGCCCCGCTGGTACGCGTCCCGAGCCCGCGGTGTCGGTGCCGATCGCGATGTCGGCGAAGCCCAGGGCGACCGCCACCGCGGATCCCGAACTCGAACCTCCGGAGATCCGGTCGGACCGTCGCGAATCACGCACCGCCCCATAGGGACTGCGCGTTCCGACCAGGCCGGTGGCGAACTGGTCGAGATTGGTCTTGCCGATCACCACCGCACCGGCTGACCGCAGTGCGGCCACCGCAGGCGCGTCGACCTCCGGCGTGTAGGCGTACCCCGGACACGCAGCGGTGGTCGGCACTCCGGCGACGTCGACGTTGTCCTTGACGGCCAGCACCATGCCGGCGAGCGACCCACCCGCGGCCAGCGCCACCTCGTGCTCGGCGGCAACGTCGGCCTGGGCACGCAGCGTAGTGAACACCTCGGGACGGTCGGTGGCCGCGATCCGCGCGTAGATCTCGTCGATGCGGCTCATGCGGCGAACTCTCCCTTCTGCGACCAACGTTGACGTTCCTCGGCGCGTGCCTCCTCCATGACACCACGTGTCGCGGCGATCGACTCGGCGTTCTCATCGAGGAACTGCTGGTGGGCGCCCAGCGAGAAGATGCCGTCGGTGATGCGGGTGCTGTCGCCGCGGCCCGCCGCCACGTCGGCACGCATGTCCAGCAACTCCTCGGCGCTCACCGGATACCAGCGGATGCGGTCGAAGAACCGCAGCAACCACGGGTGCTCGGCGTCGAAACCCGGCGCGGTCTGCGGATGCCGGTGGTTCCACACCTGTGTGGTGCGCCCGACGAACTGGTAGCCACCCGGCCCCTCCATCCCGTAGATGCACATGTACGCCCCGCCGATGCCGACGGCGTTCTCCGGAGTCCAGGTGCGGGCCGGGTTGTACTTGGTGGTGACCAATCGGTGGCGTGGATCGAGCGGAACCGCCACCGGCGCACCGAGATACACATCGCCCAAACCCAGAACGAGGTACTCGGCGTCGAAGACGATGCGATACACGTCGTCGACGGAGTCCAGGCCGTTCATGCGCCGGATGAACTCGATGTTCCACGGGCACCACGGCGCGTCCGATCGCACGCCGAGCATGTAACGTTCGATGGCCTCGCGGGTGGCCGGATCGTCCCAGGACAGCGGCAATTCGACGACCCGACTGGGCACCACGAGGTCGCCGGCCGACGGCAGTTGCGACTCACATTCGGTCAGCCAGTCCAACATGGCGGCCTGCGACCACACCCCGGGATCGGCCTTGACCTGCAACGACCGGATACCCGGTGTCAGGTCGACGAGTCCTGTCGGCGACTCCGCCGCGATCCGTTCGGCCAGGGCGTGAACCCGCGCCCGGAGCGCCAGATCCAGGCGCATGTCCCCGTACTCGACGAGGATGTTGTCGTCGCCGCTGCGCCGGTAGGTGACCTCGGTGGCGCCGTCGGCGGTGGTGGTGCGGCCCAGGATGCCGTTGTCGGCGTCTCCGCCGGCAGAGATGACATGCGCGAAGTGCGCCCGGCGGCCCAGTCCCAGTTCGGCCGGTGATGCCGCGTGCTCGGCCCGCACGGCCACAAAGCGGACCGTGTCACCCGGTTTCAGCTGCCCCAGCTTCCACCGTTCGGCCGCCACCACGGTGACCGGGCACACGAAGCCGCCCAGACTCGGCCCGTCGGGACCCAGCAGGATCGGGGTGTCACCGGTGAAGTCCAGTGCCCCCACCGAATACGCATTGTCGTGGATGTTGGACGGGTGCAGTCCCGCCTCGCCGCCGTCGGTGCGTGCCCACCGCGGTTTGGGTCCGATGAGGCGAACGCCGGTGCGGTCGGAGTTGAAGTGCACCTCGTAGGGCGTCGACATCAGATCATCGATGTCGGCGGGGGTGAAGAACTCCGGTGCCGAGTGCGGACCGACGGTGACCGCCAGCTCCCACGAATTGGTCAGTGCCGGTTGCTCTTCGGTGAGGATTCTGGTGACCAGCCCGGTCGGGGCCGATCCCACAGCGAGCATGTCGCCGTCGGTGAGGGTCCGGCCGTCGTGACCACCGAAGCGACCCATGGTGAATGTGGACCGGCTACCGAGATACTCCTCGGCGTCGAGTCCACCACCAACCGCGATGTACGCGCGCAGGCCGAACTCACCGACCATCCCGACGTCGAGCACCTGCCCGGCGGCCAGATGCAGCGGAACCCATTGCGGCATCGGCTTTCCGTCGACGGTCACCGGCACCGGGGCGCCGGTGACGGCCACGACGGTGGCATCGTCGAACCGGATCCGCGGGCCGGCCATGGTGGCCTCGAGACCGGCCGCCGAATCCGGGTTGCCGACCGCGAGATTCGCGAGGCGGAACGACAGGTCGTCCATCGGTCCCGACGGCGGCACCCCGACCTTCCAGTAGCCCACCCGGCCCGGCCAGTCCTGAATCGTCGTGAGCGGACCGGCGCGCAGGATCTCCATCGTCGCGTGGGGCGAGGCGGTACTCATCGGGTCACCACCACACGCACCGCGGTCGGGTCGAATCCGTTGCACGGGTTGTTGATCTGCGGGCAGTTGGACACCAGCACCAGGGTGTCCACCTCGGCGCGCAGCGCGAGGCGACGGCCCGGTGCCGACAGTCCGTCGACGATGCCGAGCGAACCGTCGGGGTCGACGGGCACGTTCATGAAGAAGTTGACGTTGCCGACCAGATCACGCTTGCCGAGTCCGTGGCGGGCACCGCCGATGAGGAAGTTCTCCACGCAGGCGTGCTGATGTTTGGTGTGGTGGCCGTAACGCAGGGTGTTCGATTCCTGCGAGCAGGCACCGCCGAGGGTGTCGTGGTTGCCGACCTCGTCGCCGACGATGGTCATCATCGGGGCCGATTCCTGGTCGCGGATCACCGATCCGGTGGTCAGGAAGATGTTGCCCTGCGCGGCGATCGTGGCCTGCGCCGAGTACCGCACGGCGTGGTCGTGCGCGCCGTAGAACAGCGTGTCGACGGCCTGATTGCCGTGCAGGTCGACGATGGTCAGGACATCGCCCGCGGCAACGATTCCCGACCAGGGCGCGCGGTCGGCGATGATCTCGTCGGCGATCACCTGCCCGGGCACGAGTGCCACATCGGCGGCGGGGGCGGTGGTCGGGTCGATCAGGGTGGGGTCCAGGAAGGTGGTCATGATGGGAGTCCTCGAGAAAGTGGGTGATCAGAAGTGCAGTGCGGCGTGGGCGTCTTCACTGTTGGCGACGGCGCGCTGATACTCGGGGTCGCGGTCGGCGGCACCGGCGATCAGGTCATCGAGGTCGGCCGAGGCCTGCCACGCGAGAACCTCGAGCGGGCCGGTCGCGAACTCCGGTGCGGGATCGAGCGGGTGCGCGGTGTTGGCGATCGCCACGATGACCGGGAGATGCAGCACGAGCTCCACCGACTTGTTCTGTCCGGCCGATCCTTTCGAGGTGAGCGTGCCGTCCTCCTCGACGACGATCCCGTGAAAGAAGGACAGTGACGGTGCGACGTCGGTGGCGGTGAGGCCGTTCTTCGCAGCCGCCAGCATGAGCAGTTCCCGACCGGCCGGTGTGTCCGAATAGGCTTGCCCGGCACCGTATTTTGCGGTGTTGCCGGTCAGCGTGCTGGTACCGCACAGCGCGTCGTGATGGGCACTGTCGTCGGCGACGACGGTCGCGAGCACCCGCCCCTGGTCACTGAGCAGCGGATGCCCGGTGGCGAGGTAGGCCTGCCACGGCACCTTGACGGTGTCGGCGACGTTGAGTCGTTCCCACGGTGCGTCGCTCCGCCACATCAGGATGTGCGCGCAGGCGCTTCCGGTGATGTCGCGCAGGCGGATTCGGGTTCCGCGGGCGAGCACCTTGGTGGTGTAGCGCCCGCCCGGGACGGTTTCGGCCCAGGTGAGGTCGGCGGCGTCGACGCCGGCCGGCGGGTGAGGCCAGCGCGAGGCGGGGACGACCGGCATCGAATCGGTGATGGTGCCGGCCTGCGCGCGGGCGTGTTCCCGGGCGCCGGCGGTGGTACCGGTGGCGGTTGCGCCGGTTGTGGTTGCGCCGGTTGTGGTTGCGCCGGTTGTGGTTGCGGTGGTGGTCATGATCGAAACTCCTTGTAGTGCTTGTGCTCTGCGGCGTCAGGCGCCGACGGTGACGGGCTTGGGATGTTCCTTGCCGCGCGGGAAGCAGGCGATCCCGACGAGGACGGTGGCCACGATGCAGATCGGGCCGGCCCAGCGCAGGATCGGCATCTCGCCGCTCGGGTCGAAGACCTCGGCGCGCGGCCAGGCCAGGTTGATCACCATCAGCGTGCCGTAGGCCACCGCGAGGATGTTGATGACGATGCCGAATCGTCCGAGCCCGAACAGTTTCTTGCCGGCGGAGTCGGTGGCGACGGTGCCCTTCGGCCAACCCTGGAAGCGGCGGTAGAGCATCGGTCCGGTCACCGCGAGGTAGGCGAGGTAGATCAGGATGATGCACACGCTGGCCAGCGTCGCGAAGATGGCCGAGTTGCCCACGTTGATGACCAGGATCCCGATGCACAGCACGCCGATGAGGATGGCCGGCGCGATCGGGGTTCCGGTGCGCGAGTTGACATGTGAAAGCGTCTTGGAGAACGGCAGCCGATTGTCGCGGGCCATCGAGAACATCAGCCGCGAGCACGCGGTCTGGATGGCCAGGGTGCAGATGAAGATCGCCACCGCGACGTCGCACAGCAGGACCTTGCCCCAGAAGCTGCCGAGCACGGAGTCGAGCACGTAGGGCAGACCGCCGGTGGCGAGTTCCTCGCCGAGGGTCGGCGCGGCCATCAGGGCACCGAGCAGCATCAGGCCACCGCCGAGTGCGGAGACGGTCAGCGCCATCCGGATGGTGCGGGGCGCGACGCGACGCGGGTTGCGGGTCTCCTCGGCGAGTTCACCGGCCGAGCCGAATCCGACCATCACGTAGGCGGCCATCAGACCGGAGACGATGAACGCCCAGATGTAGCCGGGCTGCTGGCCGGGGACGCCGGTGTCGAAGACGACGTCGGGGCCGCGCTTGGCGTGGGTGAACAGCGCGAGGATGACGGCGACGACGCCGACGAGTTCGCAGGTGACGCCGATGTTGTTGACACGGCTCATCCAGCGGACGCCGATGCAGTTGATGGCGGTCACGATGACGAGCAGGATCGAACCGAGGAGCACGGCGTTCGCGGCGCCCGAGGTGCTGGTCAGCGTCGGGTCGTCGCCGATGATCTGGAAACCGCTCCACACACTGGGTAACACCACCTGCAGGGCGATCGCGGCGGCGGAGGCGGTGACGATCTGCGCGATCATCATGAACCAGCCACCGAACCAGCCGATCACCTCCCCGCCCATGCGGCGGGACCACTGGTAGATGGCCCCGGACAGTGGGTAGCGGGCGGCGATCTCGGCGAAGCAGAGGGCGACGAGGAGTTGGCCGACGTAGACGATCGGCCAGGTCCAGAAGAACGCCGGTCCGCCGAAGCCGAAGCCGAGGCCGAAGAGCTGGAAGATGGTGGTCAGGATGGAGACGAACGAGAAGCCCGCGGCGAACGACGCGAACTTGCCGAGGGATCGGTGGAGTTGCTGGTCATAGCCGAATTCCGACAGGTCGTCGGCGTCGTGTCCGGTGGTGGGCGAGGGGGTGGCGGATGGTGTGGAAGCGGCCAGGGTCATGTGGATGTCCTTCGAGAGGGCTCCCCGTTGAGCGTTTTATCTGTCGGTTGATAGATAACCGTGGAGCTATTTCTATCAGATGATAGATATGTTGCAAATCGGGAAACCCCGGTGACATCCGTGTTACGCGGCGGCCCCCGGGCGCGGACCGCCTGCGGTCCGTCTGTGGGCCTACAGCCGTGGCCTAGGGTAGAGCCATGTCATCCACTCGCGGCGCCGGTCCGGGGCGCCCGCGCCTCGTCGAACCGAAAAGGCGAGGGGCGACGGCACGCGAGGAGATTCTCGACGCTTCCGCCGAACTCTTCGTCCGGCACGGATACAGCGGCACGTCGACGCGGATGATCGCCGAGGCCGTCGGCATCCGGCAGGCCTCGATGTATCACTACTTCAAGAACAAGGACGACATCCTCGCCGACCTCCTCGAGGCCACCGTCGTACCGTCACTGGAACGGGCCCGCGAACTCCTCGTCGGCGACGACCCGGCGATGGACCGGCTGCTGGATCTCGCCCGCTATGACGCCGGGCAACTCGTCGACTCCCGCTGGAACCTCGGCTCGCTGTACCTCCTGCCCGAGGTCGCCGACGAGCGCTACGCCGAATTCCGTTCCGCACGTGAAGAATTGGCGCAGGCCTACGAGTCGCTGACCGTCGAAGTACTCGGCGATCCGGCCGACAAACGGTGTCTGCTGCCGTTCCGGCTCGTCGAGTCGATCATCATGCTGCGCTCCGACGAGGAACGCGGCGAACTCGGCGACCACACCGCCGCCGGCCTCATCGACACCATCGTCGGTGCGATCGAGATGCTCATCGAGCATCAGCCGAGCGCGTAACGCCGGTTGTGCTCCGCCCGCTGCGCCGAGGTCCGCGTGCCCGGGCCCAGCGGTTGCGCACCCACCGCGTCGGCGAGTCCGTGGGGCGGCATGCCGCCGTAGATGGTTTCGTGCTCACCGATCACGTAGGTCTCATGCCATATCCCGACGGCGTTGGTGTCGGCGTGGCGCTTGGTGAACCACTGCCACGCGGGGCGATGCGGTGCGTCGGGATCGGCGGCAAAGCGACGGACATCCTCGGCGCCGCGCCAGTACGAGACCACCATGATCGACGACCCGACATACAGGCGCGACGACAGTAGACCCGCCTCCGGATGTCGCTTGAGGAACACCAGCATCCGTGGCATCGCGAGGAACACGCCGAGCCACGCGCGTGGGTGCCACGGCCGCGGCAGGCTCATGCCGATGAGGAAGAGGGTGGTGCCCTCGGGCGGGATCGTGCTGGTCATCCGGCGGGCGTCGGGTCAGGCCATGATGTCGTCTCCCATGTTCTGTAACGTCGTTACGAAACGATGTTATGAAACACTGGGACGCATGGCAAGACCCAAGGTGCACGACGACGATCTGCGCAGTCGTCTGATCGACGAGGCGACCCGCATCGTCGCCGACAGCGGCGTCGGCGGGCTCTCGGTGCGCGCGGCCGCTCAGGCCGCCGGGACGTCGACGACCGCCGTCTATTCGCTGTTCGGCAGCAAGGACGGATTGACCCGGACGGTGTTGGTGCGCGCATTCGAGCAATTCGCGGCGGCCCAGGAGGTTGCGACGCGCGAGGACGACGCGGTGAGCGCGCTGGGCATCGCCTACGTCGGGTGGGCGCTGGAGAATCCGCGGCTCTACGAGCTCATGTTCGGATTGTCCACGGTCGGCATCGAACCGTCCGAGGAGACCGAGGCGGCGTCGGCGCGGGTGATGGCCCCGCTGCGGCACGCCGTGACCGCGGCCATCGACGCCGGCGTCTTCCGGCCCGCCGACCCGGCCACCGTCGCGGCGTCGCTGTGGGCGCAGGTGCACGGACTGTCATTGCTGCTCTTGGCCGGACGATTTCCCGACGACGCCGACCCCGTCGCCGCCGGGAGTGCGGTGGTCGCGGGCTGGCGTGCCCTAGGCTGATCGTCATGGCCGGGCGCAGCATGAGTTTTGATCCCATCGCCGAGGCGAAGGCGAACTGGGACGCCGCCGGATGGGATGACGTCTCCGACGGCATGGTGGCGGTGACCTCGGTGATGCGCGCCCACCAGATCCTGCTGGCGCGCGTCGAAACCGCGCTGCGCCCCTACGATTTGACCTTCTCCCGCTTCGAACTGCTTCGGCTGCTGGCCTTTTCGAAGCAGGGTGCGCTGCCCATCACCAAGGCGAGCGACCGTCTGCAGGTCCACGTCACCAGCGTCACCCACGCCATCCGCCGACTGGAGGAGGCCAAGCTGGTGCGGCGACTCCCCCACCCCACCGACGGACGCACCACCCTCGTGGAGATCACCGACCTGGGCCGCTCCACCGTCGAGGACGCCACCGCCACCCTCAATCGCGAGGTGTTCGCGAACGTCGGCATGGATCCCGGCCAGATCACCGGCCTCGTCGGGGCGATCCAGTCATTGCGGCATCAGGCCGGGGACTTCTGAGCACGGAGAGTGCGGGCTTGCCCATTTCTAGACATTCGCCAGGTAGACCAACCCCCGCGACCTGGGATTTTGCCAAATCGCTACTCGCGGAATGTCTAGAAATGGGCAAGCGTGTCAGGCCACCGACGTGAATGCCCCTCCCCACCGGCCGATCAACGTGTCGGCGAGCGCTGTCAACGCGTGAGAGAGCGCTGTCAGTGATCCGGGGTTACTTGAGCGTCTCGATGATCGCCGAGAAGTCCAGTCCGGCATGCTGTTCGGCGAATGCCTTGTACAGCTGGGCGGCGTGGGTGCCCAACGGGGCTCGGGCACCGGTGTCGCCGATGGCGTCCATCGCCAGGCCGAGGTCCTTGTTCATCAGGGCGGTCGCGAAGCCCGGCTTGAACTCGTTGTTGGCCGGCGAGCCGGGTTGCGGTCCGGGCACCGGGCAGTTGGTCTCGATGGCCCAGCAGTTTCCGGTGGCGCCGGTGACGACGTCGTAGAGCGCCTGATCGCTCAGTCCCAGCTTCTCGGCCAGCACGAAGGCCTCACCGACGGCGATCTGCTGCACCGCCAGCAGCATGTTGTTGCACACCTTGGCCGCCTGACCGGCACCGCTGTCACCGCAGTGAATGATCTTGCCCGCCATCGGGTCCAGCATGGTGCGCGACTCGGCGAAGGCCTCTGCGGTGCCACCGACCATGAAGGCCAGCGTGCCTGCGGTGGCACCCTTGACCCCACCGGAGACCGGCGCGTCGACCTGCGCGAAACCGACGTCGGCGGCCCGCTGATGAATCTCCCGGGCGTCGGCCACCGAGATCGTCGAACTGTCGATGAACAGGGTGCCGGTGGCACTTGCCGGCAGGATCTCGTCATAGAGCTGTTTGACGATGCCGCCGTTTGGCAGCATCGTGATCACCACTTGCGCCACGGCGACCGCCTCGACCGCGGTCGGGAAGGTCTCGATGCCGTTGCCCTGCGCCGTTTTCACCGCTTCGGGCACCGGGTCGAAGCCGTGCACGGTGTGCCCGGCCTTGACCAGGTTGGCGGCCATCGGGCCACCCATGTTGCCGAGGCCGAGGAAAGCGATCGTCGTCATTGTCGAATCTCCACCTTGTCGATTGCTCGAGGAATTCAGTTGCCGTGCCGCGCGGCGATGGAACGTCCCACCACAACGCGCATGATCTCGTTGGTCCCCTCCAGAATGCGATGCACACGCAGATCCCGGAGGATTTTCTCGATTCCGTACTCGGTCAGATAGCCGTAGCCGCCGTGCAACTGCAGCGCCTGATCGGCGACCGTGTAGCACGCGTCGGTCACATAGCGTTTTGCCATCGCGCACTGCTCCACCTTGTCGGCAGCCCCGGCATCGAGTGCGCCGGCCGCATGCCACAGCATCAGCCGTGACGTCTGCAGCGACGTCGCCATGTCGGCGAGCGTGAACCGAATGGTGGGTTCGTCGATCAGGTTGGACCCGAACGCCTTTCGCGACGCGACGTACTCGGCGGCCTTGTCGAAGGCCGCCTGCGCACCACCGAGCGACGACGCCGCGATGTTGAGCCGCCCACCGTTGAGGCCGTTCATCGCGATACCGAAACCGATGCCCTCCTTGCCGCCGAGCAGGTTGGCAGCGGGTACCCGCACCTCGTCGAGGATCACCTGCGCGGTGGGCTGGGCGTGCCAGCCCATCTTGTGCTCCTGCGCACCGAAACTCAGCCCCGCAGAATCCTTCTCGACGAGGAAGGTGGAGATCCCCTTGGGTCCGGAGTCACCGGTGCGGGCCATGATCACATACAGATCCGATGAGCCGGCCCCGGAGATGAACTGCTTCACCCCGGTCAGGACGTAGTCGTCGCCGACGCGTTCGGCCCGGGTCGCCAGCGCTGCCGCATCCGACCCCGCACCCGGCTCGGTGAGGCAGTAGCTGGCCACCGTGTCCATCTCGGCCAACCGCGGAACCCACTGTGCGCGTTGCTCGTCGGTGCCGTAGGCGTCGACCATCCAGGTGCACATGTTGTGGATAGACAGGAACGCGGCCACCGCCGGATCGGCGTAGGCGAGCTGCTCGAAGATCCGCACCCCGTCCAGCCTGCGCAGGCCACTACCGCCGACATCCTCGGAACAGTAGATGGCCCCCATGCCGAGTTGCGCGGCCTCGCGCAACTCGGCGACCGGGAAGTGATTCTCGGCGTCCCACGCAAGCGCATGGGGGGCAAGACGTTTGGCGGCGAAATCGGACGCGGTCTCGACGATGACCCGTTCATCGGAGTCGAGACCCGCGTCGGCGAAGGTCGTCACGTGACGGCCTCAGTCCATCGTCGGGATGACGAACTCTGCGCCATCCTTGATGCCCGACGGCCAGCGCGAGGTGACCGTCTTGGTCTTGGTGTAGAACTGGATCGACGCCGGTCCGTGCTGGTTGAGGTCACCGAAGCCGGAGCGCTTCCAGCCACCAAAGGTGTAGTAGGCCACCGGAACCGGGATCGGCACGTTGACGCCGACCATGCCGACCTCGACGCGGGCGGTGAAGTCGCGGGCGGCGTCGCCGTCCTGGGTGAAGATGGCAACACCATTGCCGTACTGGTGATCCGACGCCAGCGCGAGGGCCTCTTCGTAGTCACCGGCACGCACGATCGCGAGCACCGGGCCGAAGATCTCGTCGGTGTAGATCGACATGTCCTTGGTGACATGGTCGAACAGGGTCGGGCCGATGAAGAAGCCGTTGGAGATGTCCTCGTCGCCGTAGGTCTGCTCATCGCTGGTGCGCTCACGACCATCGATGACGAGGTCGGCGCCCTCCTCGACGCCCTTGCCGATGTAGCCGGTCACGCGCTCGAGCGCCGCGGCGGTCACCAGCGGGCCGTAGTCGGCCTTCGGATCGAGCGAATGCCCGACGCGCAGCGCGTTGACCTTGTCGATCAGCTTGGTGCGCAGGCGTTCTGCGGTCTGCTCCCCCACCGGAACGGCAACGCTGATGGCCATGCAGCGCTCGCCGGCACTGCCGTAACCGGCGCCGATCAGCGCGTCGACGACCTGATCAAGGTTGGCGTCGGGCAGGATGATCATGTGGTTCTTGGCGCCACCGAAGCATTGCGACCGCTTGCCGTGAGCCGCCGAGGTCTCGTAGATGTACTGCGCGATGTCGGAGCTGCCGACGAAGCCCAGCGCCTTGACGTCGGGGTGGGTGAGCAGCGCGTCGACGGCCTCCTTGTCGCCGTGCACGACCTGAAAGACGCCGTCGGGAAGTCCTGCCTCGGTGAACAATTCGGCCAGACGCACCGGCACCGACGGATCGCGCTCACTGGGCTTGAGAATGAAGGCGTTGCCACACGCCAGCGCCGGTCCGGCCTTCCACAGCGGGATCATGGCGGGGAAGTTGAACGGGGTGATGCCGGCGACGACGCCGAGCGGCTGACGAATCGAGTGCACGTCGATGCCGGTGCCGGCACCCTCGGTGAACTCGCCCTTGATCAGGTGCGGGATGCCAATGGCGAACTCGATGACCTCGATGCCCCGCTGGATGTCGCCGAGGGCGTCGGCGTGGGTCTTGCCGTGCTCGAGGGACAGTGTGGTGGCGATCTCGTCGGCGTTCTTGTTCACCAGATCGACGAAGCGCATCAGCACCCGGGCGCGGCGCTGCGGGTTCCACGCCGCCCATTCCTTCTGCGCCTTCTTGGCGGTCTCGACGGCGGCGGCCACCTCGTCGGTACTGGCGAGGGGCACCTGCGCGGCGACCTGGCCGGTGCTGGGATTGAACACGTCGGCGAAGCGACCGCCGTCGGCGGCCACCTTGGCGCCGTTGAGGTAGTGCGGGATGGATGTGGTGGAGGATGCGCTCACCGCGAGATCACCTGAATTCTGATCGGGGTCGTGACACGACCAATACTAGGACATCCAAGTAATTGCGCCAAGGGGTGACCAAAGTCCAATGGCATTTCGGCAGGAAAAGAGGCTACCCTTGCCCCTGTTTGTGCGACCTGCGCGCGATCCATCGGAAGGAGTCACCATGTCCGTCGTCATCCTCTACGGCACCGAGACCGGCAACTGCGAACTGGTGGCCGACGCCATCGCCGACGTCCTGGCCGCCGACCACGACCCGTCGATCTACGACATGAGCGAATTCGCGGTCGAGGATCTCGATCCCGAGAACTTTCTGGTGGTGATCTGCTCGACCTACGGCGAGGGCGAACTGCCGACCGGCGCCGAGCCCTTCGCGGCCGAACTCGACGAGGTGGCCCCGGACCTGACCGGTGTACGTTTCGCCGTCTTCGGACTCGGCGACACCGTCTACGGCGAGACCTTCAACCGCGGTGGCGAGATCATGGCCGAGAAACTCACCGCGCGCGGCGCCACCCAGGTCGGCGAGCACGCCCGCCACGACAATTCCTCGGCGATCAAGCCGAGCGCGATGGCCGCCCAGTGGGCCCAGGATCTGATTCCGGTGATCGCTCCGGTAAACGCCTGACCGACGGCGCCCCGACGGAGTCCGGCAGGGTCCCGCAACGCACCGCCGATTCCTTCGCCAACTCGACCACCGCACGGATCATCACGGCGAGCACGACGCCGAGGAACAGTGCGGTGGTCGTCGACACCTTGAGGTTCTCCCCCAGCAGGACCACGCCGAGCACCATCGCCACCGCCGGCTCCATGACGTTCATCGCCGGGAACGAGGTCTGCAGATCGCCGGCCCCGAAGCCCTTCTGCTGAGCGATCACCGCACCCGCGGCGACCACCACGAACAGGTAGATCTCCGGATGGGTGAACATGTGCACCGGGTGATGAAACAGCTGGTAGACGATCGTCTTGATGAGTAGCGCCGACACCCCGAACAGGGTGCCCGCGGCCAGTCCGTAGAACAGGGCCCGGTAGTGCGGGGTCGAGCGTTCCGCACACAGCACGCAGGCCACGATCACCCCGATCACCGCGGCGACGGTCACCCAGATCACCAGATCTGGGGGTCTGCGCATCGACGGCTCCGGGCGCGCGATCACCAGGAACGTGGCCACGCACGCCACCAGCACCCCACCCCACGCCCATTCGCGATGTGCCGGATGCCGTCGGTCGGCCCACGCCTCCAACGGCAGCGCGAAGAGCACCGCCAGCACCACCAGCGGTTGCACCAACAGGATCGACCCCAGGCCCAGCGCACCGGCCTGCAGCGCGAAGCCGGTGATCGCGATCCCCGCACCCAGCCACCAGCCCTTGGTTATGGCCCCCGACGCCCGGGAGGCGCGCTGACGCAGCACGGTTCCGGCGGCGATCATCAGCGCCGCGAGAACCGCGAGAAGCGCGGGGAGCCAGGAGTGCACGCCCACCAGGCTAGGGCATGTCTCCCGAGAGGTGGGCGGTGTCGCTACCGCATCCGTGCGCGCGTCGCTCGTAGGTTGGAGTCATGCGGTTGCGGTCTGAATTGGAACTCCTCGCGACGCTCGACGCCGTCACGATCGGCGCGGTGTGCGCCGATCACACGCTGATTCCCGCGGTGATCACCGACTGCCTCGACGAGTCGTGGGAGTACGACGACCTCGCGGACGCGGCGCAGGCGGCCGGCGACGACGATCTCGCGGATTTCCATCGCCAGGAGGCGGCCGCGTGGCGTGCGACCGCGCGGGTGTTGCGTTCGGCGTCGACCGAAATCCGCTCCGGCGAGCGCCGCACCGAGCGGGGTGTGGCGTGAGTTCGGTCACCCGCACGCTGGTCCTGATGCGGCACGGCAAGTCCGGATATCCGCCCGGCGTCGGTGATCATGAGCGGCCGCTGGCCGACCGTGGGCGCCTGGAGGCGGCCTTGGCCGGCGACTGGATGCGTACCGAGGGCCTGCACATCGATGCGGTGCTGTGTTCGAGCGCCACCCGCACCCGCCAGACCCTGCAACGGACCGGTATCGACGCCCCGACGGAGTTCCTCGACGAGATCTACGGCGGAACTCCCGACGACATCTTCGAGGCGATCCGCATTCATGTCCCGGCCGACGCGGCGACCGTACTCGTCGTCGGGCACGAACCGGGTATGCCGTCGACGGCGTTGAGCCTGGATCCCGACGGCGAGATCGATCGATTCCCCACGTCGGCGTACGCGGTCGTGACCCTGGGCTCGCCGTGGTCCGGGATCGGCCTGGCACCCGATCCCGACGCCCACCTGGTGGGTGTTCGCGTGCCCCGTTCCTGACTCCCACGCGACTCGGACTCCACCGCGAGTTCGGCCGCGATCCGCGTCACTCATGTTTGGCGATTGTCACCAACCGCCGTACGATGGATTTCGCACTTGCGTAATCCATAAGTCCGCGGTATTCGCTTCGGAATCCGCCGCCACGAGGAGACCTCATGACCACCAACGGCTTCTCCGGAACCGATCAGCCGCTTTACGAGATCAAGGCCAACCTCTTCAAGGCGCTCGCCCACCCGGCCCGGATTCGTGTCCTCGAGGTGCTCAGCGCCAGCGACGACCCCACCGCGGTCAGTGACCTGCTCAAGATCGTCAACATCGGGCCGACCGCGATGTCGCAGCATCTGGCCGTGCTCAAACGGCATCACGTGGTGACCTCGACGCGCACCGGCAACGCCGTCTTCTATCGGCTGGCCCACCCCAAGATCTCCGAGTTGCTGCTCATCGCCCGCACCTTCCTCTACGACACCCTCGGCGCCCAGCGCGATCAGTTCGACGCCATCTCCGCTCTGCCGCCCGTCGGCCGGCCATGACACCGCTCATCTCCCGCGTCCGGCGACTGCTGCCGGGACGCGGCGATTACGCAGGTCTGCGCTCGTCGTGGAAGCTCGACATCGTCTCCGGTGTCACCGTCGGTGTGGTCGCACTCCCCCTCGCACTCGCCTTCGGTATCTCCTCGGGTGTCGGCGCCGCGGCCGGGCTGATCACCGCGGTCGTCGCCGGCCTGGTGGCCGCGATCTTCGGCGGTTCGCATGTGCAGGTGTCCGGCCCCACCGGAGCGATGGCGGTGATCCTCGCGCCGATCGTGGCCCAACACGGTCTCGCGAGCATCGCGATGGTGACGGTGCTCGCCGGGCTGATCGTGCTGATCGCCGGTGCCGTCGGACTCGGCCGGGCGGTCACCTTCATCCCGTGGCCGGTCATCGAGGGCTTCACCCTCGGTATCGCGGTGATCATCTTCCTGCAGCAGATCCCGGCGGCCTTCGCGACGTCACCACCGAAGGGTGAGCGAACGCTGCCGGCGGCGTGGACGGTCACCGCGCACGCCGACTGGGCGGCCGCCGGCCGCACCCTGGGGGTGGTGGCCGCCGTCGCCCTGCTGATGGTCGCACTGCCCCGCGTTCACCGGGCGATCCCGGAATCGCTCACCGCCATCATCGTCGTCACCCTCGTCGTGCGGTTCACCCACATCGACGTCGCCACCATCGGCGAACTGCCCTCCCATCTGCCGGCCCCGACCCTGCCGCACGTCGATGCCGGTGCGCTGCAATCACTTTTCGGCGCGGCGTTGGCCATCGCCGCGCTCGCCGCGATCGAATCGCTGCTATCGGCGCGTGTCGCCGCGACGATGTCGCCGACGGGCCCCTACGATCCCGACCGCGAACTGACCGGGCAGGGTCTGGCATCGGTGGCGTCGGGTCTCTTCGGCGGCATGCCCGCCACCGGCGCCATCGCCCGCACCGCGGTCAACGTGCGCTCCGGTGCCCGCACCCGGGTGTCGGCGATCGTGCACTCGTTGTTCCTGCTCGGCGTGGTGTACCTGGCCACCGGCCCGGTGGCGACCATTCCGCTGGCCGCACTCTCGGGCGTGTTGATGGTCACCTGTTTCCGGATGATCTCGACGTCGACGATCCGGAAGATCATGCGCTCCACCCGGTCCGACGCCATCATCTTCGTGGTGACCGCACTGATCACGGTGTGTTTCGACCTCATCGAGGCGGTCCAGATCGGCATCGTGGTCGCCGCGTTCTTCGCGCTGCGACAAATCGCGCGCCGGTCCAGCGTCACTCGCGAGGAACTCCCCGGCCCGGCGCAGCCCGGCGATGAACACATCGCCCTGCTCCGCCTCGACGGTGCCATGTTCTTCGGTGCGGCCGAGCGGATCTCCTCGACGATCAGCGAGGGAGCCGGCCGATCGAAGGTCTCGGTGGTGATCATCCGCATGTCGCATCTGGGGATGATCGATGCGACCGGCGCCCACACACTGGCCGAGATCGTCACCGATCTGGAATCGCGAGGAATCACCGTCATCCTCAAGGGCGTCCAGTCCGAACACCTGGGACTGCTCAATGGCGTGGGCGTCATCGATTCATTGCGGCACGAAAACCACCTCATGGCCACCCTCGACGAAGCGGTGGCCCATGCCCGCACGCATGTAACGACGCCGACCTCGCCAAACGAAGCACTCAGTGAAAGTTAGGATTGCTTTGGACGTGCGTCCACGCGTCACCGAGAAGAACTGAGGAGAAAGATGCGGTTGAGTGTCGCAGAGCGACGCCGACTCGCCATCGAGGCCACGTTGCGAGTGATCGCAAGCGAAGGAGTCGAGAGCGCCACCACGCGGCGCATTGCCGACGAAGCGGGTGTCCCGCAGTCGGGCCTGTTCTATGCCTTCGACAATCGCGATGAATTGTTGGCCGCGGTCGCGGAATTCGGTATCAATCAGGAGTTGGAGGCCCTCACCGAGCGGGTGACGATGCTCGAGGCGGAGTCCGCGCCGGCCGGGTTGCCCGCGGAGGCGGTGTTGCGTGCCGGGTTCGAGGCGTTCGCCGGGGACGTCGCCGGCAACGCCACCCGCGAACACGCGCTGATCTCGTTGGGGCTCTACGCCCGTCGCACCCCGGGACTCGAAACACTCGCCCAATATCTCTACACCAGCTACGCCCAATTGGTGGTGCGCATGCTGCGGGAGGGGGCACGGCTGGGCAGATTCCGGTGGGCGGTCGCCGAGGAGGAGATCGCGCCGGTGGTCATCGCACTCACTGACGGCATGACGCTCGGATACGTCATGACCGCCGACGAACCCGCGATGAAACACACCGTCGACGCGGCCGTTCGGGTGCTGACCACCTATATCGCCGCGCCCTAGCCGGCCCTGGCCGGGGGCGATCAGCCGCCGGTGACCGGGGACACCGGCACGCAGGGCACCGGCACGGCCGATGACGGATCGAGCGCCCGCAGCACGAGTGCGGCCGAACGCCGATTGGCCACGATCGACAGATGATCGGAATGATCGGCGGGGCACCCGTCCTGTACGACGATGTTGGTGACCGACGTACCGGCGGGACCGTCGAGTATCCCGACGTCATAGGGTGTGACGATCTCGTCGTGGCGAGTGACGATGTTGGTGTACTGCACGCCCGGCAGATATGGCGTCGGCTCGCGCACGGCACGATTGAAATCCCGATCGGCCGGGGCCGGTGAGCATTCCGGACACGACGGCCGGACCGGTTCGGGAATGCCCAGGCGCGCACGGAATTCCGCGATCGCCTCACCGCGGGCGTCATCGTCGTCGGGGCCCTGACGCCAATACGGGGCCAGCGACACATAGTGCGCCACCTGCCCGCGCCCGCCGAGGTATTTCATCCAGTAGGTGGGGATCTCGGTGCCGAGGGAGTGACCGACGATGTCGACCTGATCGCTGCCGGTGGCCGCACGCACCCGATCGACGAATTCCTTGAGCTGCCAGGCACTGTCGGGTTTCGGCCCGAGCCCACCGAGTGCCGACGCCGGCCATACGGTGCCCAGCGTGCCGTAGGTCGGGACGAACACGCAGTAGCCGGCGTTGGCCAGCACCGGCGCCATCGTCGCCCAATTGGTCTGTCGCCCACCACCACTGCCGTGCACCAGGATCACCGGACGCGGGTGCGCCGCGGCCGGGCGGCAGGAGAAGTCGTTGGTGCCGGGGAGCGAGCCACCGGGGTTCTCGAGCTCTGCGGAGATCCCGGAGAGGAAGTCGTAGGTCACCGGCAGGGGCTGCGATGGCGACGGTTGCGCCGACGCGGTGGCGGTGCCGAGCGCGAGCAGCGCGCACACCGTCAGCGCGCACACCGTCAGCACGCACACCGTTAGCACGCTCGGCAGGCCACGCGGGCGCCGGTGTCGGATGCTCATCTCGGCACGGTACTCCCTGGTCGCGGGGTGTGTGCAGTCAGAAGCTGCCGCGACGCTGTGCGACGGCCGCCTTGACCTGCGCGTCGCCGTAGGTGTCGAGCCAGTCCAGCAACCCCGGGTAGGTCGCCGGATTGTTGGCCACCAGCACCCGCAACTCCGGTGCGGCGGCCGCGATCTGCGAGAGGACCTGCGGGTCGGTGCCCGGATTGGATGCCTGCGCGGCCGTATACGGATGCGCCGGCGTCGCAGGCGCAGGCGCGACCGGGTTCGGGGACATCGGGTCGGATGCCATCGAGTTGGGCGTCATCGGGTTCGGGCCGGGATATACCGGGTTCGGTCCGGGATGCGCCGGGTTCGGCGTCGATCGTCCGCCGAATGCCGGGGCGATCACCGAGCGCCACGCATATGCCGCGTGGGCGATCGTCGTCTGCGGGCCCGCGGCCATCGGCATTCCGGTGGCCAGGAAGAAGGCGTACACGCCGGCCACGATGAACAGCAAGATCGCCACCGGCCAGAACACGAAGATGAGGATCACCGCGAGCACCGCGATGATCCCACCGCCCACTGCGGCACGGACCGGCGCGCCGGCGATGTTCGGGCCCTGGGCACCGAAACCCGGTCCCGGCCGGGCGGGACCGAATGGTGCGGGCTGTTGTGC